>NZ_JBEXSW010000039.1:0-87695 GCF_040613775.1 Streptomyces sp. NPDC006208 | reverse complement strand
TCCTCCAGCGTCGGATCCTGCGCCTGAAGCATCGTGCCCATCGCACCGTCCGCCACCACCACACGGGTGGCCAGCGCCTCACGCAGAGCTTCGATCCGGGTCCCGGTCATGTCGCTGCCGTCACGTACGGGGCCAGTTCGGCCGTCGGCCCTTCGCCGTAGGCGCCGCGGACGCGCTCCAGCAGATCGGAGCCGTTCAGCTCCTCCGGCTGGGTGCCCGTGGTCTCCAGCACGGTGGTGGCGAGCGCACTGCCCAGCTGAGCGGCACGCTCCAGGCCGAGATTCCAGGCGGTCGCCGCCAGGAATCCGGCTCGGAACGCGTCGCCTGCTCCGGTGGGTTCGATCGTCCCGGCAGGCGCGACGGCAGGGACGTCGACGGGCCGCAGGCCCGCTCGTTCCACATGGACCCCGTCCGCGCCCCGGGTGGTCACCCAGGTGCCCACCCGGCCCAGGATCTGCTGTTCGGTCCAGCCGGTCTTCTCCTGGATGAGCACACTCTCGTACTCGTTGGTGAACAGATAGGCCGGCCGGTCGAGCAGGGCGCGCACGTCGTCGCGGCCCATGCGGGCGAGTTGCTGCGAGGGGTCGGCGACGATCGGGATACCGAGGTCCGCGCATTCGAGGGTGTGGCGCACCATCGCCTCGGGATCGTTCGGCGAGATCACCACCAGATCGAGCCCGCCCGCCCGTTCGTGCACGGGCCGCAGCTCGATGTGGCGGGCCTCGCTCATCGCTCCGGTGTAGAAGGAGCCGATCTGGTTGTGGTCGTCGTCGGTCGTGCACATGAAGCGGGCAGTATGCAGCGACTCGCTGACGCGCACGGATTCGGTGTCGACACCGTTCTCCTTCAGCCAGACCTGGTAGTCGGCGAAATCCGTGCCCACCGCACCCACGAGGTAGGGGGCGAGGCCCAGCCGGCCGAGGCCGAAGGCGATGTTCGCTGCCACGCCGCCGCGGCGGATCTCGAGTTCCTCGACAAGGAAGGAGAGTGACACCTTGTCGAGGCTGCCGGCGATGAGCTGCTCGGTGAACCGGCCGGGGAAGACCATCAGGTGGTCGGTTGCGATCGAACCAGTTACGGCTATGCGCACTTCGGTCACTGCTCCTTCGTCGGTCCGGCTGCCGTCAGTCGGCGATGGCTGCCTGACGCAGCTTCTCGGCGCGGTCGGTGGTCTCCCAGGTGAACTCGGGGAGGTTCCGGCCGAAGTGGCCGTACGCCGCGGTCCGGGAGTAGATCGGCCGCAGCAGGTCGAGGTCGCGGATGATCGCGGCCGGGCGCAGGTCGAACACCTGGTTGATGGCCGACTGGATACGCGGGACCGGCACGGTCTCGGTGCCGAAGGTCTCCACGAACAGACCCACGGGCTCGGCCTTGCCGATCGCGTACGCGATCTGGACCTCGCAGCGGGCGGCGAGACCGGCGGCCACCACGTTCTTGGCGACCCAGCGCATGGCGTAGGCGGCCGAGCGGTCCACCTTGGACGGGTCCTTGCCGGAGAACGCGCCGCCGCCGTGGCGGGCCATGCCGCCGTAGGTGTCGATGATGATCTTGCGGCCGGTGAGGCCGGCGTCGCCCATCGGGCCGCCGATCTCGAAGCGGCCGGTCGGGTTCACCAGCAGGCGGTAGCCCTCGGTGGGCAGATGTACACCGTCCTCGGCGAGCTGCTGCAGCACGGGCCGCACCACGCAGTCGCGGATGTCGGGGATGAGCAGCGAGTCCAGGTCGATGCCCGGAGCGTGCTGGGAGGAAACGACGACGGTGTCGAGCCGGACGGCCTTCTCACCGTCGTACTCGATGGTGACCTGGGTCTTTCCGTCGGGGCGCAGATACGGGACGGTGCCGTTCTTGCGGACCTCGGACAGCCGCAGGGCGAGCCGGTGGGCGAGGGTGATGGGCAGCGGCATGAGTTCGGGAGTGTCGTCGCACGCGTAGCCGAACATCAGGCCCTGGTCGCCGGCGCCCTGCTGGTCGAGCTCGTCGACACCGTCACCGGCGCCCTCGACGCGCTGTTCGTAGGCGGTGTCGACACCCTGGGCGATGTCGGGCGACTGGGCGCCGATGGAGACCGAGACGCCGCAGGACGCGCCGTCGAAGCCCTTCGCCGACGAGTCGTAGCCGATCTTGAGCACGGTCTCGCGGACCAGGCTCTGGATCTCGGCGTATCCCTGGGTGGTGACCTCACCGGCCACATGGACCTGGCCGGTGGTGATCAGCGTCTCGACCGCGACCCTGGACTTCGGGTCCTGGGTGAGCAGCGCGTCGAGGATCGCGTCGCTGATCTGGTCGGCGATCTTGTCGGGGTGACCCTCGGTGACGGACTCCGAGGTGAACAGACGAAGGGACACGGAACCTCCAGGGTGCGGCACGCAGTTGCCGGGCTTGTCCTTCCGGGCAGACTGCGCGGGACGGCTGCAGGAGGGCTCAAAGCCGGCTAAACGGCGGGCGCCGGCCGTCAGTGAGCGCTCGGGGGCGTGCTGCGGGAGCCGAACCATTCGATCCAGTTCATGGCGAAGAAGACATCGCCCGAGATCTTGAGCCGGCCGTTGACGAAGGCGTCGGTGCCCCTGAGTTCGCCGATGGCGAGGGCGACGAGATCCTGGACGTCGAGACCGATGGTGGCGTCCGCGGGGCGATCGGCGGCGACGGTGGCGGTGCAGCTGCCGGCGTCGACCACGATGTAGCGGTGACGTACGCCGAGGGGGGTGTTGACGGCGTAGTGGAAGATGCCGGACTGCCCGCCTGCCCGTTCGGGGCGGAAGCAGGCACGGAACCATTCGAAGACGAGCTCCAGCACCCGGTCGATGTCGTCGGGCGCGTTGCCGCCGGCGGTGGCGCCGCCGCTTTCGGCGAGCTGCTTGAGCCGGCGGTAGCGGGCGTCGGCCGGGGACGTCATGACGCGTCGCCCCCGGTGCGGGGAGCCGGCACGGTCGCCGTCGTGTGCTCGATGAGGACGGAGGCGTCCTTGTCCCCGTCGCCCGCCGCGACCACGGCGGCGAAGCCCGCCCGGACGGTGTCGAGTACGGGCATGGTGACACCGGTCGCCACCGCGTCGTCGATGGCCAGGCGCAGGTCCTTCTCCATCAGCGTGGAGCGGAAGAAGGCGGGCTCGTAGGTGCCCTTGCGCATCAGTTCGGCGCGGAAGCGCATGACGAGGGAGCTGAATCCGCTGCCCGCGACGGCTGCGAGCAGCCGGTCGCGGTCGAGTCCGGCCCGCACGCCGTAGGCGACCGCCTCGGAGAGCGAGGCGACCTGGGCTCCGAGCAGCAGATTGAAGATCAGCTTGAGCGTGGCCGCGGTGCCGGGGGCGCCGAGGTGCAGCACCTCGGACCCGATCGCGTCGAGGATGTCCGCGACCTCGGCCGCGTCCTGCTCGGCGCCGCTGGTGTAGACGCGCAACTTGCCTTCGCGGGCCTGGAACGGGTTGCCGACGACGCAGGCCTCGACGCGGCGCAGTCCGGCATCGGCCAGCCGGGCGGCGGCCTTGCGCGCGTACTCCGGGGAGACGGTGGAGGTGTCGACCACGATGCTGCCGGGTGCGAGGACGGGCACGATCTGCCCGAACAGGACGTCGTCCACGGCTGCTTCGTCGCTGAGGCTGAGCACGACGACGGACTGGCCGCGAGCCGCTTCGGCGGGACCGGCCGCCGCGGTGGCACCGGCGTCCACCAGTGGGCGGGCCTTCGCCTCGGTGCGGTTGTGGACGGTGAGGCGGTGCCCCGCGTCGAGCAGCGCGTGGGCCATGCCGCCGCCCATGTTGCCGAGCCCGACGAACGCCAGGGCGCGCTTGTCCACGGCCGTCCCCGGGGCGGCGGTGGTGATGCTGTGGGGCCGGGGTGCGGGCGGGATGTCGTACACCGTCTGCGTGGTGATCATCTCGCCGTGGGTGCGGTACTTGCCCAGCCGGCGGCGGTGTTCGACATGGGCAGGGCTGAGCTCGAAGGTGCGGAACGAGGCCTCGTCGGCCCAGTCGGTGACCACGTAGTAGACGCTGCGGTCGCCCTCTGTCGTACGGGACAGGGTCTGGCCGCGGTTGGCGGGCTGCCGTGCGATCGCCGACCCCACCTCCCACCAGGTCTTCTCGAAAGCGTCCTGGGTCCCGGGCTGGATCTCCATCCGCAGGATCACGCGGAAGAGCGGGGTCTCGGCCATCGGTCAGCCTCCAAGGCGTCGGCAGGGATGCCCCCGCACGTTCTCCGCTCTCGCTCGACGGCCGATCGAGGACCGGTCCGGCCCGCCGGGCGCCGGTCGGCTCCACCCGGCCGGCAGCCAGGTCGCGCCATCCGACCGGAACCGGCCATGGCAAGGTCCGGTCCCCGCCATTCCGCGTCCGGGCGCTTACCGCTCAAGTTCCACTCGAGTCTCGGCTGTCACCGTCGGACTGTGTCGTCGACCAGGAGGAGTTCCCCATGAGCCAGCCACCAGACGTCCGCCCTGCGGACGCCGCGGATCCCGGGGAGCGGGATCCGCGGCGTCCGCGGACGCGCTCGCCCCGGAGGCGGCCGGCGGACGGCCCGCCAGCGGTGCGCAAGGTGCGGCGCTGGCCGCTGATCCTGCTGCGCTGCATCATGACCACATTTCTCCTGCTCACCCTCGTGCAGCCGGTCCTGGCCGGGATGTTCATCACCGGGGACGTGGATCTGCTGACCCTGCACGAGATCAACGCGCACACCATCAGCTTCCTGAGCTGGCTGCTGGTGATCAATACCGTGCTGCTGTGGCGGCCGGGGCGCGGGCCCCTGTGGCCGCTCGCCGTCGCCGTGCTCGTCGCCTTCCTGGTGCAGCTGCAGAGCGGCTCCGGCTTCTCCCGCAATCTCGGCCTGCACATCCCGCTCGGGGTCGCGCTGGTTGCCGGGGCCACGGCCCTGACGTACTGGGCGTTCGCCTCCCGCGGTGGCCGCCGATGAACGCGAGGCGTATCCCGTCGGCACCGTTGTCCCGGCGGAGGCTGCTGGCCCTGGCGGGCGGCGCGGGCGCGGCGGCCGCGATCGGCGTCGCGGGCTGCGGCAGTCTGTCCCGTGAGGTGTCCGGAGAGCTCCTCGCCAGCCGCTCACGGCTGCCGGAGCCGTTCCGGGTGCCGCTGCCGGTGCCGCGGACGGCCGTGCCGGTGCGTACGGAGCGCGGGGTCGACCATTACGAACTGGTGCAGCGTGCCGCCGAACTGGAGATCCTGCCGGGTCTGAGGACCGAGGTGTGGGGGTACGACGGCAGTTTTCCCGGCACCACACTGGTGGGCCGGTCGGGCCGGCAGATGGTCGTGACCGTGCGCAACGAGCTGCCCGTGCCGACCTCGACGCATCTGCACGGTGGCATCCAGGCGCCCGGGTCGGACGGCTATCCGACGGATCTCGTGCTTCCCAAGGGGTACCGGCACGATCCCGCGTCCAGGGGCAAGCAGGGCCACGCAGGCCATGGGGGCGGCATGCACGTCGCCGCGGCCGACTGGAAGCTGTCGCAGGGCGCCAAGGACTACACGTATCCGCTCGATCAGCCCGCGGCCACGCTCTGGTACCACGACCACCGGATGGACTTCAGTGCGCCGCAGGTGTGGCGCGGGCTGGCCGGGATGTTCCTGGTGCGGGACGACGAGGAGGAGGCACTGAACCTCCCGTCCGGCGAGCGGGACATCCCGCTGATGATCTGCGACCGGGCGTTCGAGGAGGACGGCGCGCTGCGCTATCCGTCCGTCGACCCCTCGCTGACCGGGGCGCCGGGCGTCGAGGACGCCTACATGGAAGGCGTCATGGGCGATGTGACGCTGGTCAACGGCGCGCCCTGGCCCGAGCTGGAGGTGGATGCGGCCCGCTACCGCTTCCGGATCCTGAACGCCTCCAATGCGCGCCGCTACCGGCTCGCCCTGGAGCCCGGTCCGCGGGAGGGAGCGTCCTTCGTGCAGGTCGGCAGTGACGCGGGGCTGCTGGGCGCACCGCGCGCGCACGAGGCGCTGCCTGTCGCCCCGGCCGAACGCTTCGACGTGGTCGTCGACTTCGCCGCATATCCGGTGGGGTCCACGGTCACGCTGGTGAACACCCTCGACGAGGGCGGGATGCGCCGGGTGATGCGGTTCCGGGTCGCCCGGCCGGCGAAGGACGACAGCAGGGTGCCGCGGAAGCTCGCGGACGTGGAGGCGCTGCGGGCGGCGTCGGCGGTGGCCGAGCGGCGGTTCGACTTCCGGCAGACGAACGCCGGGGACGGCACGGCGGTGTGGACGGTGAACGGAAAGCCGTTCCGTTCCGATGCCTTCGCCGCCCGGCCGCGGCTCGGGACCGTGGAGCGCTGGCGGTTCAGCAGCGACTTCCACCACCCGGTGCATCTGCACCTGGCGCACTTCCAGGTCGTGGCGCGCAGCGGGAAGGCGCCGCTGGCGACGGATGCGGGCTGGAAGGACACCGTGGACGTCCGGCCGTTCGAGGTGGTCGATGTGCTGGCCCGCTTCTCGGGCCACCGCGGCCGGTACATGTTCCACTGCCACAACCTCGAGCACGAGGACATGGCCATGATGGCCAACTTCCAGGTGGTGTGAGGGTGTTCGAGCCCCCGGGACACCGCCCGTCCGCGGTCCGGCGCGCTTCTAGCGGGCCGCGACCACTGCAATAGCCGACTGCGCCACCGTCGGCGCATCGCGGACCTCGCCCGATCAGCCATGACAGGGCAGGACGCAACCGGCACTGAGAGGGGTTGGGGCGAGCCATGCGCGTACTGTTCACGACCTGGGCCTGGCCATCGCATCTGTATGCGCTGGTGCCGATGGCATGGGCATTCCGGGCCGCGGGCCATGACGTGCTGGTCGCAAGCCAGCCGGCCCTGTACGAGGAGACCGTGCGGACCGGCCTGCCGGCCGTGTCGGTCGGCAGGGACGTCGACGCGGTGGGGATGGTACGCGGGTACGTCCTGCCCACGGCGAACGACCCGGCCGACGGCGGCGGGCAGGCCCCGCGCAGCGGCAAGGGCCCGCGTGCGATGCAGATGTTCTACGCACACGCCGACTCGATGACCGACGAGCTGGCCCAGCTGGCGCGCGACTGGCGCGCGGACGCCGTGATGTTCGAACCGACCGCCCTCGCGGGTCCACTGGCTGCTGCCGCGGCGGGCGTACCCGCCGTGCGTGTGCTGTACGGCACCGATCTGATGGCGCGGGCCCGCGGTCTGCTGCCGCAGGTGCTGGCGCCGCTGGCGGAGCGCAACGGGGTCGGTGAGTTCGACCCGTTCGGTCTGCTGACCGTCGATCCGTGCCCGGACGACTTCCAGGTGGCGGTCGACCATCCCCGCCTTGCCATGCGGTACATCCCCTTCAACGGCCCCGGCGGGCCGCTCCATCCCCCGCTCGGCCCGCCGGGGACCGCCGGCCGGCGCATCGTGGTGACCTGGGGTCACACGATGGCGCGGCTCGCGCCGGAGCGGTTCCTGGCCGGTGAGGTGGCGCGCGCGCTGGCCGCACCCGGCACCGAGGTGGTGCTCGCGGTCACCGTCGGCCAGGCGGCGCTCCTGGGCGACCTGCCCGGCGAGGTCCGGATCGTCGAGGACACGCCGCTGCATCTGCTCGTCGACGGTGCCGATCTGGTCGTCGCGCACGGCGGCGCAGGCACGGTGCTGACCTCGCTGCGGGCCGGCGTTCCGCTGCTGCTGGTGCCCCAGCTCCCTGACCACCTCGGCCACTCGGGCCGGGTGCTGGCGACCGGGGCGGGCGAGGTCCTCACCCGGGACGAGGCGACGCCGGAGCGGCTGCGCGCCGAGGCCGACAAGCTCATCGGCGGCGCGGCCCACCGGGCCGCTGCGAACAAGCTGCGTGAGCAGATGCTGGGTCTGCCGTCCCCTGCCGAACTGGTCGCCGAGATCGAGTCGAGGGTGGTCGCATGTGCGGGATAGCGGGATGGGTCGACTTCGAACGGGGCCTCGCCGAAGAGGCTTCGACGGTACGGGCGATGGTGGCCACGCTCGCCAATCGCGGCCCGGACGACGAAGCGGTGTGGACCGACGCGCGTGCCGCTCTCGGTCACCGCAGGCTGGCCGTCATCGATGTGGACGGCAGCCCGCAGCCGATGGTCGCCGAGGAGGGCGGCCGGACGCTCGCGGTGCTCGTGCACAACGGCGAGATCTACAACTACCGTGAGTTGCGGTCGCAGTTGGAGTCGCTGGGGCACCGGTTCCGGACGGCCGGCGACACCGAGGTCGTGCTGCGCGCCTACCTCGAGTGGGGTGAGCGCTGCGCGGAGCGGCTGGACGGCATGTTCGCCTTCGCCGTCTGGGACCCGCGGGACGGGAAGCTGGTGCTCGTCCGTGACCGGCTGGGCATCAAGCCGCTGTACTACGCCGGGGCCGGCCGCGGTCTGGTGTTCGGCTCCGAGCCCAAGGCGCTGCTGGCGCATCCGTCGGTCGAATGCGTGGTCGACGCCGAGGGCATGGCGGAGCTGCTGGCGTACATCGCCACGCCGGGCCATGCCGTCTACCGCGGGATGCGGGAGGTGCCGGCCGGCCATGTGACGGTGGTCCGTGACGGCTCGGTCACCGAGTCGCGGTACTGGACCCTGCCCCACCACGAGCACCCGGACGATCTCGCCACGACGATCGAAACGGTGCGGGGCCTGCTGCAGGAGTCGGTGGCGAGTCATCTGGTCTCCGACGTCCCGCTGTGCACCCTGCTGTCCGGCGGCGTCGACTCCAGCGCGATCGCGGCGTTCGCCGCGATGTCGGGCAGTGAGCGGCCGAAGACCTTCGCGGTGGACTTCGAGGGGCACACCGAGCGGTTCCGCAAGGACTTCTGGCACGAGGACCCGGATGCGCCGTACGCGGCCGAGGTCGCCCGCCATGTCGGCACCGACCACGAGCCGGTGGTGCTGCGCACCTCCGATCTCGCCGACCCGGTCGTCGACGCCGCGGCCCTGCGCGCCCAGGATCTGCCGCGCCCGATCCCCGACATGGACCGGTCGCTGTATCTGCTGCTGCGTGCGGTGCGCCAGCGCTCCACGGTCGCGCTGATGGGCGAGGTCGCCGACGAACTCTTCGGCGGCTACCAGTCGTTCCGCGACCCGACGCTCGTGGACACCGCGAACTTCCCCTGGGTCACGATGGGTCTGCGGGTCGCGCCGCACGGCATGAGCACCGGTCTGCTGGACCCCGGCTTCCTGAAGAAGATCGATGTGCCGGGCTATTCGGCGCAGCGGTACGCGGAGACGGTCGCCGAAGTCCCCCGCGTACCGGGCGAGTCGGGCCAGGAGCACACCATGCGGGTGGTCGGCCATGCGCATCTGTCGCGCTGGCTGCCGCTGCTGCTGTCGCGCGACGACCGCCTCAGCATGGCGGTGGGCCTGGAGCTGCGGGTGCCGTACTGCGACCACCGGCTGGTCGAGTACGTCTACAACATCCCGTGGGCCATGAAGACCGCCGACGGCCGGGAGAAGAGCGTGCTGCGCTCCGCGGTGGCCGATCTCCTGCCGGCATCGGTCACACAGCGCCGCAAGAGCCCCTTCCCGATCACGCAGGACCCCCGCTACGGCGATGTGCTGCGTGCCCGGTTCAACGCCGTGGCCGGTGACCCGTCGAGCCCGGTGCGGCCGCTGCTGGACGGCGCGGCGTGCACGGAGCTCGCCAAGGAGGACCGGCCCATCGCCGTGGACGGCTGGGGTGAGCGCCGCAACGTGGAGATGGTGCTCCAACTCGACGCCTGGCTGCGGCACTACCGCGTACGACTCGACCTCTGATGGCGACGGGAAGGGACATCATGCTGCAGGAAGAGCTGAAGGAGCTCGCCGCACCGATCCTGGACAAGGTCACGGCGCATCCCTTCTGGAGCGGTCTGCGGGACGGTTCTCTGCCGGGCGAGTCGCTGGCGCACTTCGTCCACCAGGACACCGCCCATCTGCTGCCGGCCTACGCCCGCTCGCTCGCCCGCACGGCCGCCGCCGCCCGCAGCGACCGCTGCACCGCGCTCCTCGGGCGGTCGATCACCGGGTCGCTGGAGGCGCGCGACAAGCTGCGTGAGGCGTACGGGAATCTGGCGCCCGAGCTCGGCGCCCCGCAGCTGGACCCGGAGGCGGCCGCCGATCCGGCGACGCACGCCCACTGCTCGTTCTTCCAGGCGGCGTCGGCGACATCGTTCGCCGCCGGGTTCGGGGCGCTGCTGCCGATGGTGTGGTTCAACTTCCAGGTTTCCAACCATCTGCTGGAGCACCACACGCCCGGCTCGCACTATGCGAAATGGATCGAGATCTACCACCCGGGCGAGGGATACGGCTACGCGGTGAAGGGCTTCATGGCCGCCGCCGACCGGCTCGGCGAGGAGCTCTCGGGTGCCGAACGTGCCGAGCTCGTGGACCACTTCGCCGTCAGCACCCGTTACGAGTGGGCCTTCGCCGAAGGCGCCTGGTCCAGGCCGTCCTGGCCGCTGTGACGACGTACCGCACTACACACTGATCGGAAGGGACCGTTGTGAGCACCCACACCCCGCCCAGGTATCCGTTCGCGTGGACCCCGCCCATGCAGGTCCCCGAAGCGCTGCGCGATGTGCACGAGACATCGGCGATGGAAGTGACCCTGCCGAGCGGGGACGTCGCCACGCTGGTGACCCGTTACAAGGACGTACGGGCGCTGTTCGCGGACAAGCGGCTCTCGCGCAACATCGCACGGCCTGACTGCGCGCGGATCTCCAAGGACAACGACCTGTTCATGGACCCGAACATCGACCCGGACCCGCCGGAGCACACGCGGGTGCGCTCCCTGGTCACCAAGGCGTTCACCGCCCGCCGTATCGAGGCCCTGCGTCCGTATGTCCAGCAGGTCGCCGACGAGCTGCTGGACGCCATGGAGGCCTCCGAGCAGCCGGTCGAGCTGAACGAGGCGTTCGCCTTCCCGCTGCCGATCATGGTGATCTGCAAGCTGCTCGGTGTGCCGGCGGAGGACCGCGACCGGTTCCGCGGCTATGTCGACGGCTTCCTCTCGGTGACCAAGATGCCGCCGGAGGAGGTCGGCAAGTGCCGCCAGAACCTGTGGAAGTACCTCGGCGACCTGATCGAGTCCAAGCGGGAGAACCCCGGCGACGACCTGGTCAGCGAGCTGATCCGGGTCCGCGACGACGAGGACGACAGCCGGCTCAACGAGCACGAGCTGCACTTCTGGACGCAGGGTCTGCTGATCGCCGGGTACGTCACCACGGCCAGCCAGATCGGCACCGGTACGGCGGTGCTGCTGCACCACCCGGAGTTCGTGCGGGCGATCCAGGCGGACTGGTCGCTGGTGCCGTCGACCGTCGAGGAGCTGCTGCGTACGCAGATCATGGGCTCGTCGGTGGGCACGATGCGGTATGCGATCGACGACATCCCGCTGTCGGACGGTTCGGTCATCAAGAAGGGCACCAGCGTCCTGCTCTCCGAGGAGGGCGCGAACATGGACGCGGAGGTCTTCGACTGCCCCTTCGAGCTGGACATCCGCCGCAAGGAGAACCACCACATGACCTTCGGCGCCGGTCTGCACTACTGCGTGGGTGCGGCGCTGGCCCGGATGGAGCTCCAGGTCGCCACGGAGTCGCTGCTGCGCCGCTTCCCGGACATCCGGCTCGCGGTCCCGGCCGAGGAGATGCCGCGTGCGCTGGGCGGGTTCATGGAGGGCTTCACCGAGATCCCCGTCGAGTGGTGAGGAGAGCCCCATGCGTGTGACGGCCAACTCCGAGACGTGCGCGGTGAGCAGTCTGTGCGTCTACCGCGTGCCGGGGGTCTTCGACCAGGACGAGGACGGGCTTGTGCTGGTCCTCGACGAGTCGCCGGCCGAGGCGCTGCACGAGGAGATCCGTCGGGCGGCGCGTGGCTGCCCGACGAAGTCCATCCGCGTGATCGAGGAGACGGCGGCCGGAGCGCCGGCCGCCGGGGAGCGGCCTTCCGGCTCTGCCGTGAAGACCGGGGACAGAGCAGGAGAGGCCAGATGAAGCGGCTGGCGACCCTACCGGGCGGGCGACGGGCCAAGTGGTTCGTCCTCGCCGCCTGGTTGATTCTCGCGATGGCCCTGGGGCCGCTGGCGGGCAAGGTGGCGGACGTCGAGGACAACGACGCCAACGCCTATCTGCCCGGCAACGCGGAAGCGGCCGTGGTGAACGACCGGCTGGAGGAGTTCCACACCGACGAGGTGCTGCCGGCGGTCGTCGTCTATGTCCGCGACGGCGGCATCACGGCGGCCGACCGGGCCGCGGCGGAGGAGGACCGCAAGGAGCTGGCGCCGCTGGTGCCGGACGGTGCGATCGACGCGCCGGCGGCGTCCGAGGACGGCAAGGCGCTGCTGCTGACCGTCCCGGTGCCGTACAGCGAAGAGTTCTCCGAGGTGCTGAAGAAGACGCGGGAGGTCGCCGACGCGAACGCGCCGGCCGATCTCCAGGTCAAGGTGGCGGGTCCTGCCGGTGCGCTCCAGGACACCATCGACGTCTTCGACGAGCTGGACGGCACGCTGCTGATCGGCAGTGCGATCGTGGTCGCCCTGCTCCTGCTGCTCATCTACCGCAGTCCGGTGCTGTGGCTGGTGCCGCTGATCGCGGTGGGCTTCGCCTCGGTGCTGTCGCAGGTGATCACCTATGCGGGCGGCAAGCTCGCCGATCTGCCCGTGGACGGCCAGAGTTCGGGTCTGCTGACCGTCCTGGTGTTCGGTGTGGGAACGGACTACGCCCTGTTGCTGATCGCCCGCTACCGCGAGGAGCTGACCCGCCACGAGGACCGGCATGCCGCGATGCAGATCGCGCTGCGCCGCTCCGGCCCGGCGATCCTGGCCTCCGCGGGGACCATCGTCATCGGGCTGCTGTGTCTGCTCCTGGCGGACCTCAACTCCTCGCAGTCCCTGGGCTGGGTGGGCGCCGCGGGTGTGCTGTGCGGTTTCCTCGCCATGGTCACGGTGCTGCCGGCGCTGCTGGTCATCCTGGGACGCTGGATCTTCTGGCCGTTCGTGCCGAAGTTCGGGCAGTCCCAGCGGGCCGAGCACGGTGGCTGGGCCCGTATCGGCGCGGCGGTGGCGAAGCGTCCGCGGCTGTCCTGGGTGACGGCGACGCTGGTGATGGGTGCGCTGGCGCTCGGCGCGACGGGTATCGGCTTCGGTCTGACCCAGTCGGAGATGTACACCAGCACGCCGGACTCGGTGGCGGGTCAGCGGCTGGTGGCCGCCCACTACCCGGGTGGCTCGTCCGCGCCGGCGGATGTGATCGCCAAGGCCTCTGCCGAACAGCAGGTCGTCGACGCCGTCGGCGCGGTGAGCGGCGTGGCCGAGGTGCAGCAGGTGAAGTACTCGCGCGACCGCGGGCTGGTGCAGGTGCCCGTTGTGCTCGAGGACGACCCCGACACCCCCGCCGCCGAGCGGACCGTCAACCGGCTGCGGGACGCGGTGCACCGCGTCGAGGGCGCGGACGCCAAGGTCGGCGGAGCGACTGCCAGTGCGCTCGACACCCAGCGGGCCGTCTCGCGGGACAGCAGGCTTGTCATCCCGGTCGTGCTTGCCGTGGTGCTGCTGGTGCTGATCGCCTTGCTGCGGGCGGTGGTTGCGCCGGTGGTGCTGCTCGCGACCGTGGTGCTGTCGTACTTCGGCGCGCTCGGCGCAAGCAATCTGCTGTTCGAGCATGTATTCGACTGGGCTGGGGTACATCACTCCCTGCCACTGCTCGGCTTCGTCTTCCTCGTGGCACTGGGTATCGACTACAACATCTTCCTGATGACCAGGGTCCGTGAGGAGGTCGGTCTGCTGGGCCACGAGAAGGGCGTGCAGTCCGGTCTGGCCAGCACCGGGGCGGTGATCACCAGCGCGGGTCTCGTACTGGCGGCCACCTTCTCGATCCTTGTTTCGCTTCCCCTGGTGACGATGGCCGAACTGGGCATACTGGTGGGCCTGGGCGTCCTCCTGGACACTTTCCTGGTGCGCACCGTCCTCGTACCGGCACTCTCGCTGGACATCGGCAAACGTATGTGGTGGCCCGGCGCTCTGCATCGCGCTCTGCGCGACAACGCTCCGCCCCTATCAGGGGAATCTCAGGGTTCCGTCGCCGAGAACTCTCACCCGCAGGGGGAAAACATCTCTCTCTGAGCGCGCAACCAGACCGACCTGTTCTCCCGTTGTGGGGAGGACGGGCTTCCGGCCCCTGGCCCCGGCTTGCGCCCGGGCCAGGGGCCACACGACCGAAACAGCTGTCGCACACGAAGCACACGAACGCACAGGAAGCGAGACTGAGCATGGGCAACACAGCAGCGGCGGGGGCACGGAAGGCCGTGCTGATCGGCTGCGGAATCGCGGGCCCGGTACTGGCCATGTTCCTGCAGCGCATCGGCGTGACCGCCGTGATCTACGAAGGGAGCAGCGTGCCCCGCGACGAGGCCGGCGCGTTCCTCAATCTGGCCCCCAACGGGATGGCCGTGCTGGACACCCTCGGCATCCGCGAAGAGGTGGAGAAGTACGGCACCCAGACCACCAGCACCGCCTTCCTCAACCACAAGGGCAAGCAGCTGGGCCTGAACCCGGCCGAGACCCTGCTGATCAAGCGGGGTCTGCTCAACAAGGCACTGCGCGAGGCGGCCGTCGCCCGCGGTGTGCAGATCGAGTTCGACAAGTTCTTCGAGAGCGTGGAGCACACCGCGGACGGCATCGTGGCCCGCTTCAAGGACGGTTCGAGCGCCGAGGGCGACTTCCTGGTCGGCTGCGACGGCATCCACTCCAAGACCCGATACACGGTGCTGCCCGACGCTCCGCACCCCCAGTACACCGGCGTCGTCGGCACCGCCGGCTACACCCGCAGCGACCAGGCGGCGCCGGCGGACGGTGTGATGCGGATGTCGTTCTGCCTCGAGGGCTTCTTCGGCTATCAGACCACGTCGTCCGGCGAGATCTACTGGTTCGAGAACTTTCACCAGGCCAAGGAGCCCGGGCGCGGCGAGCTGGAGCGGATCCCGCACGAGGAGTGGAAGCCGAAGCTGCTCGCCAAGCACCGCCGGGACCACCACCCGGTCTCGGCCATCATCGAGTCCACCGAGAGCGGCATCCTCGGATACCCCATCTACGACATGCTGTCGATCCCGAAGTGGCACAAGGACCTGGTCTGCCTGGTCGGGGACGCGGCTCACGCCACGTCGCCGCACGTGGGTCAGGGCGTTTCGATGGCGATGGAGGACTCGATCGTGCTGGCCAAGTGCCTGCGCGACCTGGACACTCCGCAGCAGGCGTTCGCCGCCTTCCAGTCGATCCGCAAGGACCGGGTGGAGAAGATCATCAAGGAGGGCCGCAGGACCGGTAACCAGAAGGCCGCGTCGAACGGCTTCCAGCGTGGCGTGCGCGACCTGGTGCTGCCCTTCTTCCTCAAGCTCGGCGTCAAGGCCACCGAGCCGGTCTATTCCTACCGTGTCAGCTGGGACGAGGCGATCACGCCGGCCTCCCTCGCCGCCGCAACGCGCTGAGGCACGCGCCCCTTTCGGGGCGCGTGCCTCGGTGCACCACCGTCCGAGCGGGCCTTCCCGTCAGCTCTCGGTGTGCGTGGAAATCTGGATCAGATTGCCCTCAGGGTCGGCCACATAGGCCGAACGCTCACCCCACGGCTGATCCTTGGGGGCCATCAGGACCCTCGCCCCTGCCCTCTTCGCCCTGGCGAAGAGGGCATCCACGTTCGGGGTGAGCACAACGACCTCGGACTGGTGCATCCGTGACCTGCCGATGCTCGTGATCCCGGTCGCCTGCTTCACGTTGTCGTACGTGGTCATGGTGATGTAGTAGTCCGGACCCAGCCGGACCGTGCCGAACACCGCCGCGCCCGTCTCCGGAAGGCGGAACAGCACCTCGAACCCCAGCGCGTCCCGGTAGAAGTTCAGCAGCTTGTTGACGTCGGTCGTGTAGAGCGTCGTCTGGCCGTACCGGGTCTGCACCGTCGGCGACGGCGCGGACGTGGCCGTCGCCGTGGGCCGGTGCTTGGTGGTATCGGCCCCTGCCGTGCTGCCGGCGGCCACGAGGCCCACGGCCAGCAGTGCGGACGCCGTCGTGCCCGCCGCCCACAACCGGACGGTACGTGCAGCCATCTGGCTCTCCCTTGCTCGATGGAACGCGATGTACGCGATGGATTCCGGCCATCACTCAGCCAGATCTCGGCAGGGTCTCGCTCGCGAAGCACTCAAGAGCCCTCCCCGACACACCGCGCAGCTCCCCTTTCCGCGCGCGAGGCGTCGGCCGGAACGGCGGCGGCCGACGGGAACCGGACATTCGCGGCCCTCCGCGGCCCTCCGCGGTTTACCGGGCACGCCGGGCCGGCGGCGGACGCGGGGCGCGGCGCGCACGGAGCGGCGCCGGAGCCTGCGTCGAGTTCGTCTCCAGCGCTCCTCCGGCGGCCGGGTGCACGGTCGAGCGGACGGTCAGACCCCGTTTCGCGAGCTCCGGAGGATTGGAGAAATACATGCGTGGTTCCACCCAGATCCTCGTCATCGGGGGAGGGCCCGCGGGCTCCACCGCCGCCGGCCTGCTGGCCAAGGACGGCTTCGAGGTCACACTGCTGGAGCGCGACGAGTTCCCCCGCTATCACATCGGCGAATCGATCCTGCCCTCCTGCCGGCCGATCCTGGAGATGCTCGGCGTCTGGGACAAGGTGGAGGCACACGGCTTCCAGCCCAAGGGCGGCGCCTACTTCTTCTGGGGCCCCGAGGAGTGGGAGGTCGTGTTCAACAACCTCGGTGACGACGGCGCCAACGCCTGGCAGGTCGTGCGCTCCGAGTTCGACGACATTCTGCTGCGTCACGCCGCCTCGCTCGGCGTCGAGGTCGTGGAGAACATCACCGTCAAGGAGCTCGAGTTCGAGGGCGACCGACCCGTGGCGGCGCTGTGGACCGGTACCAAGAACGCGAGCCTGAGCGGCCGTATCTCCTTCGACTATGTCATCGACGCCTCGGGCCGTGGCGGTGTGTTCGCCGCCAAGCACCTGAAAAACCGTCAGTACCACGAGATCTTCCGCAATGTCGGCGCCTGGTCCTACTGGAAGAACGTCAAGCCGCTCGACCGCGGGCCCGACGGAGCCATCGCCGTCATCTCCTCGGAGGACGGGTGGTTCTGGAACATTCCGCTGCACAACGGCACCACCAGCGTCGGTCTGGTCACCGGGCGGGACATCTTCAACGAGAAGAAGAACGCGCTCGGCGGCATCCAGGAGGTCTACGACAAGGCCATCTCCGAGACCCCGCACATCAAGCGCCTCCTCGAAGGCGCCGAGCAGGTCTCCGGGATGAAGGTCGAGCAGGACTACTCGTACACCGCCGAGAGCTTCTGCGGCCCCGGCTACCTGCTCAGCGGCGACGCGGCCTGCTTCCTCGACCCGCTGCTGTCCACCGGTGTCCACCTGGCCACCTACAGCGCCATGCTGGCGGCTGCGAGCATCTCCAGCGTGCTGCGCGGCGAGGTGACGGAGAAGGAGGCCTGGGAGTTCTACAACACGGTCTACCGGCACTCCTACGAGCGGCTGCTGGTGCTGGTCTCCGTGTTCTACGAGAGCTACCGCGGCAAGGAGCACCACTTCTACAACGCGCAGAAGCTCACCAGCGACCAGCGCGAAGGCCTCAGCATCCAGGACGCGTTCGACCGCATCGTCACCGGAATCGCCGATCTCGACGACGCACAGGACGTCTACTCGCGGGTGCACGCCCACCTCAACGGCGCGGAGAGCGGCGACCCCAACCCGCTCGCCAACCTCAACAAGGTGCACGAGCAGAAGCAGGCCCCGATGAGCCCCGAGAACGCCGTCAGCGGCCTCTACCTTGCCTTCCGCCCCCGTCTGCACCTGGCGCGTACGGAGGGAGAGCCCACCACATGAGCACCGCACGCGCTGAACGGGGCCCCGGCACCGGGGCCCCGGGTACCGGCCAGGGCGGGGCCGGCACCGGCTCCGTCAGAACCTGGCCGGCCTGGTACCGCACGCTCTTCATGAGTGATGTGTGGGAGCGTTTCGGCTTCTTCGGGATGCAGGCCATCCTCGTCCTGTTCGCCGTCGCTCCGCGCTCCGAGGGCGGCCTGGGACTCGCGAAGGCCGATGCCGCGGCGCTGTTCGGCGCGTGGATCGGGCTCGCCTTCATGCTCTGTCTGCCCGGTGGCTGGGTGGCCGACCGGCTGCTCGGCCCCCGGCGCACCCTCCTGATGGGCGCCGTTGTCACCACCGTCGGCCACTTCGCGCTGGCCGCCCCGTGGCTGTGGAGCACTCCGCTGGGTCTGGTCCTGCTCGCGGTGGGCCTCGGCCTGTACAAGCCGAACCATCAGGCAATGCTCAATCTGATGTTCGGCAAGGACAGCGGCCGCCGTGAGGCGGGTATCTCGCTGATGTACGTCGGCATCCAGGTCAGCGCCCTGCTCTCGCCGCTGATCGCCGGCTTCCTCGGCGAGCGGGTCGACTGGCGGCTCGGCTTCGCGGCCTCCGGAACGGCGATGCTCCTCGGCACCGTCCAGCTGTTCCTCAGCCGGCACCAGTTCAAGGACGTCGGGGCGCGGCCGGGCCGGCCGCTCGGCGCGGAGGAGTCCCGGCGTGCCTACCGCCGGATCGGTGTCACCGCGGCCGTGGTGCTCCTGGTGGTCACCGGAGGTGTGGCATCGGGCGGCCTGGGGCCGGCCGGCGCCATCGGCCTGGTCGGCACCGTGAGCATCCTCGCGCCGGTCCTCGCCTACACGGTGCTGTACCGCAGCAAGGAGCTGACGGTTTCGGACCGCAGAAGGCTGCGGTCCTTCCTCTGGATCTTCCTCGGATCGACACTGTTCTGGTCGATGATCGCCCAGGACGGCTCGTCGCTCACCCTGTTCGCCAAGGAGTCGACGGATCGCCACATCCTGGGCTTCGACGTGCCCGTGAGCTGGCTCCAGTCGGCGACCCCGCTGTTCATCCTGGTCCTGGCGCCGGTGTTCGCATGGGCGCTGCTGAAGCACGGCGGCGGGCGCGGCGGTGTGCCGGTCAAGTTCGCCACCGGGCTCGGTCTCACCGGGGTCAGCTTCCTGATCATGGCACTGGCCGCGAGCCTGGCCTCGGGAGACCAGAAGGTCTCCCCGGTGTGGCTGCTGGTCGTCTATCTGATGCACGCATGCGGCGAGTTGATCGTCGCAGCGGTCGGTATCGCGGCCGTGGCCGACGTACTGCCGCGGAAGTTCATCGCGCACATGCTGGGTCTGCTCTGGCTGTTCGCCGCACTTGGCGGCGGCGCGGGCAGTGGCATGGTCCGGCTCATCGACGTCATCCCCGAACCGCTCTACTACCTGATGCTCGCGGTCATGGCCCTGGCGGCCGGCGGCGCGCTGGCGCTGCGCAGGGATGCCGTGGTGCGGGGCCTTGCGGGCGACGCGGAGCAGCCGGGTGCGGTCGAGGACGGCAGCGGCCCCGACGAAACCACGCTCAAGGAGGACAGTCCGGCATGACCACGATCAATCCGGCGACCGACCCCAAGGATCCGGCCGGCATCGGCCAGTTGGGACTGGGGTTCGCCTCGGCCAAGCTGCTGCTGACCGCCCTGGAGCTGGGCGTGTTCACCACCCTTTCCGACACCGCGGACCGCGAGGCGGGGGTGGAGGAGCTGCGGGCAGCCCTCGGGCTGCATCCGCGGGCCGCCACCGACTTCTTCGACGCGCTGGTCGCGCTCGGGCTGCTGGAGCGCAGCTCGGGCCGGTACCGCAACAGCGAGGCGGCCGAGCGGTATCTGGTCCGCGGCGAGAACTACGCGGGCGGCTTCCTCGAGGGCGCCAATTTCGTGCTGTACCCGGCGTGGGGGCGGCTCACCCAGGCGCTGCGCACCGGCGCCCCGCAGGCCGAGGGCGACTTCGAGGCGATGCTGAGCGACCCGGCCGCGCAGCGGGTGTTCCTGACCATGCAGGACTCGCTGAGCGCGCCGCTGGTGCCGTATCTGCTCGGGTCCCAGGAGTGGAGCGGCTGGAACACGCTGACCGACGTCGGCGGTGCGCGCGGCAATCTGGCCGGGCTGCTGCTGCGCGCCCAGCCGCATCTGACCGGGCGGGTCTTCGACCGGCCGCAGAACGCCGGGCCGTGCGCCGAGCACGCGCAGACGCTCGGGGTGGCGGACCGGCTGTCGTTCACCGGCGGGGACTTCTTCAGCGACGAGCTGCCCGAGGCCGACGTGATCGTGATCGGGCATGTGCTGGCCGACTTCTCGCTCGAGCAGCGCAAGCTGCTGATCGAGAAGGCGTACCGGGCGGTGCGGCCGGGCGGTGCGCTGCTGGTCTACGACCCGATGCCCGGCGACAAGCCGGACCTGGCCAGCCTGGTGGCGAGCCTGCACATGCTGGTGATGACGCCGGCGGGGGCGGGGTACCACCCGGGTGACTGCGGGCAGTGGATGCGGGTGGCGGGCTTCACGGGCATCGCCGAGCACGAACTCCCGCTGGGAAACACATTGGTGACGGGTCGTAAACCACGCTGACCTGCGCGAGAGGCGGGGCTGGTGCCGGTGGCGCGGGGTGCTGCGCCACCGGTGCGCGCCGCTTGGCGGGCCGAGCCGGGCCCGGCCCCCGAGGGCGTTGCCGTCGGGGGCCGGGCCCGCCCCTACGGAGTTGACGTGCCCGGGGACCTCGCTCCCCGGGGGCACTCGCACGGGGCGCCTTGGCCTATGCCCTTCCGGGCCGTGCGGCCCGACTCCCCGGGCGGGCTGCATGTTCCCGACCGGGTCCATCACTGAGCCCGCCGACGGCGGGAGCCTTCCGCCCCGGAATCCAGCCCCGCCGGTGATTGCGGCGCAGGGCCCGGAACAGCCCCGGGGTTTGCCGAACCAGTGGACCGACGAACAAGGAGAGCCCCGTGGAAATCGGAGTGGGCCTGCCCACCACAGTGCCGGACGTCGACGGACGGCGGCTCGTCGACTGGGCCCGTCTGGCGGAGAACCACGGGTTCTCCAGCCTCGGCACGCTCGACCGTCTGGTGTACGACAGTTACGAGCCGCTCACCTCGCTCGCCGCGGCCGCCGCGGTGACCGAGCGGATCCGGCTGACGACGTCCATCCTGCTGGCCGCCTACCGGCCCGGCACTCCCCTGCTGGCCAAGCAGCTCGCCACGATCCACGAGATCTCGGGCGGGCGGCTCACCGTCGGCGTGGCGGCCGGCGGCCGTGACGACGACTTCCGGGCCACCGGCGCCCCGTACCAGGACCGCGGACGCCGCCTGGACGGCATCCTGACGGAGCTGCGGGAGGTCTGGGCCGGCAAGGGCCCGGTGCCGGGGATCGGGCCGTTCCCCGCGGGCGAGGGACCTCGGATCATCGTGGGCGGTCACACGCCGGCGGCGATGAAGCGTGCGGCCAGGTTCGCCGATGGGTGGATCGCGGGCGGCAGTTCGGCGACCGCATACGCCGAACTCGCGCGACAGGCGAAAGCGGCCTGGCGCGCCGAGGGACGCGACACCGAGCCCAAGCTGGTGGCGCTGGTGTACGCGTGCCTGGGGCCGGGCGCGCAGGAGACCGCCGAGTCGTATCTGCGGGCGTACTACTCCTTCATCGGACCGAAGGCGGAGATGGCGGCCAAGGCGGTCATCACCGACGAGGGCCGGCTTCGGGAGACCGCGGCGGCCTATGCCGCGGCCGGCTGCGACGAGCTGCTGGTCTTCCCCTGCACCGCTCAGGCGGACCAGCTGGAGCGGCTGGCCGGGGCGACGCTCGGCTGAGGTCCGGGTCGCCCGGGCCACCCGTACGCCGACAGTGTCCACTCCCCCGCGCACCCGGGACCGCAGGCGCCGCAGGCGAAGCCCCCGGTGTGCGGGGAAAACGGGGGAGGACAAAGCCGTCAGCCGAGAGCGTCGAGCAGCTCGCGCTCCCGCCGGGCACTGAGGCCGGCCCGTCGCGCCCGGTCCAGGCCCTGCTCGCGTTCCCAGACCAGTGTGTCGGCCAGCAGCTCCGCCGGGGGCCGATGACGGAGCCCGGCGGCGCGCGCCGCCGACCCGTTCCGGGCCGACCACCCTTCCCAGCCCGGCTCGGTCAGCCACATCGGCAGCGACTCGGCCCCCATGTACTCGGCCACACCGTTCGCGAGCAGCCATGCCGAGTCGGTGGCGACCACCGGACCGGTGTGCCCGCCGACAGTACGGGACAGCTCGATCCACTCTCCGAACGGAACGACCGGACCGACCGCGTCGTAGGTGCCGGTGCTCCCCTGCTCCGCGGCGTCGAGCAGCCAGGCGGCGAGGTCCCGCACGTCGACCGCCTGTGTCGGCATGGCCGGTGCATCGGGCACCAGCATCGGCCCGTGCGGATCACGTGCGGCACGGGCCACCCAGTAGCCGGAGCGTCCGCTGTGATCGCCCGGGCCACCGATGAGACCGGCACGTGCGATGAGAAGGCGGTCGCCCACGGCGGCCGCCGACGCCTGCTCGCAGGCGGACTTCGCCTCGCCGTACGACGCGCGGTCGACCTCGCTCCGGTCGGTCGGAGCGAGAAGGGCCGCGGACTCGTCCGCGTCCGGCTCGGCATGGGAGGCATAGGCACTGACGGACGAGACATAGGCCCAGTGCCGGGCCCTGGAGCCCAGTACGTCGAGCGCCGCACGGACGAAGCCCGGCTGCCATGACACCTCGACGACCGCATCCCAGTCGCGCTCGAGCAGTGGCTCGTACGCCGAAGGGTCGCGCCGGTCGGCGGCCACCAGCGTCGCTCCGTCCGCGACGTCACCGCTGTTGCCGCGAGCGAGGCACGTCACCCGATGGCCGCGCTCGATCGCCTGCCGCGACAACTCCCGGCCCACCCAAGCTGTTCCGCCCAGAACCAAGATCTCCATCCCGACACCCAAGCACCTCGAGCACCGACCGCCCAGGCAGGTTCGCCGACAGCGGACCCGATGCCGGCGGACGCGCCGGCCGGCCGGTGGTTGGGCCGCTTGTGAACGCCGGTCCTCCCGCGGGACGTTGCCGCATGCCCTCCGGCCCCCGTACGTGTCCGGGACGCGCCGTGGCAACGTCTCTGACCAGGCTGGACACCGGCGGCCTGTCCGGGACAGCCGTCTGCTGTTCCGCCCTCGGCGACGCCGGTGCCAAGCTCGCTGCCGGCCTGATCGACCGATCAGGCGGATCGAGAGGACGGGGAAAGGCCGATGAAGAGCAGGAGCCGCGTCATCACCGGATTCGGTACGGCAGCAGCAGCAGTGAGCGTTCTTGCCCTGAGTGCCGGATCGGCGTCGGCGGGGCCTGTCAGCGAGAGCGTCGTGTCGTGGGACTCGCCCAAAGGCGGCTGGGCATCCGCCGATGCCTACGTGTCCGTCGACGGTGTCTTCCTCGACGTCTGTGACGGTGGGAAGCCCGACGGACGCCGCGCGGTGGGCTATCTGTACTTCGGCACCGAGCTGGTCATGTCGGAGCAGGCGGCGGGCGGGACCGGATCCTGCTCGCCCCCGCGTACGAGCATCGGCTGGATGGACGGGGCCGGCTACTTCACGGTGAAGGCGTGCACCCGAAACGGCCCCGGGGGGACGGACCAGGGCTGCAACAGTTGGCGGTTCTCTTTCGGCGGAAAGCTGTAGGGGCACCGGCGGCCGCTCCACGGCCGAGCGCACGGTGGCCCGCGGCAGCGCCGCGGGCCACCGGTTGTCTCCCGTGCCCGGCAAAGCCAGCAGTCCGGGCTATGGACCTTGCCCTTCCGGGCCAGTGCGACGAGGCCGTTTCTCAGCTCGTCCTTCATCGACTCGGTCGCCGCGGGCAGGACTTCGGCCGAACGCGTCCGCGCCGCGCTCGTCGTCACAGCGTCGGCCACACCGGTGTTCCCCATCCCGACGGCAGCACCACCCGACCTCGGAGCAGCGGAACCCGGCGCCGAGCCGATGCGACAACCGGGCCGTCGGCCTGCCCCCATCAGCCACAGAACACGAAACGGTCCGCCGACTGAGTCGGCGGACCGTCACGAAAGATCGAGGTGAAGACTCCACCGGCCTTTGCCGAGACGCCCCCCCGAGCGGCAATTGGGGCCATGACACGCGCCCTATGGAATGACCGCCACTGCTCCAAAAATATGGATATTAGGTTTCCACTGGATCCGCATGGCTAAATATTGACCGCCTGCATATGTCATTCTTCAACGCGTTTCAATCGACCCCAACGAGTGTGTTGGGATAACTTCGTCACCGGTTACCCCTGTTACTCTGCGGGCCCAGGAATCGTCCACAAAGGATTGAACGCGCCATCTGGTGGATAATTTTCGTCGCCAACTGGCGTATCCGGGTCGAGAGGATACTCACCATGCACGACTTTTCGCGTCGCGTCCTGCTCAAGGCGACGGCTGTTGCCGGCGCCGGCGCGGTCGGTGTTCCGGGTGTTGCGGCTGCCGCAGGCGCACCGGGCGCGAGCACCGCGAGTCAAGGACCGGGAGGCGGCGTGAAGTGCCCGCCGGCCGAGCTGACCGGCCGCATCGTCCGCCCCACCGACGCCGGGTACACGGATGCGCGCCTCGGCTGGGACCAGCTCTTCTCTCACTATCCGCTGGTCATCGTCTTCGCCCAGAACACCCAGGACGTGGTCAACGCCCTGACGTGGGCGCGGCAGAACGACGTCGCGGTGCGGGTGCGGAGCGGCCGGCACGCCCTTGAGGGCTGGTCGAACGTCGACAACGGTCTCGTGATCGACATCAGCGAGTTGAAGTCGGTCGACATCGACACCGACTCTGGTGTCGCGACGGTCGGCGCCGGGCTCAACCAGCTGGAAGCGGTGACCACGCTCGCGAAGCAGGACCTCGCGGTGACCACCGGAACGGAGGGCAGCGTGGGCCTGTCCGGTGCGACACTCGGCGGCGGCTTCGGCTTCCTCACCCGCTGGCTCGGCATGGCCTGCGACAGCCTTGTGGGGGCTGAGATCGTCGTTCCGTCGGGTGACGAGTGCGCCAAGGTGATCCGTGCGGATCGGAAGAAGAACGAGGACCTGCTCTGGGCGCTCCGCGGAGCGGGCAACGGAAACTTCGGGATCGTCACGTCACTCACCTACAAAGTGGCTCCGCTGAAGAGCGTCGCTTACCTCCAGGCGACGTGGCAGGGCATCGGGGACCTCGCTGATATCTTCGAGGCGTATCAGCGTACGGCACCGTTCGTCGACCACCGCCTCGGAACGCAACTTGAGATCCACAGAAACCAGATCTTCCTGTTCGGGGTTCTCGCCGAAGGAACGCCGGAAGAGGCGGAGCAGTTGCTCGCACCGATCCTGTCGATCGACAGTCCCGACGTCTCCGTTCAGGTCGGTAACTGGGGCGACGTATATGCGGGATTCCAGATTCCGGTCGAGGACGAACCCGCGAACTGGAAGTTCTTTTCGCAGTTCACCAGGAAGCCGTTCCCGAGCGAAGCGATCAGCGTGGTCTCCTCGTTCATCCAGAACGCCCCGACGGATGACAGCAACTTCTTCGTCCAGGCCTTCGGCGGGGCGGTCAGGAAGAGCCCCCGCGGCGGCACTGCGTTCCCGCATCGCGACGCGCTTTTCTACTCCGAGCCCGGCGCCGGCTGGGGGACTCGTGGAGACGAACCGGGCGTCTGCGACCCGCTCACCCCAGTGGCCCAGACCTGGATCGCGGAGTTCAGCCAGGCCTTGCGGCCCTACGTGAACGGTGCCTACGTCAACGTGCCGAACATTGGGCAGCAGGATTGGGAAACTGCCTACTGGGCTGACAACTTCGACCGGCTGCGCAAGATCAAGGCGCAGTACGACCCCCGCAACGTCTTCCAGTACGAGCAGAGCATCCCGCCCGCCACATCCGGCCACAAGCGCCCGTGACAAGCATCGGCCAGGAGGCACCTGTCGGCCCTGCCTGAGATGAGGGCGCAGTTCCAGCCTCGGCTCTTTCTCGTCGAGTTGGACTGCGCCCCCGGTCTCGATCCTTCGTGATGGCCCCCGACGGAGTCGGGGTTGCGTCCTGAGAAGTGGTGTACCAGTTCCCAGCTGATTCGGGCGCTCCAAGCAGGTGTTCTGAACCCAGGCACGGTGATGACAGGCCTCGGTGCCGAGGACCAGCTACCGGTGATCAGCGAGCACCCGGTCACCGTGGATCCCCGTCACCGCCTCGGGCTGCTCGCCGAGGCGACGCGCCGATCCTCCCCGGCGGGGGGATCGCCCGCGGAGTCGCCGTAGTCACCGATCGCCTCCGTACTGCCTGCGCGCCGCTTGAACAGATGCAGCAGCGGGCCGGCCATCGCCGTCGTCACCAGGGCCATGACCACCATCAGGGAGTACAACGCCGGGTCCAGGACGCCGAGTTGGAGGCCGATGGTGAGAATGACGATCTCGGTGAGCCCTCGGGTGTTCATCAGGGTCGCCAGCACACCGCTCTGAAGGGCCGGTACGCCGTTGGCCCGGGCACCGACGAAGGCGCCGATGAACTTGCCCGAGATCGCCACGAGCAGGATGAGGCCGAGCTCCCCCAGGCCCTGCAGCCCGGTGCCCGACAGGTCGACCTTCAGGCCCGCGACGACGAAGAACGCGGGAAGCAGGAGCAGCCGGCTGAGGTGCTCGAACCGGTCGACGACCTGGACCCGGACCAGCTCCGAGGTCTGGCGCGGCATGACCACGCCGAACAGGAAGGCGCCGAAGACGAAATGCACGCCCAGCCACTCGGCCGCCCAGCAGGACAGCATCAGACCGCCGAGCACGACGATGAGCCGGTCGGAGGTGATCCGGCCACCGCTCCTGCGCTCGTCGAACAGCAGCCGAAGGCCCGGCTTGACCAGGAAGAACATCACGGCCAGATAGACCGGTGCGAGCAGCATCGACCACTGGTCGCCACCGCCCGAGACCGTCACGACCACGGCCAGCATCGACCACGCGACAATGTCGTCGAACGCGGCGCTGGCCAGGGCGATCCCGCCGATCCGGGTCCGGCCCAGCCCGCTGTCGGACAGGATCCTGGCCAGTACGGGAAAGGCGGTGACGGACATGGCCGCACCCATGAACAGCACGAATCCGGTGTGACTGACGGACTCATGACGTTCACTCAGATGCAGGGCCAGCAGCCCACCGAGAGCGAACGGCAGAGCGACGGAGCACAGTGAGACACTCGCCGCCACCTTCCCCTTGCCGCGCATCAGCGCGAGGTCCAGTTCGTAGCCGATGACGAACATGAACAGCACCAGGCCGAGATTGGCCAGGGCGGCCAGCAGTGGCCGGATGTCGGCGGGGAAGAGGAAGTCGGCGATCGCCCCGTTCAGCAAGGACGGGCCCACCAGGATGCCGGCGAGGATCTCGCCGACCACGGGCGGCTGCCCGAGCCGGCGAGCGGCCGCGCCGAGCAGCCTGCTGAGCACCAGGATGGCCGCGAGTCCGACGAAAAGGAACTGAAGTTGATGAGGAGTCATGAACACGCCCCCTGAGCGCCTGCGAAGTGCTGACGGCGGGGTCCGGCAGCAGCTGTCACGACGCTAAGGGGGCGCGCTCAAGGGTCTGTTGAAGGATCAGACGTTGTCCCTCGGAGTGCCCTCGCGGACACTCTCGGGGGCGTGGACCGTCGGCAGCGTGCCGTCCCGGTGTGCCGTACGGCAGTCGTCGACGAACTCGCGGGAGAACATCGCCGTGAGTGTCGCGACGCCGCCGCGGACGATCCGGATCTCGCTGCGCCTCAGCACACCGGTCAGCCGCAGCCGCCGGCCGCCGGATGCGGAGTGCCGCTGCGCGTCCTTGACCTCGGACCGGCCCTCGTACGCGAGCCCCGACTCGTCGACGACGGTGCCGTCCGGCACGAGGATCTTGAGGATGGAGCGCTCGGCGGTGATGCGGACCTCGAGGTCGCCCTCGGGGATCTGCGCGGAGCGCAGGTCCACGTGGACCGAGCCGCGTCGGGCCGTGACCTCGACGGTGCGGGAGTCGGTCCAGTGCCCCAGCCGCTTGACGTTGGTGTAGTAGGCCTCGATCTGTGCGGTGGTGCCGTTCTTCTGGGTGTTCATCGCAGTGTTCCTTCCGGGAACCCGGGCAACGACCCGATCGTGATGGTCAAGGGTTGACTTCGCTTGGCGCTCGACTATCTTGATTTCCAAGCTATCGATATTTATCTTGAAGGTCGAGTTACTTGGATGTCAAGTGATAACGGGAAAAATCTTCAGCAGGAGCTCGCCACCGAGATCCGGGCGCTCCAGACGGCCGTCGACTCCTTCGACGCCGCTGCCGCCGAACGCCTCGGTGTGGGCCGCACCGATCTGCACGCCCTGGACGTCCTCATGCAGCGCGAAAGCGCCGCACCCAGCGAACTGGGTGCGGCGCTCGGACTCACCACGGGCAGTGTCACGGCCCTGCTGGACCGCCTGGACCGGCTCGGCTATCTGACCCGCTCCCCCGACCCCAAGGACCGGCGCAAATCGATCGTGCGGCCGACCCCGAAGGCCGTACAGGCCGTGGAGGAGATCTTCGGCCCGCTCGCGGTCGACGGGTTCCAGCAGGTCGCCCGCTACAGCGCCGAGCAGCTCGAGCTGCTGCTGGACTTCATGCGCAGCAGCCGCGAGCTGCAGGAACGGCACCTCGAGCGGATCCGGTCATGAGACGAGGACATCAGTCCTTGTGGGCCACGACCAGGGTCACGTCGTGCCCGAGTGAGGTGTGGGTGACCTCGGCATAGCCGGCCTCCCGCATCCACTCGGCGCACTGCTCGAACCGGTAGCCCTTGCCGTGCGGCGTCATCAGCTGCAGGTTCAGGCTGCGGATCAGATTGCGCAGATAGCTCTCGTCGTCGTCGACGATCACCGGGTCCCACACCAGGAACGCCCCGCCGGGGCGCACCGCGGCGAAGGTGTTCTTCACCAACTGCTTGCGCTGCTCGTCGTTCCAGTCGACCAGCGCGTGCCCGATCATCAGCACATCCGCCTGCGGCAGGGCGTCGGCGAAGAAGTCACCGCCGTGGTAGCGGACCTTGCCGGCCATGCCGATGTCGGCCATGTGGGCGGCGAAGTCCCCCTCCAGCTGGGGCAGGTCGAAGACGCATGCGTCCAGATGAGGATGCGCCTTCGCCAGACCGGCCAAGACGTTGCCTCGGCAACCACCCAGTTCCAGCACGGAGTTGTACTTCGCCCAGCCGAACGACTCGGTGAGCGCCGGGATGAGCGGGCGGCTGGCGTCCTCCGCCATGCCGACCAGCCCGTCCTTCTTCTCGTCGCTGTCGTACAGCTCACCGAACATGTCCTCGCCGGTGTACGTGGCCGCCTGCGGTGCACCCGTACGCAGGGCCTCACCCAGCTTGTCCCACGCCGGGTACATGACCTGGCCGGCGATCTTCAGGAAGCCGCCGAGATATCCGTCGTCGCCGGGGACCAGGAACTGCCTCGCCGCCCGGGAGTTGGAGAACTCCCCGCCCGCCGAACGCTCCAGGAAGCCCAGTTCGACCAGCGCGGCCAGGAAGTGGTCGGTGCCCCTGGTGTGCAGGCCCAGCCGCTCCCTGATCTCCTCCTCGGTGCCCGGCCGCTCGGCGAGCGCGGTGAACAGGCCGATCTCGATGCCCGTCAGCACCAGCCGGGCCGGCTGGAAGGCCATGGCCTGGGCCAGCACGGCGCCGGGATGCGCTACGGCGTCCGCGGTCATCTCCACCTCTCCTCTCACGGTGCCGTGACGGCAGCGGTCTCGACGCCCGAGGCCCGGGCGAGGACGTCCGCGAGCACGCTCTGCGGATCATCGGCGCCACCCTCGGACCGCCAGGAAACGAAGGCATCCGGGCGTACCAGCACCGCGCCGCCCGCGCCGATTCCGTAGACCTCGGCCCAGTCGCGGTCGGTGGGCGTGAGCTCCGCGCCCTTGCCGACGGTGTGCGTACGCAGCGGAATGCCGAGCTTCTCCGCGAGCGGCACCGCGGCCTGCGCCCAGGCGCCGCCCTCGGGACCGGTCAGCAGCACGAACGAGTCCCAGAACAGGTCGATCGTGGAGATCGTCTCGTCGCCCCGCCTGAGCCAGACATGCGGCGCCCGGGTGCCCGGCTCACCGGTGAGCTCCAGATCCGGGGTGAGCACCTTGGCGCCCTCGGCCCCGACGATGGAGGTGGAGCGGTACCGGTAACCCAGCGTAATGATCACGTCGTCGACGAAGTCCGCGCGGTCCTGCTCGGTGGAGTACCCGTGCCGGATGCGGTTGCGCACCAGCGCCTGCTCCGACATGGCGGTGCCCAGCGGACGCCGCTCGGCGTCGTAGGTGTCGAGCAGCGCCTCGGTGCCCCAGCCGTGCTGGACTGCGGCAAGCTTCCACGACAGGTTGTGCGCGTCGTGGATACCGGTGTTGGCGCCGAAGCCACCGGCCGGGGGGTGTACGTGGGCGGCGTCGCCGGCGAGGAAGACACGGCCGGCGCGGAAGGTCTCCGAGACCAGCTGGGCGCCCTGCCACGGCACCTTGTCCATGATCTCGACGTCGATGTCCTTGCCGGAGGCCCGGCGGACGATCTCGATGCACCGCTCGTCGGTGTAGTCCTCGGGCTTCTCGCCCTTCTCCGGGTAGTAGATGGGCGCGGCCAGCCACGGGTCGCAGCCGTGCAGCCGGGACAGGCCCATCAGCGTGCCACCCGCGGAGGCGTAGCACAGGATGAACTTGGTGTCCTTGAGCAGCACTTCGAGCTCGGGCGCCCGGAAATAGATGCTCAGGGCGTTGAAGACCGTGCCACGGCCGACGCGCTTGACGCCGAGGGCCTCACGGATGCGGCTGCCCGCTCCGTCGGCGCCCACGAGGTAGTCGGCACGGATGGTGATCCGCTTGCCGGTCCCTCCCTCCTCGGCGATGGCGGTGACGCCGTCGGCGTCCTGCTCGAACGAGATCAGCTTGGTGTTGAAGCGGACGTCCGCGCCGTACTCCTTGGCCTTGGCCACCAGCACCTTCTCGTACCGGTCCTGGCCACAGCCCATCACCCGCTCGGGGCTGACCGTCTCGCCGTCCAGTGACGGCGACTCCAGCAGCTCCGCGTTGTCGATGTCCGCGAACGTCTCCACCTTGATGATTCCGCCCTCGAAGTAGGCGTGGGAATCACCCATTTCGAGCGCACGGATGTCCTTACCGAGTCCCGCCGCGCGGAACAGTTCCATGGTGCGGGCCTGCAGACCGGGAGCGCGGGGGAGCATGGAGGTGCTGTCCCTCTTCTCCAGGAGCATCGTCCGCACGCCACGCCGGCCGCTGAACAGCGCCGTGGACAGGCCGACGGGACCACCACCGACGATCAGCACCGGGATCTTCACGTCATACATGCATATCCCCTCTGGGCAAGCTGGGCTTCCGCCGGGATCCCTCCACGGCACCCCTGATGAGTAGCCACTTCGACTTGAGAGGCAGTGGAGATGCGGCGGTGGCCACCGGTGCCACCGAGGGCCCGGGGCCTTCTCCGGCCGCTCCGGTACGGCGGTCCGGACGGACGCTGTACGTCCACTGCTGCCAGGTCAGGGCCACTGACCGCAGTTTCGTGAACGCTCTTCCGGGTGTTGGGGCCGCCGAGTTGGCAGGGCCCCCGATTCCTGACCGGCCAAGCAGCCGGCGCGTGCCTCAAGGGCCGTAGCCGTCTGCTCGCGCCAGTCCGCGTACGCGGCCCAGTCGGCTTCGCTCGGCTTCAGTTCAGGATGGGCCCGCAGGCCATCGACCGGCCTCTCAGCTTGGGCGGCTGCGACGGGTCGGGGCCGATTCCCGTGATGACCTGCATGCATGGCTGCTTCGAGGTCTCGGTGGGCGTCGGCGCTTTCACCGCGGGTCCCCGGCCTCATTGACATAGTCCTATGAATTCTCGTGCTCGTCAGTCCTGAATACGCATCTCTCGTGGGTCGTACACGGCGTTCACCACGAGGGCGACTGCGACAACTCATCGGCGGCCTCGTCGTCAAGGCCAGGCGCGTGCACGCCCTTCTGCAGCCGGAGTGATTCAATCGTGATTCGGCGTCTGACGCAGAGTCTCCACGATCATATTGGTCGCCCTGCGAAAGGCATCGACCCAGTCTGCGGGTTGATCCCCGACTGCAATTCGGACGTTGTCGCCTTCCAAGTTACCGTAGAATTGTTGGGCTACGCCCTTGTCGACGATGAGCAGGACAGGGATTCCGCATGCGCGCGCAGCTCCTTTCTCTTCGATTACCCAAGTGGAAGCGATTGACCCCCCATCGCCCGCTATCTTGTCGCGAGGCGTCAGGACTCCGACGAACATGGAAGAAGACCTGATCCGGCGAAGTATCTGCTCAGACAGCGATCCGGCGGCGTCCACCTGCCCATCGATGACCGATATCCCTCGGTCCTGAAGCAGATGCTTGAACGTTTGGACAAGTTGAGCTGTCGGCTCATCGTACCCATAGGCGAGAAATACCGTTCCGTCTTCCCTCTTCAATATCCCACTCCTGAGAAGTTCCGCTTCCTTTTCCCCTACTCGCTTCTGGGCCTCGGAGACCATTTGACGCAGTCGAGCCAACTCTGAATCCAGATCCGTCGAGCGCCGCAGGAAACTGAGCATCAGGCTGGACAGACTGGGCGCCATTTCAGCGATGACACGAGTGTTCGCGTCACCGAACACCAGGACCGACATGAAGTAGATTTGCTTGAGCGCCAATTTTATGTGCGAGTCAACACCGTGTTCTCTGGCATAGCGCAGGATTTCCTGCACCAGGATATTGTTGGCATTGATGCACAGGGTGTAAGGGCGATAGTTTCCCGGACTGGCTGCGCCCACGAGTAGCTGTATGACTTCCTCCCGCCCCTCGGGCGTGGACCAGTCCAACTCTCTGTCATGGCCGTCCTGCTCGCCAACCGGTACGATCACCCCAGCCAGCTCCGAGGGCTCGAATTTACTCAACCGAGCGTTGTAACCGAGTGCGCGGTAGGTCTCTGAGATGATCCTGGCGTCGTCAGCGTCGCACTCGAAGTTCAGGACATACTCAAGTCCTTCCTCTATGGGGACCAGCGCAAGAGACGAGTTGTCAGCCCCGTATTGCTGGAGAAAATCGCGCTCATAGAAGTTTCGCGCGTCGATGAAGTGGAGCCCGCGTTCATCGAAGAGCAGGCTTTCCTGCACCCCTGCACTTTCATGGCGTCGGAATCCCTGTGCGAAGTAGAAGAGAACCTTCTTGCCGCCCTCTTCGATACATTTCCCTTGCGTAATTGCAGTTGCAAGGGACATCCGTTCCCCGCCGATGCGGAATGGGATGATGTCTCGCACTGCCCGGTAGAAATCTCCCTCGCCATAGCGCGCATCCTCCACTGCGGATCGCATGATGTCTTCTGCGTGGATATCAAAAACACTGTTCCAGCGCTGCCGTATCCGGGATCTACGGTCTGATAGGTCACGTACCATGGCTTCAGTCAGCTTTCCCGCTACAACCTTCTTGACCGCCCTCCATGTCGTGTTCTTCATCACGTCGTCGCGGCCAAGCGTCAAATCAAGATCTGGGCACTCGATACCCCCGAGAACGAAGCGCGCCCATGAGGGAAGGCCATCCCTGATCTCGCCGACGTAGAGACCTGACGTATAAACCCGAGGCTCTTCACTCCAAAACTGCTGATCAGGGATGGCGAGGTATCCGGAGATACTCAGGTGCGGTACGGATTCTGAGCCGATGATAACCGGGCCATCGTGATCGATGTAGAAGTTCACCAGCGGCCTTCTGTTGAAATTCGAACGCAGATAGGCGTCGGCAAGACCTTGATTGTCTGTATCGCTCCAGGGTGGCAGTTCATGGTTTGCCGGTAGAGCCGAGCTGTTGATGTAGTAGGGCGTTCGAATGAACGGGCAATATTTCGCAAGCGCCTCGGTGATGGTCATGGTGTTGATCTTGTTGCGGAACTCCTCCTTAAGGACAAGCGTGACGGTCGTGCCTCGGGACAAAGGCTTCGGGCTCGGCCGCAGATCGTAGTAGCCGTCTCCTTTCGAGTGCCACAAGGACCCAGGCCCGCTTTCTTGCTGATGGCGAGTTTCAATGTGAACATCATCGGCGATGATAAATGTTGAAAGAAAGCCGATGCCGAACTGCCCGGCGATTCCTCGTGCCGGCTTGAAATGCTTCCTCTCCAACTCCTTTCGAAGCTCTGCCTTCGTGGACGAGGCGATGGTGCTCAATACCTCTTTGAGACACCTTTCATCCATCCCGATTCCACTGTCAGTGATTGATAACCTGTGATTCTTGGAGTCGACGGAAATGTCGATTCGTCCTTTTGGTGCACCCAGGAGACCTTCTGCGAGAATGCATGCATCGTTGGCGTTCTGCAGGAGTTCTCGCAGTGAAATGGTGGGATCGTTGTAGAGATTTAGACCTAGGCGGCGGGTCAGTTCGGGAATGTTCGTTTCGAAACCGTAACGCGCCATGCGTATTTTTCCTTGGTTATCGAGTCTCGAGTGGGCGTGGTCGGCGGAATTTATGTGCCCGTGAGGTTTAGCGCGGTGCCCTGACCCCCTGCCGCCTTAGGTATTTTGGCATGGTTTCCTGCGTGGCCACCAGGGCCATTCACCTGATCATCCAGAGCCTTCGCACGGTTCCAGCGATCTCGGATAGTGCACTAGTTCGAAACTTCAATCGTCAGAGATCATGCGGTACTTGGAAGTGCCGGTGTGCGTCTACGAAGGTCGACGCAGACTTCATGACCGAGTCAAGACGGGGCCCCGCTGGTGTCAGAGATCTTCGCTGGCGGCCGCGAGGCCTTCCCTGACCTGGCGGTGGACTCGTGCTCGGCGCGGCGGCAGGGAGCGTCGAAGCACGCGTGTTGAGCTGCGCGAAGATCGCAGTTCCACGACGCGCATGGGGGCGCGCGCGGCGTCGACTCCGTGGCAGCGATGGTCCTTCGTGCGGGCGGGTGTCTTCTACGGATCGGGGGCGAGGGCTCTCAACTGGTCAAAGACTTCTGGGGAGTTCCCGACATCGTCAACGACCTCTTGCGTCCGGGGTGTGCGCCGGGCGACAACGGCAGGAGCTGCACAGTGATGTGCAGCTGCTCGCCGGCGCCCGCGGACGGTCGTGCATCACCTCCGCCGGGCCGACCGTCCGGCGCAGCACCGCTTCGTCGAGGATCGCCCAGAGTCGGGCCGAATGCTCGCCGCCCGAACTGAGCGTGAGTGCCCAGGGTGTCGAGCACCTCTCGTACCCGTCGGTGCGGGCGACCTGGCGTGCGTCGGCGCCGGCGGCCTGCGGCTGTGTCCGTTCCACCTGCCGCTGCGCCTGTTCCTCGGTCGCGACCCGCGGCCTGCTTCCCCAGTCCCTCTTGAGGTGACCTCAACCCGGGAATCGGGATTCTCCGCCCAAGCGGCCTGGCGCCAGGCCATGCGCCGTGTTGGAAGGAGTCCTGCGCATGACGCAAACCAGCCCGGACGTCAGCACGTCGGCCGGAATCATCCGGCTGAGCAACGCGTTCTGCGACGCCAAGGCGCTGCTGACCGCTGTCGAACTGGACCTGTTCACGACGCTGCACAACAAGGGGACCTCCACCGAGGAGGAGATCCGCAAGGAACTCGGCCTGCACGGACGCGGGCTGAGCGACTGGCTGAACCTGCTGACGGCGCTCGGTCTGCTGGAGCGTGCCGACGGCGGCTACCGCAACGCCCAGGGCGCGGACCGGCGCGGGGCCGACGGCGGAGGCGGCCGCCTCGCGCCACGCCGTGGCCCCGGGCACCGCGAGACGGCTCACCCAGGCGGATCTACAAGAGCCAACTGGGTCGGCGACGGAGCTACCGACCGCCACGAGGCCCGGAGGGGCGGTAGCGGGCCGGGGGGCGGTGCTGGGGTTGCGGTACGGAGCAGTTACTGCCGGCCCGCGGCCGCGCGCTCGGCCGCGCTGCGCTCGACGCAGAACTCGTTGCCTTCCGGGTCCGCCAGAGTCGCCCAGCCCGTGCCGTCGGGGCGGCGGTGATCGGCCACCAGGGTGGCGCCCAGGGCCAGCAGCCGCTCGATCTCCTCGTCCCGGGTACGGTCCTGCGGCTGCAGATCCAGGTGCACACGGTTCTTGACGGAGGCCGCCTTGCGCTCGGGGACCGTCACGAACAGCAGCGTGGCTCCCGGCGATTCGATCAGCGCCTCCTCGTCGCCCGGGTGGTCGTCGTCGGCCAGCGGCGAATCGAGGGCCTCGGCCCAGAAGCTGCCCAGACCGTAGGCGTCGGCGCAGTCGATGGTTATGTGTCTCACCAGGGAAGCCATGCACGCCACTATGTCCGGGCAGCCCACCGGCTTTCAACTTTCGTCTCCTGGAGCACCGGTTCGGAAGACGCGTGCGTTCCGTTCAGTTCCCCTCGCTGCGTGAAATCCCGAGGCCAGGGGCAACGTGCGGCCGCCGGCCCGCGTCCTTCTGGGCGTGATCGAACTCGTCGACGACCCGTCCACCCCTGAAAGCCACGAAGAGACCGTGCGGCCCGGCCCTCTGTGGCGCCACGCCGTGTGGGTGGCCGGCATCACCGTCCTTGGCGTAGGCCTGGGTTGGGCCGGCGCTCTGTACCGTATAGGCCCCGAGCAGTACGGGCTGCCGTCCGCCGCTCCGGGGTCGGTGTGGCCGTATCTGGCCGCCTGGACCGCGACCGGCCTGGCCGCGGCAACCGCACTGCGGGCCGCCGCCGCGAGGGTCCCCGTCTACGCCCCGGGGCGGGTCGCAGGCGTGCTCACCCTCCTGGGTACCCGGCTCTCGCTGGGCTGGCGGCCGGAAGCGCCCCTGCTGGGCGCGATGGCCGCGGCCGTACTGACGGCGGCGGTCATATGGTGCGCCATCGCGCTGCGCCCTGCCTCCCCTGGCAACCGTGGCAGGGGAGTTACGTCCGGCGGGTGAGGCGGCGGATGTCGCCCCCGCATCCGGACCTCGAGCCGGGACGGGCCGGGCGACCCGCGGCCTGCTGCCCCAGTCCCTCTTGAGGTGACCTCAACCCGGGAACGGGATTCTCCGCCCAAGCGGCCTGGCGCCAGGCCATGCGCCGTGTTGGAAGGAGTCCTGCGCATGACGCAAACCAGCCCGGACGTCAGCACGTCGGCCGGAATCATCCGGCTGAGCAACGCGTTCTGCGACGCCAAGGCGCTGCTGACCGCTGTCGAACTGGACCTGTTCACGACGCTGCACAACAAGGGGACCTCCACCGAGGAGGAGATCCGCAAGGAACTCGGCCTGCACGGACGCGGGCTGAGCGACTGGCTGAACCTGCTGACGGCGCTCGGTCTGCTGGAGCGTGCCGACGGCGGCTACCGCAATGCCAAGGGCGCGGACACCTACCTCGTGCGCGGTGAGCGCACCTGGGTCGGCGGCTTCCTCGAGCGCTCCAACCGCAACCTGTACCCGGCGTGGGGCCGGCTCGGTGAGGCCCTGCGCACCGGTGAGCAGCAGTCCGGCAGTCACTTCGACGTGGTGGTCCAGAACCCGCACATCCTCAAGCAGTTCGTCCACATGATGGACGCCCTGACCCATGTCGTGGGCCCCGAGCTGGTGGGCAAGTTCGACTGGTCGAACTCCCAGTCCGTCCTGGACGTGGGCGGTGCGCGCGGCAATCTCTGCTCGATCATCGTGAAGAACCAGCCGCATCTGGAGGGGCATGTCTTCGACCTGCCTCCGATGGAGCCGCTCTTCGACGAGCACGTGGGGAGCTACGGGCTCACCGGCAAGGTCCACTTCCACGGCGGCAGCTTCTTCACCGACCCGCTGCCCGTGAAGGCGGACGTGGTGACCATGGGCCACGTGCTGCACGACTGGGACCGTACGCAGCGCGGTGAACTGGTGGCCAAGGCGTTCGACGCGGTCAACCCCGGCGGCGCACTGATCGTCTACGACCGGATGCTCGACGACGAGCCGGACCACGTCGAGAACCTGGTGATCAGCCTGGACATGCTGCTCGTGACCGACGGCGGTTCCGAGTACCCGACCTCCGAGCTCCTGGAGCACGCGAAGAACGCCGGCTTCGCCTCGACCGAGGTCAAGCCGCTCAGCGACTACGACACGGTCGTCATCTGCCGCAAGGCCGCGTGAGCGCGGCCGCGTTCGGCAGCCCGGCAGTGCGGTACCGAGGCACCACCGCATTGCGGCAGTACGGCGGTACGGCAGTCCCGATCCGAGGAAAGGAATCCGTCCATGAGCAAGACCACTGAGGAGGTCCCGGTCCTCGTCGTCGGAGGCGCCGTGACCGGGCTGTCGACCGCGGTCTTCCTCGGCTGGCACGGGATACGTTCGCTGGTCGTCGAACGGCACCCCGACACCCTCAGCCACCCCCGCTCGCGCGGTGTCAACCCGCGCACCGTCGAGCTGTACCGGCAGGTCGGGCTCGAGGACCGGATCTGGTCCGAGGCGAGCCTCGCCACGGACTTCAGCAAGCTGCTGATGATCCGTGCCGAGACGCTGGCGGGCCCGGAGATGTTCAGCGGGCCGACGGACCAGCCCGACCCGAGCGGTTCGGTCAGCCCGTGCGAGTGGGCCCCGATCGACCAGGACCGGCTCGAGCACCTGCTGCGCGAGCGGGCCGGGGAGCTCGGCGCCGAGCTGGCGTTCTCCACCGAGCTGGTCTCCTTCGAGCAGGACGGGGACGGCGTCACCGCCCTACTGAAGGACACCGGTACGGGCGTCGAGCGCACGGTCCGGGCGAAGTACCTCGTGGCCGCCGACGGCAGCCGCAGCCCGATCCGTACGAAGCTGGGCATCGAGTGCGACGGGCCCGGTGAGTTCGCCACCACCGTGTCGGTGCTCTTCGAGGCCGATCTGAGCAAGGCGGCGCGGGGCCGTCCGGTCGGGGTCTGCTACCTCGACAAGCCGGCACCCTCGACCATCCTGTTCGCGCACGACGGCCAGAAGCGGTGGATCTTCGCGACCGGGATGCCGCCCGGCGAGAGTCTGGACGACATGACCGAGGAGAAGGCGGTCGAGCTGGTGCGGGCGGCGATCGGCGAGCCCGACCTGGAGGTCGGGATCATCGCCCAGCTGCCTGCCGGCGGGGCGAAGTGGCTCAGCTTCGTCATCGGCGCACAGGTGGCCCGCAACTACCGCCGGGGCCGGGTCTTCCTGGTCGGGGACGCGGCCCATCTGGTGCCGCCCACCGGCGGGTTCGGGGCGAGCCTGGGCATCCAGGACGCGAGCAACCTGGCGTGGAAGCTCGCCGCTGTCATCGACGGCGAGGCCGGTGAGGAGCTGCTGGACACCTACCAGGCCGAGCGGCACCCGGTCGCCTGGATGACGCTCCAGCAGGCCCTCGGGATGATGCAGGAGCGCACCGGGGACGACGCCGAGGGCCAGGACGCGGCCGAGGCGTACGGCACCACGGTGTTCGGCTACCGCTACAGCGCGGGACCGCCGGTCGCGCCGCAGAACCTCAGCGGCGAGCCGGGGACCCGGGCGCCGCATCTGGAGCTGGACCGCTCCGGCACGAGCATCTCGGTGCTCGACCTGTACGGGCGCTCCGCGGTCGTGGTAACCGCCGAGGACGGACAGGCGTGGGTGGACGCGGCGAAGGCAGTCGCCGACGAGCTCGGCATCACCCTGGCGGCGCACCGTATCGGCGGCGCCGGGGCGGAGTTCACCGCGTCCGGCAGCGTGGCGAAGACGTACGGCATCGAGTCCGGCGGCGCGGTCCTGGTGCGTCCCGACGGGTTCGTGGCCTGGCGCTCGCCTGCCGGGTCCGCCGACCCGAAGGGTGAACTGGCCGCTGCGATTGGCCAGTTGCTGTCCCGTACCGACTGAGTGAGCTCAATGGGCCCGGCATCCCCGCCCCGGGGGTGCCGGGCCTTCGACCTATGGAGGCTTGTGTCATGGCAGTTGTTCCCCGCACCGCGCTCGTGACCGGCGGCAACCGCGGACTCGGTCTGGCGGTCGCGACGCTGCTGCACGCCCAGGGTCACCGGGTGGTGGTGGCCGCACGGGAGGAGGAGACGGCCCGCAAGACGGCCGAGATGCTGGGCGGGAGTGCACGGGGCGTCGGGCTGGACATCACCGACGCCGACTCCGTGGCACGTGCCGTGGAGTGCACCGGGCCGGTGGACGTTCTCGTCAACAACGCTGGTGTGCAACTCGACTGGGGCAAGGCACCTTCGGAGATCGGGCTGGAGCTGGTGGAGCAGACGCTGCAGGTCAATCTGCTGGGTTCCTGGCGGGTCGCGCAGGCCTACGTTCCGCGGATGGTCCGGGCCGGCTGGGGGCGCGTCGTCAATGTCTCCAGCGGCACGGGGACCTTCACCATCGGCATCGCGCCGCAGTGCCCCGCGTACTCGGTGTCCAAGGCCTCCCTGAACGCCCTGACGGTGATGCTGGCCAAGGAGACGGAGGGTTCGGGAGTGCTGGTCAACGCGGTCAATCCGGGACTTGTCCGCACCCGGATGCGCCCGGAGGCCGAGCAGTCCCCCGAGGCCGCGGCCGAGGCCGTCGTCCGCGCGGCGAATCTGCCCGACGACGGACCCTCCGGCGTTCTGTTCCGCCGCGATGCAGTCGTCGGCTGGTGAGCGGGTCCGGTGACGGGTGAGTGGTAGCGCGGCGCGATCAGCGCGGGCGTCCGGGCCGGCGGCCTCCGGACAGCGGGCCCAGCCTCAGGCTCCGCGCCGGTGGAGCAGGTCCAAGGCGGCCAGTTCGTCCTCGGAGAGGCGCAGTGCGCCTGCGGCCACGTTGGCGACGAGATGGTCCAGGTCGCCGGTACCGGGAATGGCCAGCACATGCGGCCCGCGGTGCAGCGTCCACGCCAGTCGCACCTGCGCAGCGCTCGCACCGTGCGCCTGTGCGACGGCGAGTACCTCGTCGCTCTCGGTGCCGCTCGCGCCCGCCTGGCGCCCTGTGCCGGCGATCGAGTAGAACGGCACGAACGCGACGCCCTGCTCACCGCAGGCACGCACGAACTCGTCGTGGTCGGGCCGCACTCCGATGCCGTACTGGTTCTGTACGCAGACCACCGGCGCGATGGCCCTGGCCTCGGCGAGGTGTTCCGGGGTGACGTTGGATATGCCCAGGTGGCGGATGAGCCCGGCGTCGCACAGTTCGGCCAGTGCGCCGAAGCGCTCGGCGATCGAATCCGTTCCGATGATGCGCAGGTTCACCACGTCGAGGTGGTCGCGGCCGAGCTGACGGAGGTTCTGCTCGACCTGGCCGCGCAGCTGGTCCGGGGTGGCGTGGGGCAGCCACTCGCCCGAGGGGGCGCGGCCCGGCCCGACCTTGGTGGTGATGACGAGATCGTCCGGGTACGGGGCCAGGGCCCGGTTGATCAGTTCGTTGGCGGATCGCAGGGGCGAGAAGTAGAACGCGGCGGTGTCGATGTGGTTCACGCCGAGCGCGACCGCGCGGCGCACCACGCCGAGCGCCCGGTCCCGGTCGCGCGGTACGGCGTCGGGCACCAACGCCTCGCCGGTCTGGGGCAGACGCATCGCGCCGAAGCCCATGCGGTTGATCTTCAGGTCACCGAGTTCCCAGGTGCCCGATGCGGCCGCGTTGATCGTCTCTGTGGTCATGCCCAGGATGATCTCCTCGCAGTACGGTGGCCGCCATTGATTCGGACATGGATGAATCCATGGAGGCGGTCGTGCTGGCGGAGTTGGCGTTTTCCACGAGTGATCTGGCGCAGATGCGGTTCGCCGTCTCACCCATGTGGGAGGTCGGGCCCAGCTTCCGGCTGCTGAGCTCAGGCTCCGTGCATCCCGTGCACCGGCCCTGGCTCGAGCAGGTACGGCCGCGGGTGGCGGCCGCCGGCCTGGACCGGGGCTGGCTGGCCGAGTTGGTCCCGCCCTCGGGTTACGTTCCCGACTTCCTCAATCCGGCGCCCGCCGGGCCGGCCCCCACACTGGCGCAGGAGCTGGCGAGGATCCTGACCTCTTCCCCCGCCCAGGTACGCCAGGACCTTGACCGTCTCAGGCACGAGCAGGGCCGTCTCGGTCCCCGGTCGCGGACGCTGTACGCCGAGCCACAGGCTCGCCTGGCCCGGGTGACGGAAGAGGTCGAGACCTACTGGGAGCTGGCGCTCGCTCCCTACTGGGCACGGATCCGAACCGTGCTCGACGCCGACGTCTTCCACCGGGCACGCCAGGTCGCCGAGCAGGGCACGGGCCACCTCTTCAACGATCTGCACCCGTCGGTGAGCTGGAACGACAACGCGCTCCGGCTGGCCCGACGGCAGCCGGCCCTGTCCCGCAGGACGGCGGGCGCGGGGCTGGTGCTGATTCCCTCGGCCTTCACCGGGCCGGGCCTGTTCACCCCCGGGTGACGCCGCCGGAGCCGCCGCAGCTGGCCTACCCGGCGCGCGGCGCCGGCTCGCTGTGGGAACCCCGGCGAACCACCGGAACCGCCGCCATCGCCGCCGTGCTCGGCCGCTCCCGGACCCTACTGCTGACCGAACTGGAGACCCCGGCCTCCACCACGGAACTGGCCCACCGTACGGGGCTCTCCCCGGCAGGGGTGTCCCAGAACCTCACCGCGCTGCGCGACGCGGGCCTGGTCAGCGCACACCGAGCGGGCCGCTCGGTGCTCTACGCCCGCACCTCGATCGCTGATTCCCTCCTCGCCGAGTGATCTGCGCAGCGACCGGCTCGGCCGCGGCCGGTCCCACAAGACGATCGGCCAGTCCGTCCGGTGCCGTGATTCACCTCAGGGGCGCGCGTCCAGGAACGATGTGTCGTGCTTGCCGTTACGGAAGGCGGGGTCGGCGATGACCTCGCGCAGCAGCGGAATCGTGGTGTGCACGCCGGGCCCGGAGATCCGGAACTCCGCCAGTGCCCGGTCCATCCGGTCCAGTGCCGCCTCCCGCTCGGGCGCCCAGGTGATGACCTTGGCAAGCAGGGAGTCGTACTGCGAGGGCACCCGCCAGCCGGCGTAACCGTGGGTGTCGACGCGGACGAACGGGCCGCCGGGCGGCACGAATTCCTCCAGCGTGCCCGGGCACGGTGCGAAGTTGCGCGCCGGGTCCTCGGCGTTGACCCGGCATTCGACGGCCGCGCCGCGCGGTACGAGGTCCTCCTGGGCGTAGCCGAGGGCCTGCCCGGCGGCGACCCGGATCTGCTCGCGCACCAGGTCGACGCCGAAGACTGCCTCGGTGACCGGATGCTCCACCTGGATGCGGCAGTTCATCTCCATGAAGGAGAACCCCTCGTCGTGGACGAGGAATTCGAAGGTGCCGGCTCCGGTGTAGCCGACGGCGCGGGCGCCGCGTACCGCGGCCCGGGCCATCGCGGCGGTGAGTTCCTTGTGCAGCCCGGGTCCGGGGCTCTCCTCGATGAGTTTCTGGTGGCGGCGCTGCACGGAGCAGTCGCGCTCGCCGAGGTGCAGGACGCTGCCCTGGCCGTCGGCGAGTACCTGTACCTCGATATGGCGGGCGCTGTCGCAGAAGCGCTCCAGATAGACCCGGTTGTCGCCGAAGACGGCCTGTGCGGTGGCCCTGGTCTGGCGGTAGGCGGGCAGCAGGTCGCTCTGCTGCCGTACGACTGTCATGCCGCGGCCACCCCCGCCCGCCGCGGCCTTGATGATGAGCGGGAAGCCGATGCGCGCGGCAAGGTCGGTGGCCTCGGCGGCGCTGTCGACGGTGCCGGGGCTGCCGGGAAGCACAGGCAGCCCGGCGTCGGTCATCAGCTCCCGGGCGACGGCCTTGTCACCGAGCCGGGAGAGCACCTCGGGCCTCGGGCCGATGAACACCAGTCCGTTGTCGGCGCAGATCTCGGCGAAGTCGGGGTCCTCGGAGAGGAATCCGTAGCCGGGATGCACCGCGTCGGCCCCGGTGCGCATGGCCGCCTCGATGATCGCGGGCGCGGAGAGGTAGCTCTTGCGCGGCATGCCGGGGCCGATCTGTACGGCGGTGTCGGCGGCCCGCACATGCGCGCTGTCCTTGTCGACGGTGGAGTGCACGGCGACGGTGCGGATGCCCATCTCCTTGCAGGTCCTGATCACGCGCAGCGCGATCTCGCCGCGGTTGGCCACCAGGATGGTGTCGAAGGTCACGGTCACCCCTCCCCCGCGCGGCCCGCCGGGCCCTCGGGGTCGAGGAGCACCAGCGCCTGCCCGTACTCGACGGCGGCGCCGTCTGCGACCAGGATGTCGACGACGGTGCCGGCCCGGGTGGCCTCCAGCGGGTTCATCAGCTTCATCGCCTCGACGATGCCGAGCTGCTGGCCGACCTCGACGCGGTCGCCGGGACGGACGAAGGGCGGGGCGCCGGGGGACGGAGCGAGATAGAACGTGCCGACCAGGGGCGCGCATTCGTGGTAGCCCTCGACCGTCTCCTCGACGGGCGGGGCGGCGGTGGGCCCCTCACCCTGGGGGGCCTGCCCCTCCTCCCACTCGACCTCGATGCTGGCGGCGCCCAGACTCACGCGCACCCTCCTGGGGTGGTTGGAGCCGACTCGCACGACGTCCGCGATGCTGCGGCAGATGTCGGTGAGGGCCAGGGCGCTGGTGTCGTAGTCCAGACCGCTGAGCGGGTCGTCGGTCCGGGGATTGCGGAGGCTCTCCTTGGTCACTTCGCTCATGGGTATCTCTCCGTAGTACCTGCCGTTGCCGATGCCGTGACCACCTGCGAAATAGCTGGTCACGTCCGTGTCCCCGGGTCGGGGGCCAGACCGAAGGCGCGGAAGCGCCGGCGCCGTCCGGCCGGTGAGGTGGTGCGGCCGCGCAGCTCGCGCAGCGCCACGACAGTGGCGCGGCGTACGGTGTCACTCATCGCCGTGGTGTCGGTGTGGCCGCCGCCCTCGGGCTCGGGGATGACTCCGTCGACCACTCCGAGACGTAGCAGCGAGGCGGCGTCCAGGGCGAGTTCGTCGGCGGCCACGGCGGCCTCGGCGGCGTTCTTCCACAGGATGGCCGCGCAGCCTTCGGGACTGATCACCGAGTAGGTGGCGTTGGCGCACATCAGCACCCGGTCGGCGACGCCGAGGGCGAGTGCTCCGCCGCTGCCGCCTTCGCCGGTCACCACAGCCACCACCGGCACGGGCAGTGATCCCATCAGCCGCAGGTTCTCGGCGATGGCGACCGACTGGCCCTTCTCCTCGGCGGTGAGGCCCGGGTAGGCGCCGGGGGTGTCGATGAGGGTCACCACGGGGATGCCGAGCTTGGCGGCAAGCCGCATCAGCCGTGCGGCCTTGCGGTAGCCGGCCGGGGAGGGCATGCCGAAGTTGCGGCTGACCAACTCGGCGGTGGTGTGGCCTTTCTGATGACCGATCACCATTACGGGAAGTCCGTCGAGGCGGCCGACGCCGCCGACGATCGCGGAGCACTCCTCACCGGCCCGGTCGCCGTGCAGTTCGACGAAGCCGTCGAGCCAGTAGCCGATGTGTTCGAGTGCGGTGGGCCGGCCGGCCTCACGTGCCAACTGGACGCAGTCCCAGGCGGGCAGCTGGTCGAGGAGCTGGCTGTCCCGGACGACGGGGTCCTCCTCGCCGGCGCCCCAGTCCGGACCGGGTTCCTCCGCGACGGCGAGCAGTCTGCTGAGCCGGGCACGCAGTTCGGTACGCGACCACACGTCGTCCACCAGACCGTGCTCCAGCAGGAATTCGGCGGTCTGGAAACCGTCGGGCAGTTTCTGGCGGATGGTCTGCTCGATGACGCGCGGTCCGGCGAAGCCCATACGGGCGCCCGGTTCGGCCACCACCACATCGGACAGGGTCGCGAACGACGCGGCGACGCCCCCGTAGGTGGGGTCGGTGACCAGGGTGACGGTGAGCAGACCCGCCTCGTCGAGTTCGGCCAGGGCGTTGCTCGTCTTGGCCATCTGCATCAGCGAGAGCGCCCCCTCCTGCATGCGTGCTCCGCCGGAGGCGGTGACGATCAGCAGGGGTACGCGGTCGTGCAGCGCGGTCTCGGCGGCCGTGGTGATCGCCTCGCCGGCCGCCACGCCGAGGCTGCCGCCGAAGAACCGGAAGTCCATGACGGCGGCGACCAGCGGCCGCCCCTCGATCCGTCCGCGGACCACCAGTACGGCGTCCTGCTGTCCGGTGCGGGCCCTGGCCTGCTGAAGGCGGTCCGCGTACGGGTGCTGGTCGACGAAGTCCAGCGGGTTGACCTGGGTGGCCGGCACCGGCACCGCCTGGGGGGTGCCGGTGTCGAAGAGCTGCTCGATACGGCTGGGCGCGTCAAGTCGGGCGTGCGCACCGCACTCCGGGCAGACCCGCAGCAGACGCGCGTAGCGTTTGCCGTAGACCAGGGAGCGGCAGCCGGAGCAGGAGACCCAGGCTGCCTGCTCGTCGGCCGCGGTGGTGCGGCCAACGGGTTGAACCGTGATGGTCATGAACGGGGCCTCTCTTCCGGATCGGGCCGGAGCGGTGAACAGGATGCGATCGCGGGGCGGACGAGAGGCCCGGGGCGTGTCTTCTGGATCAGGCCGGATCAGCGAGCGGGGTCCGGTGCTGGGGCACCGCCCGTGCCCGGAGGGCCACGGGGGACGTCGCAAAGCGGAGGAGACGGGCATGGCGTGAGCCGTGCCGGCCGACGACCAGGCGGCGTGGGGGCACCTCCCCCGCCGAAGGCTGTGGGTGACCAGGGCACGAGAGCCCGGCAAGATCCGAAAGACACGCCCCGGGCCGTCAGTAGGCCGCCTCCACCTCGTAGATGCCGAACGGCACGGCGAGCCGGGTGTCGCGGTACGGACGCAAAGGGGCAGTGTCCTCGCGGTGCCCGGCGCCCTCTTCCCAGCGCCGGAACGCGGCCAGATCGCTCCAGCGGCTCACGACGACGAGCGCGGTGGGGTCGTGCGGGGAGCGCAGCAGCTCGTTGCCGAGCATCCCCGGTACGCCCGCCAGGCGCTTGCTGACCTCGTGGTACGCGGCGCGTACCGCGGCCAGCTGCTCGTCGTCGTGGGCCGCCTGGTGGACCAGGACCCGTACCTCATGCGGCATGTGTGGCGGCCTTGCCCTCGATGTGGGCGATGACCTGCATCGTGTTGAACGAGCCCTTGCCACGGTAGGGGTGGAGCCGTTCACGGTGGGCAAGATGGGCCTCGCTGGACTCGAACTCGCGGAAGCCCACTTCGTCGGTCCAGTCGCTGACGATGAAGTAGACGCTCTCCTCGTCGTTGTCCTTGGACAGCCACTGGCCCAGACAGGCCGGGTGGCCCGTGACCGCCTCGGTGCTGCCGCGCCAGGCCTTCTCGAAGTCGGCCTCCAGGCCGGGGTTGATCTCCATGCGGAGCAGTACCCGGAAGGCGCCCTCGGATCGTGAGTGCTTGCCGTTGGTCATCAGGAGATCCCTCCGTCGACGCCGATGGTGGACCCGGTGACGTACCGGGAGAGGTCGCTGGCCAGCCAGAGGATCGCTCCCGCGACCTCTTCGGGGGTGCCGAGCCGGCCGAGCGCGGTCTTGGCGCTGTAGCGCTCGATCATCAGCTGCTGCTGGTCCGCGGGCATCTTGCGCAGGTTCTCGGTCTCGATGACGCCGAGGGCGACCACGTTGAAGCGGATGCCCTTGGCGCCGAACTCCTTGGCCAGCGAACGGTTCAGGCCGACGAGCGCGGCCTTGGTGGTGGTGTAGTGGGAGCGCAGCGGGATGCCCGCCTCGACCGCCTTGGAGCCGATACTGACCACCGAGGAACCCCTGCGCAGCAGCGGCAGGGCGTTCTGGATCACCAGATGGGTTCCGGTGATGTTGGTGTCGATGATGCGCCGCCACTCGTCGAACGGCAGGTCCGCGTAAGGGATGTGGCTGATGGCGCCCGCGTTGTTCACCACGAGGTCGAGCCGGGCGAACTGCTCCTTGGCCTGGGCCAGGAGGGCTGCGACATCGTCCGGGTCGGAGACGTCGGCCCGCATGACATGGTGGTTGCCGCCTGTCTCCTTGAGTTCCTTCTCCAGCGAGGTGACCGCGTCGCCGGAGTTCTGGTAGCAGGTCAGGACATCGACGCTGGCCTCGGCCAGCGCTTTGACGATCCCCCGGCCGACCCCTCGGGTGCCACCGGTGACCAGGGCTTTCTTGCCCTTGAGACCGAGATCCATGAATTCCTCCGCAAGAGTGTCAGTCAGAGCAGCAGTGCGAGGGCGGCGCAGTTGACCAGCAACGCGAGCAGGGTGAGCACGCTGCGCCGGTGGTTCCACGCGCCCCAGTTCCAGCGCGGGTCGTTGGCCTCGAAGTCGTCGGGCAGGTTGTCCGGATCGAGGGTCTGCACCCATTTGTTGACCGGGACGTTCTTGGTCAGTGAGATGGTGACGGTGGCCGCGGCGAGCACGGCGCCCACGATGAACAGGGCGCGTACGGCCGCCTCCGGCGCGATCACCGCCAGGACGGCGTCGCCGATCAGCGTCCCGAGCAGGCACAGCGGCATCGCCGGGTCGTAGCGTGTGGCGAAGAAGGCGTGTGCGTGTACGTAGCGGTCGGCGGGCAGGGCCGCGAGCAGCGGCCAGCCGCCGAGCTGGGTGCCGAACAGCACGCCGGCGGCCAGGCCGTTGACGAGGACCACCACGGGGACCAGATAGGCGATCACCGTAGGAAACCTCCTCAGCCTGCCGTGGCGCGGCGGGCCGCTTCGGCCTCGACCTTCTGCTTGATCAGGTTCATCTGGATGCCCGTGTTGCGGTTGAGGTGCTCGGTCATTCCGGCGTCGCTGGCCGGGGCCTCCGGCTTCATGTGGAAGTCCTGCACCCAGCGCATCCGTACGCCGCCGGCCTCCTGGGTGTACTCCCAGAACAGCCGCATGAACTCGAACGGGCCGGTCTCCACGCGGTGGGCGTGGACGGTGCGGCTCTCCGGGTCGGGGATGCGGCGGGAGACCCAGCTCCACACATTGCCGTCCTCGTCGGGGTGCATGGTCAGCCGGAAGGTGATCTCCCGGCCCTCCTCCTCGAGGATCTCCACGGAGGCGTACTCGCTGAAGAGCTGCGGCCAGGACTTGAGATCGTTGGTCATGTCCCAGACCAGGTCCATCGGCGCTTCGATCACGATGCTGTTGTCGGTGTGTCCCGCCATGACGGCCTCCTGCCGTGAGTCGGTTGGCGCGGTTGTCGGCCGGCCCGGGTTCAGCCCGCCCGGCCGAGGACGAGCGCCGCGTTGAAGCCGCCGTGTCCGCGGGCGACGACGAGCGCGGTACGCAGCTCCTGGTGGCGCGGTTCGCCGAGCACGAGGTCGATCTCGTGCCCAGGGGCCGGTGCGGTGGGGCCCACGGTGTGCGGGATCACCTGATCGCGCAGCGCGAGCAGGGCTGTTGCGACATCCAGGGGCGCACCGCCGCCGTACAGCCGGCCGGTCAGCGTCTTGGGAGCGGTGACCGGTACGCCGCGCGGTCCGAAGATCGCGGCGAGCGCCTCGGCCTCGGTCAGATCGGCCGAGGGCACGCCGAGCGCGTCGGCGAACACCACGTCGACGGCGTCCGGTCGGATTCCGGCGTCGGCCAGTGCGGCCGCGATGGTGCGGCGCAGCGCCGGGGGCCGGTCGGAGGCAATGGTGTCGGGCCCGGCGGCGGAGGGCGGCGGAGGGTCGAAGCCCGCCGCGTAGCCGAGGACCTGGCCGTAGATCTTCTGGGCGCCGCGGGCCTCGGCGGCCTCGGCGCTCTCGACGATCAGCATCGCGCCGCCCTCGCCGGGCAGATAGCCCGACGCCTCGCTGTCGAAGGGCAGATAGGCGCGGGCCGGGTCCTGCACGGTCGACAGGTTGCCGGTGGACAGCTGGGCGGTCAGCCCGTACGGGCACAGGGACGCGTCGGTGCCGCCGGTCACGACGAGCCTCGATCCGGTACGGATCAGGCGGCGTGCCTGGCCGATGGCGTCGAGGCCGCCGGCCTGCTCGGTGCAGATCACGCCGCAGGGGCCGCGCAGCCCGTGCCGTATGGAGACCTGGCCGGTGGTGGCGGCGTAGAACCAGGCGATGGACTGGTAGGCGCCGACCCACTCGGGGTTGTGCTGGTAGAGGTTCTCCATCTCGTGCTGGCCGAACTCGGTCCCTCCGGAGGAGCTGGAGGTCACCACGGCCAGCTCGTACTCGGGCAGTTCGGCCGGGTTGACGTCGGCGTCGTTGATGGCGGCCTCGGCCGCGGACAGGCCCAGATGGGTCCAGCGGTCGGTCTGCTGGATGAGCCGGCTGGGCACCTGTTCCTTGGCCACGAAGCCCGGCACCTCGCCCGCCAGGCGGACCGGGTACGCGGACGGGTCGAAGCGGCTGATCCGTCCGATCGCCGGCTGCCCGCCGAGTACGGCGGACCAGTGGGCCTCGGCGGTGAGGCCGGTGGGCGCGACGACGCCGAGTCCGGTGATGACGGGGGCCTTGGCCGTTGCTGTGGTCACCGTCAGCTCCTTGTGTTCCGGGCCGCGCCGTGGCGGGCCAGCAGCATGGCGCTCTGGAACCCGCCGAATCCGCTGCCGACGCTGAGGACGACGTCCATCCGGTGCTCCCGGGCGGTCAGCGGGACGTAGTCCAGGTCGCACTCCGGGTCGGAGGTGCGCAGATTGGCGGTGGGCGGCACGACCTGGCGGTCCAGCGCGAGGGCACATGCCGCGACCTCGATGGAGCCGATGGCGCCGAGCGAGTGGCCGACCATCGACTTGATCGAGCTGACGGGGACCTTGTACGCGTGGCCGCCGAGGGTGCGCTTGAACGCGGCGGTCTCGTGCCGGTCGTTCTGCTTGGTGCCCGAGCCGTGGGCGTTGATGTAGTCCACGGAGCTCGCGTCGAGACGGGCCCGGTCCAGTGCCACCTTGATCGCCTCGGCCATCTCGCGGCCGTTGGCCTTGAGGCCGGTCATGTGGAAGGCGTTGCTGCGGCCGGCGAAGCCGACGAGCTCGCCGTAGATGTGGGCGCCGCGGGCCTCGGCGGCCGACTTCTCCTCCAGGACCATCACGGCGGAGCCCTCGGCGAGGACGAAGCCGTCACGGTCCTGGTCGAACGGCCGGGAGGCGTGCTCCGGGTCGTCGTTGTTGGGCGAGGTGGCCTTGATGGCGTCGAAGCAGGCGGAGGTGATCGGGGAGAGCGGGGCGTCGGTCGCTCCGGTGAGCACGACGTCCGCGGTGCCCTCCTCGATCAGCTGGGCGCCGTGCCCGATCGAGTCGAGTCCGCTGGTGCAGCCGGTGGAGATCAGGGCGACGGGTCCTTCGGCGCCCACCTCCCAGGCGACCTCGACGGCCAGGGTGCTGGGCACCATGTAGCCGTACAGGTGCGGCACTCCGTAGGTGTGGTCCACCAGCCAGTGCTTGCCGGCGTCGCTGAGCAGGACGTACTCCTCCTCGAGCCCCATGGTGCAGCCGACCGCACTGCCGATGCTGACGCCGATGCGCTCGGGCGGGGTGTTCGCAAAATCGACTCCGCTGTCCGCCACGGCCTCGCGGGCCGAGACGACGGCGAACTGGGCCGCGCGGTCCATCCGCCGTATCTGGCGTGCGTTCAGCCCCGCGGCTGCCGGGTCGAAGTCGGCCTCGGCCGCCACCTGGGAGCGGAAGGCGCTGGGGTCGAACAGCGAGATCCGGCGGGTGGCGGTGCGGCCGGCGGTGAGCAGGTCCCAGAAGGCCTCCCTGCCCACTCCGCCCGGCGCGACGACGCCTATACCGGTGATGACCGCTCTGCGGCTCACCGGGCACCGCCCACCTGGGGGTTGGACTCCTCGGGCCGCTGGACCTTCTCGGTGTCCACATGCCCGAGCTCGGGCTTGGGTGCGAGCGGCGAGAGATGGAAGGCACCCTTCGCGGTCTCGCTGCCGGTGTTGACGAGCCGGTGCCGTACCCCGATGGGCACGAGCAGCGAGTCGCCCGGCCCGAGCGTGATGGGCTGGCCGTCCATGGTCATCTCCAGCTGGCCGGAAATGACGTGCAGGAACTCCTCGGAATATGGGTGGTAGTGCTCGGTGACGAAGTCGCCCGGCTCCAGGGTCAGTACACCGCCGAAACCGGAAGTGCACCCCACTGTCCTGGGGCTGAGCGTCGTCCGGATGTCGCCGCCGCGCCGGGTGTTGGCCTCGACGTCGTCAGCGTGCACCCGCACGGTGCGCGTGATCTCGGTGGTCACTGCCCGCCTCCTCAACGACCTGGTCCGTCCAGTGGCTCGAACCGTCCCAGCCGTACCTAAAGACCGGCTCGAAGAAGCGTTGATGTTCCAGCGGAGCGGGACGGGTGTACCGGCGCTCGAGCACCTGGCGAGCGCGGTGCCGTGCGATGGCCGGGCAGGAGTCCACCCGATCAGGGAGCAGCCATGCCCTTCGCCGCCATCACGTACGACATCAAGGCCGGCTACGAGAAGGAGATCACCGAGATCTTCACCGGCTTCCGCAGGGTGGGCTCGCCCGTCGTCAAGGACGACGGGGGCGAGGAGAGCGCCCGCATTCTGTCCACCGCGGTCTTCATCCGCGACGACACGATGGTCCGGGTCATCGAGTACGAGGGGGATCTGCGCGCCATCGCGCGGCACATGGCGGTCCAGCCGGGCGTGCGCGAGGTCGAGGAGAGGCTCGCCCCCTATCTGACCAGGCCGCGTGCGACGGACACCGTCGAAGGCTTCGTCGCCACGTTCGAGCGGTCGCTGCTGACCTGTATGGCGCAGATGTCCGTGCGTGACGCGCCTCGCCCGTCCACGAGCTGAGGGAGATGTACGTGCTGAACCGCAGAAGTCTGCTCAAGGCGGGTGCGGCGGCCGGTGTGCTGGCCGCCGTACCCGCCGCTCTTGTCCTCGGCACGCCGCCCAGGCGCGCCGCGGCGGCCACCACCCCGTTCACGGTGCCGCTCAGGGTGCCGAGGCCGCTGCGGCCGACGCGGCTGGCCGACCACGATCTGTACCGGCTGACGTCGCGGGACGCCGATGTGGCGATCCTGCCCGGGACGACGTCCCGGGTCCGGACCCTGGGCGGGGCGCTGAGCCCGCTGATCGTGGCGCGGCGCGGCCGGCCGGTGATCATCGAGCAGGCCAATGCGCTCGATGTCCCGTTCTCGATGCACCTGCACGGCGGGCATGTCCCGGCGCACTCGGACGGCCACCCCGACAACGAGGTGGCTCCCGGCCGCTCACGGCTGTTCCGCTACCCGAACAACCAGCCCGCCTCCACGATGTGGGTGCACGACCACTCGCACCACGCGCACGCGGAGAACATCTACCGGGGCGCCGCGGCCACCTATGTGCTCACCGACCCCGCCGAGGACGCGCTGCCGCTGCCGAAGGGGCAGTACGACGTCACGCTGCAGCTGCGCGACGCGAAGATCGAGGACGACGGCACGCTCGTGTACGACCTGCACGGCTTCCAGGACCGGCCGACGTTCCTGGTGAACGGCTCGCCCAGGCCCTACTTCGAGGTCGCGGCCCGCAAGTACCGCTTCCGGCTGCTCAACACCTCCAACGAGCGGGCCTTCGTGCTGCGGCTCGGCGAGGGCGAGGAGTTCACGCACATCGCCACCGACGGCGGGCTGCTGCCCGCTCCGGTGCCGAGCCGGATCCTGCAGGTGTGGCCGGCCGAACGGCAGGAGATCGTCATCGACTTCTCCCGGTACCCGGTCGGTTCGAAGGTCGTGCTGTCGACGATGATGACGTTCCCTGGTGAGGCGCCGGAGGTGATGCGCTTCGACGTGGTGCGTACGGCGGCCGACCCGAGCAGCGTGCCCGCGACGCTGCGGCCGGTTGCGGACCTGGGGACACCGGTGGTGGAGCGGACGTTCGCCATGTCCTTCGACCCGCGCAGCCAGCAGCATCTGATCAACGGCAAGCCGTTCGACGTGAACCGGATCGACTTCCGGCCGAAGCTCGGCGTCACGGAGATCTGGACGATCGAGAACAAGGACGTGGACTTCACCATCCCGCACTCGCTCCACCCGCACCTGGAGCACTTCCAGGTGGTCGACCGCAACGGCAGTCCGGCCGGTCCGGGCGAGGCGGGGTGGAAGGACACCATCACGGTGATGCCCGGCGAGAGCGCCCGGATAAAGATCAGGTTCACCGACCACACCGGGAAGTTCATGTTCCACTGCCATCTGATGGGTCATCTGACGATGGGAATGATGGGCCAGATGGAGATGGTGCGCTGACCTCGCCGTACCACGCCTCGCCTGCACAGCGAACCGCCGCGGCGGTCACCGTGATCAGATCACGGTGACCGCCGCGGCGTTGAGCACGAGAGCGATGAGGGCGAGCAGGGTGCGCAGCAGGTGCCAGCGCCGCCACAGCGGGCGCGGGTCCTGCCAATCGGCCGGCAGGTCGTCGGGGTTGTCGACGGCCTTCACCCGGCGGTTGATCGGCACGTTGCACAGATGCGAGACGGCGGAGACCCCCAGCAGCAGCACCGCAGCGGCGGCGAACAGCAGCTGTGCCGTGCCGTCGTCGGCGACCACGGCCAGCCAGCCGGCCAGCAGCGTCGAGGTCAGGACGACGACGGGCATGGTCGGGTCCCAGTTGCGGCCCAGCAGCTTGTGCGCGTACACGTAGGTGGAGGTCTCCATGGCGAAGAGCGCGGGCAGCACACTCAGCGCCACGGCGAACAGCACCCCCGCGGTGACCCCGCTGCCGAGGAGAACAGCTGTCCCCAGCACCTCGGTCATGGCACTCAGGTCCCGGCCGGGTGGGTGTCGACGGTGAGCTGGGCGATGGAGCGCATCGTGGCGTTGCGGAAGTACGCCGCGAAGCCGGCCGGTGAGCTGGTGTCGCGCTCCTCGGCCAGGTACGGCTGGAGCTTCTCCTCCAGGATGTGCACGCCCTTCTGGGTGGCCATGTGGCGGCCGACGGCGGCGAAATCGCCCTCGTAGTGGATGACGCGCACCATCACGTCGTCCTTGATGAACACGCCGGTGCCGAGCAGGCGTCCGGCGGCCCCGCCGTCGTCGCCCTTGAAGTCGGGGGTGTCGACGCGGGTGAAGTTCGCGAAGATCTCGGCGATCTCGTCCTCGTGCCCGGGCTTGACCCGGTAGGTGATCGCTGCGTACGGCATCAGATTCCTCCATCGACGGTGATCGTGGCGCCGGAGACGTAGCGGGACGCGTCCCCCGCCAGGAAGAGCACGGTTCCGGCCACGTCCTCGGGACGGCCGAGACGGCCCAGCGCGGTCATCGCGGCGATCCGCTCCCTCAGCTGGGGCGGCAGATCTCCGCCGGTCTCGGGCTCGGTGACGCCCGGAGCCACTGTGTTGACACGGATTCCGCGCGGCCCGAGCTCCTTGCACAGCGCCCGTGAGAAGCCGACGAGTGCTGCCTTGGAGGCGGAGTAGTGGGCGCTGAAGGGCCGGCCGCGCAGGGCGACCGACGAGCCGATGTTGACGATGGAAGCGCCCTCGGCCAGAAGTTCGAGCACGGCCTGGGTGACCAGATAGGCGGAGGTCACATTGTGGTCGAACAGGCGCTGCCACTCGGCCGCGTCCAGGTCGCCGAACTTGGCGTGACCGTCGACTCCGACGTTGTTCACCAGTACCTCGAGCCCCCCGAGCTGGTCGCGGCAGGCCTTGGCCAGCGTGCGGGCGCCCTCGGCGGTGGTGACGTCGGCGCGTACGGTCAGATGTCCCTCGCCGAGAGCGTTCAGCTCCCGGGCGAGGGATGCGGCGGCCTCGCCGTCCCTGCTGTGACCGGCCACCACCTGGGCTCCGGCGCGGGCGAAGGCCAGTGCCGCCGCCCGGCCGATCCCGCGGGTGCCCCCGGTCACGAGCACCCGCTTCCCGGCGAGGCCCGAGACGCCGGCGTCTTCCGTGCTCATGCCGCCTCGGGCAGGCTTGCGTTGATCATCTTCAGCAGCAGCCGGGGCGTCTCGGCCTCGACGACCGCGTCGTCGGAGAGCTCGACGCCCCGCTCCCGCTTGATGACACCGGTGACCTGCAGCAGTGCCAGGGAGTCGTAGCCGAGATCGATGAACGGCACGTCGAGCACCGCATCGCTGTCGAGGTCGATGCCCTCGGACTCACCGGCGCATTCGCGGAGCTTGTCGGCAAGCTCCGGCAGGGTGAACTGGCTCACTGGATCCGCCCTCCGTCCTTGGTCCATATGTAGAAGGCCTGCGCCATGGCGTCCTTGGGCTCGCGCCAGTTGGGGTCGTACGGCGAGACGCACTTGGCGAGGCGGGTGTTGATGTCGTCGTAAAGGGGGTGACTGCGGGCCTGGTACAGCCTCGGGCTGATGTCCTCGTCGGCCTCGACGAGATGGAAGTAGAGATCGTGGAAGGTGAACAGCGACCGCCTCGTCACACCGATCATGTGGGGCAGCTCGCTCGAGTCGGACTCCTCGAAGATCTTGGCGATGTCGCCGGCCTTGCCCGGCTCCATCCGAGCCACTATGAGCGTCCGGTGTGCCACCGTCGGCCTCCTTCGTGGAAAGTGCTGGACAGCCCGGTGATTGACGGGCTTCGAGCACCGTGGCAGGCGGCGGTGGAGCGCCGCTCGACCGGCCGTCCAACGTCCTTGGGGCGGCCGGGAATTCGCCCGGACCCCGGTGCGGCGCGGGTGGGCCGCGCCCGCGCCGCCCGTGCGGTGCGGTCAGTACGAGAGCGGAGTTGTTGCCGGCGAACCCGAAACTGTTGACCAGAGCGGTGCGCGGCGCTCCGGGCAGGTGCCGGGCCGCGGTCAGTACGCGCAGGCGACGGCCGCTCGGTTCCGGGGAGGTGAGTCCGGGGGTGCCCGGGGCGATGCCGGTGTGCAGGAATCCGAGGGCGGCGGCCAGCCCCGGAGCGGACGAGGCGTGCATCAGATGTCCGATGCCGCCCTTGTGGCCGCTGACCGGGACGGCGTGCCAGCCGCGACGGGCGCCGACCACGTCCAGGGCGGCGAGTTCGGCGGTGTCGCCCTGGATCGTTCCGGAAGCGTGGGCGTGGATGTAGCCGACGGTGTCGAGCCCGGCGTCCTCGAGGGCGGCGGTGACGCACTCCGCGATGGCGTCCTCGTCGGACGCGGCCGGGCTGCGGCCGCCCACCCTGGCGGCGGTGCCGGCCAGGCCGGCCAGCGGACGCGCCCCGCGCCGGGAGGCGCAATCGGCGCGCTCCAGCAGCAGGGCGCCCGCGCCCTCGCCGAGGCTGGTGCCGTCGCGTTCGGTGTCGAAGGGGCGGGCGCCGGTCGGGCTGAGCGCGCCCGTGACCGCCATGCCCGCGTACTCGTAGGAGTTGAGCACGAAGCTGCCGACGACGAGTGCGGCGGTGCCGCAGCGGGAGCGCAGCCAGGTGCGGGCGTAGTCGAGGGCGAAGGAGAGGGAGGCACAGGCCTGGGAGAGATGGACGGTCTCGGTGTGCGGACCGTTGCCGGGCATGTCGTCGGCCGAGGGGCCGGCGAGCTCGAGGCGTCCCCAGCGAGGTCCGGGCGTCGCACGGTACGCAGGATCGGGGGCCAGGGGTGTCTGACCTGCTGTCACCAGTAAGGTGCTGGTGCCGAGTTCACAAAGGCCGGCCTGGTTCAGCGCCTGAGCGGCGGCGGCGCGGGCGAGACGGCCGCGCCGCGTCGCGGGGTCGGTGTCGCGCACCGGACGTGCGTCGGCGACCGCGGCGGTCACGGCGCACCGGAAGCCGTCCGCGGCGAGCGCCGGGTGCGGGCGCAGGGCCCTGGAGCCGGCGAGCAGCCCGCTCCAGTAGGCACCGGTGCCGCTGCCGTAGGCGGTGATCAGGCCCATGCCGGTGATCACGGTGTCGGGTGCGGTGTGCCGGACGCGTCGGTCCGGCGGCCTCGTCATGGGCACCGACCTCCCGATGCGGCGGCGAGCCGGCGCAGCTGCTGCCGGTCGGCCTTGCCGCCGGGCAGCCTCGGCAGCGTACCGATCCGGATGACACGTGGCCGCAGCAGCGGCGGCAGGCTCCGGTGGCAGCGGGTCCGCAGGGCTCGTTCGCTGGGCGGGCGCCCGGGGTCGGCGGGCTCGACGAACGCGAACACCGCGTCCCCGTGGGCCTGTTGGGTGGGAACTCCCACCACGACGGCGTCGGCGACGGCATCGTCGGCCCGCAGCACGTCCTCGACGACAGCCGGTGCGTGGTTCTCCCCGAGCACGATGATGATGTCCTTGAGGCGGCCGAGCACACTGAGGAATCCGTCGGCGTCCAGCGATCCGGTGTCGCCGGTACGCAGCCAGCCGTCGTCGGACAGCGCCTCGGCCGTGGCGTCGGGGCGGCCGAGGTATCCGGTCATCAGCCCGGGGCCGCTGACCTGGATCTCGCCGGTGCCGTCAGCGATCCGGACGGCGGTGCCGGGCAGCACGGTGCCGACCGTTCCGGCACGCAGGTGCCCGTCCGAGGACAGGGCGACATTGGGTCCGGCCTCGGTGAGCCCGTAACCGTCGTGCACGGGTGCGCCGACGACCCACTGGAAGTGCGCGGCGACGGGGGTGGGAAGTACCGCACCACCGCAGCCCCGGACCTTCAACGACCGCAGCCCGTCGCGCAGTCGGGGGTCGGACTCGGCGGCCCTGGCGAGCAGGGCGTAGAGGAAGGGGACGCCGTCGAGGGACGTCGTACGACGGCCGGCGACATCGGCGGCGACCGCTTCGGGGCGCAGCGCGGTGTGCAGGTTCAGCTCGCCGCCGAGCCTGCGCCAGATGCCGAACACACTGTGTCCGTAGGCGTGGTTGAGCGGCAGGGGAAGCAGGAGTGCGTCGTCGCCGTCGATGCCGAGGTGCTGCGCGGTGGCGTGGGCCTGATAGTCGAGGGCGGCACGGGTGAGGACGACCGCCTTGGCGGGTCCGGAGCTGCCGGAGGTCCAGAACAGGGCGCCGGTGCCCGGGGCGGGCGGCGCTGCGCGGGGTGTGCGCGTCGCGGTGACGAGCGGGGCGAGCTCTCCCCCGCGTGTCGTCGCGGCGGGCGAGGCCACGGCACCGACCTCGGCGGGCCAGTGCTGCTCGGCGCCCTGGTGTCCGCGGAGGAAGAGGGGTGCTCCCACCTGTTCGGCGGCAAGGGCGGTGACGAGCACGGCGGGCCCGGTCGTCGCATCCACGCCGACGGCGAGAGGCGGGTCGGCGGGGCCGAGTTCACGGGCCACGGCCCTGGCGGTCCGTTCGACCGCGGTACGCAGGGCGGTGGCGGCGATGGGCTCGCCGTCGATGACGAGGCGGCGGGGAACGGGGTTCATCTCTCGTCTCCCATGTCGTGGCCGGAGGCCAGGAACAGCCGGCGGATGCCCGGCGGTACGTCGTCCTCGGGCACCTTGACGCGGACCAGGGCGATCCGGCCCGCTTCGGCGCACCTGCGGGCGCGGAGCAGCGCGAGCGGGATGGCGGCGACGGAGTCCGGGATTTCGGCGCTGCCGCCGAGGGCGCGGACCACGTCGTCGACCGGCAGCGGCCGGGCGAACCGGGTGAGGCCCGTGGGCGCGCCGGCTTCGCGGCGCAGCAACCGGGGCCAGCCGTAGCCCTGGTTGTCGAGGACGAGCAGGACGAGACCGATGCCGAGTTCCGCGGCGGTGGGCAGCGCATCCAGGCCCATTTCGGCGGCGCCGTCTCCGCACACCACGACAGTGGGACGGTCCTTGGCGGCGAGGGCGACCCCGGGCGCCGCGGCGAGCCCGAAGCCGAGCATCGTCTGTTCGCCCGGCACGACGGTGCGCCCGCGCGGCCCGACGCGATGGACGGGCCAGTGGTAGGACCAGATGTCGTTCGCGCCGTTGTCGTGGACGGTGACGGCGTCGGGGAACACCTCGGCGAGTGCGGCGAGCGCGGCACGGGCGGGTGAACCGGCCAGGTCGCCGTCGGCCGTCCAGCCGAGCCATGCCCTGCGGCGGGCCAGCAGCGCGCTCCGCAGCCAGGCGGCACGCTGCTCGGTGCGCTCCCCCAGCAGAGCGGTGAGGGGGGCCAGGGACAGGGCGGCGTCGCCGAGCAGTGCGGCCGCGGGTTCGGCCACCCCCGCGCCGAACGCCTCCGGGTCGCTGTCGAGCTGCACGAGGCGGAGGGAGTCCAGGGTGTCCCAGCCCAGGCGGGCGGTCTCCTCCAGCCGGGTGCCCACGGCGAGCAGGGTGTCGGCGCCGCACTGGACGGTCTCCAGCGGCGGTGTGGCGTACAGGCCGACGCTGCCGCACACCAGGGGATGGTCCTCGGGAACGCTGCCGCGGCCGGCTGCCGTGGTCATCACGGGGGCGCCCCAGCGCTCGGCGAGCGCCAGCGCGGCGGGGCCCGCGCCGGCCGCGCGAGCACCGCCACCGAGAAGGAGCAGCGGTCGTTCGGCGCCGGCAAGGAGTGCGGCGGCGCGCCGCAGTGCGTCGTGGTCGGGTACGGACCGCAGCCGGCAGACGGGCCCGCCGTACGACGGGGGCCGGGCGCCGTCCGGGCCGGGAGTGTCGACGGCCTCGTGGGCGACCTCGACAACGCTCACTCCGGGCCGCCCGTTCAGCGCCATGTGGACGGCCCTGCGCAGCGCCCAGGCCAGCGACCCCGCGTCCGGGACCCGGAGGTAGGTGCGGGTGAACGCGGCTGCCAGGGCGGCCTGGTCGACGTCCTGGAAGCCGCCGCGGCCGATGCCCGCGGCGGGGATACGGGTGGTCACCACGACCACGGGGGCGCACACCGAGTCGGCCTCGACCAGCGCCGTGACGGCGTCGCCGAACGGCGGGCCCGCGCCGAGGGCCAGTACGGCGGGTCGGCCGGTGACCTGGGCGTGGCCGGTCGCCATGCACGCTGCGGTGCGGTGGGCGCGCACCCCGACGGCACGCAGCTCGGGGTGGATGTCCGCGGCGTCCAGGAGTCCGGGTTCGTCGGTGGGCAGTGCGAAGACGGTCTCGCAGCCCGCTTCGGCGAGCGCGTCGGCGGCGCGCCGCCAGGTGGCGGGGACGCCGCTCATGTCCGTACCTCCCAACGGTCCGCGCCGGTTGCGGCGCGCAGCAGCGCGCTGCCGAAGGTGCCGCGCAACTGGTCCGGGTCCCCGGGGTGCATGTCCGTGGTGACGGGGTGCACCGCGCTCTCGGCGCCGCCCGGTGCGAGCAGCCCCGCGACAACCAGGACGCTGTCCTCGCCCGCCGGCCGGCCGTGGACCACCTCGCAGACGACCGCGGCGGGAGCGGTGCCCGAGTCGACCGCGGCGGTGGCCCAGCGCAGTGCGGCCGGGCCCGCTCCGCCCGGGGTCACCAGCGCGTAGCTCGGGCCCGGCCACCGGTGCTCCACGGTGAACCTGCCGAGCAGCAGCGAGGGTTCCAGCGCCAGCGACACCGAGGGCCGCAGTCTTCGGGTGGTGTCCTCGCACCTGGCGACGAACTCGGTGACGGCGAGCAGGCAGTGGTCGGTCGCCGACAGGACGAGGGGCGTGTGGCACGGCACCGGGCCGATCCCGGCCATCAGCGCCTCGAGGACCCGGGTGACCAGGTGCACGGTGCCGGGGCCGGGCCGTCCCGCCCCGGCGACGAGCGGCCTCGCGAACGGCGGGCGGACGCCCACGCTCACCGCAGCGGCCCGGTGATGACGGACCGGCGCAGGCCTGCCTCCATGGACAGCAGCAGGGGCCGGCCGATCAGCCGGCCGTCGCGCCGGATGCTGCTGGCGTGCACCCCGTATCCGCCGAAGGGCTGGTTGCCGTTCTCGGCGTCCAAGGGGGTGGCATTGCGGATGATGACGCCCGTGCCGAGCGTCTCGCCGGTGAGCCGGGGCTCGCCGAGCGCGGAGACGTACATGCCGCGCTCGAGTTCCTCCGGGCTGCGGGCCCATTCGCGGAGCATCTCGGGGTCCTCGTACGGCACGATGCAGAAGACGGGCGAGAACAGCTCGGGCGGGTGGAAACCGGTGCCCTCGGGCAGGACCAGCAGCGACGGTTCGACCAGCAGCCGATCCAGGTCCGTCCCGCCTCCGCAGACGACGTGGTCGGCGTTCTCCGCGAGGAACTCAGCGGCTCCTTCCGCCGCGCCTTCGTAGACGAGCGGGGTCAGCACGGTGTCGGACCAGCTGCGCGCACCGACGGTGAGGACGGAGAGCTCGGCGCGCAGCTGCTCGACGACGGCGTCGAGGCGCAGCCGGTGGACGAAGACGACGTCCGGACACAGGCAGTCCTGGCCGCAGTTGTAGAGCCGGGCCCGCAGGACGGCCCGGCAGGCGGCCGCCGGGTCGGTACGGGGACCGATGACCAGCGGGTTGGGGCCCGATCCCATCAGGAGGAACATCGGCCGCTCGCCGATGTCGTTCATCACCTCGCGCGCATTGGCCGGCCGGCCGGTGAACACGACCGCGTCGGACCCGGCGCAGACCGGCTTGAACTGCCGCTGCGAGACGTCGATCATCTTGATCTTCTGCGCCATGTCCGGGTCGAGGCGCCTGCTGATCTGCCTGTGCACGGCGTACGCCGTGTCACGCACGCGGGCGGAGGGACGGATGATCACCTCGTCGCAGAAGAGCGCGGGGATCAGTCCGTACAGGGTGTACGAGTAGAGGATGTTGTTCGACGGCAGGAAGACCGAGAGCCGGGACAGCTGAGGCGGGCAGTTGCGCGCCAGCTCCCAGGGAGCACCGGTCAACGCCCCCACCGAGCGCAGCAGTTCGTCGCGCGCGCTGCTGTGGGTGGCGATCCGGGTGAGCAGCGGCAGCAGTTCGTCGCGTCCGCTCAGCAGGGCGCTCGCCGACCGCATGGCCTTCCCGTGCGCGGCTTCGAGGTTGGGCCAGGTACGGGTGAAGGACTCCAGAACGGGCATGGACGGGTGGCTCATCGAACTGTCTCCTCGCGGCACGGGGGCGTCTGCGGGCGGGGGTGACCCGTGGCAGGCGGAAACGGTTGTGGGTTGTAGCCGGACCGCCTCCAGCCGCTCTCGAGACCGTCCGACTAGCTTTCCTGCGGCCCTCTATGGATGTACCAGCACGCTCGATTCCCGCTCGCGTCGTCCAGGACCGCGAGCGGCTCCAGTCGTTCTCGAGAGCAAACGGCTAACGTTCAGCGGCCGTTCACATCGTGCAAGGGGACGTGTCCGATGGGACGGGACGAGTCCGAGGGGTGGCTCACGGGGGGAACCGATACGGCTCGCTGCCCTCTTCCCCGCCGCGTGGCGGAGTCAGGAGTCCACCGGAGATGAGCCGCACCGAGATCACCGTCCATCCGTGGTTCCTCGAGGAAGGGCGGCCCGAGCCCGCCGCGCTGCGCACGGTGTCCCCGGCCGAGGTGGGTGCTCTGCTGCGGCAGGAAGCCGCAGGGCTGGATGTGTCGCTGCCCGGGCCGTGGCATCCCGCACAGCCGTTCGTGCTGCCGCGCCGCTCCTACGACGAGTTGTTCGGCATCGCCCGTACGCTGCTGGCACTGGTGCGCCGCGCGGTGATGGCTCTCGACGGGAGCTGGCCCGGGCGGATCGAGGCGCTCGGCGCCGACCCGTTCGACTATCCGCTGCTGTCCGGGCAGGACAACACCGAGACCGAGTTCTGCTCGATGATGGCCCGGCCGGACATGGTGATCGGCTCGGACGGCCCGCAGCTGCTCGGCTTCCAGGTCAGCGGCACCTTCGACGGGCCGAAGGCGACGCAGGCACTGACCGCGGTATGGCAGCGCACCCACCCCGGAGCCTTCTGCGGAAACGATCCTCTTCTCACCCGGGTGCGGGCGTTCGAGGACATCTGCTCGAGCCGCCGGCTGCCGAGAGCGGTCGCCGTGGTCGGCAGCTTCGGGGATCTGCACGACGAGGCGGACATCCGGTCGCTGGACAGGGACCTGGAACAGTTCCGCCGCCGTGGCTTCACCGCCGACTTCCTCGAACCCGACCAGCTGCCTGATGCGCTGGGCCGGCCGGGCCGGCTGCGCTATCCGCTCGGACTGCGCAGCTTCTCCCCCTCCGAGTGGGACGAGCGGGGACTGAGTCTGCGGCCGGTCCATGACGCGCAGCGTGCCGGTCTGTTGCTGCTGCCGCCGCAGAGCAGCGGGCTGCTCGCCAATGGCAAGGCCCTGGCCCTCGTCTCCGAGGGGCGCCCGTGGATGACCCGCGCCGAGCGGATGCTGGCCGACCGGCATCTTCCCTGGACCCGTATCACCCTGCCGGGGCGCACCGACTGGCACGGCGAGGACTGCGAACTGGATGTACTGCTGCGCTCGCACCGGGAGCGGTTCGTCCTCAAGAAGGCCATCGGTATGACGGGAGGCGACATCCTCGTCGGCAGGCACACCGACCCCACCGACTGGCAGCACGCCGTGGCCCGCGCCCTGGCCGGCGGCGACAGCATCGTGCAGGAGTACGTCGACCCTGCCACCTGCCCCGTCGAACTCACCGACGGCACGACCACCCGTACCGCGCTGGTCGCGCCCGTACTCTCGCCCATGCTCTTCGGCGACCGGCCCGGCGGCTGCTGGGCGCGGTTCCTGAGCGGCGACGAGACCTCCGACGACGCCTCGCGGGGAGTGATCGGCGTGCGCGGTGCCGGCGCGTCCGAGAACGCGGTGCTGACCTGGGCGTAGCGGGGCAGGCCGAGGCGCACGGGGCCGGCGCGGTCGTGGGCCCCGCGCGCGACGTCCCGGGGCGGTGCACCCGCCTCCGTCACGCGCCCGACGGCACCGCCGGCGGGCATCGCGTTCCGTACGCAACACCACGGCGCGGCCGCGTGCGACGCATCCGTACGGGCGCGACGACACGCCTGAGAGTGGGAACCGCTCCCTCCACGGCGTCGACGCATCCGTACGCGCGCGACGTCACGGCCGTGGCGGCGGGGCCCACCGGCGGCAGCCGGGCCGGGAGGGTGCCTGGACCGGTCGTCGCCGTCGGCCGTCGTGCGTTCAGCGCAGCCGTAGGGACCGCTCCACGCCGCCGCCCACGCCCGCACCGGCGCGGGCGGCACCGGTCTGGATCTCCAGTTCGGACGCCGATTCGAGCATCGCGCGCTGCAGATGCTGCAGCCGCGGCGACGGGTCGAGTCCGAGCTCCTGCGAGAGCACACCGCGCAGCCGCTGGTACACCTCGAGCGCGTTGCCCCGCCGTCCCGACCGGTACAGCGCCAGCATCAGCTGGCCCTGCGTGTCTTCGTGCATCGGGTGCTGGGCGGCGAGCCCGGACAGTTCGCCCACCAGCTCATGGTGACGGCCCAGCCGCAGATCGGCCTCGATGCGCTGGTTGAGTATGCTGAGGCGGGACTCCTCGAGCCTGGTCGCCTCGATCTCCAGCAGCGGGCCGCACTGGACGTCGACGAGCGCGGGCCCACGCCACAGAGCGAGGGCCCTGCGGAACGAGTCCGATGCGATGGTGCAGTTGCCACTCTCCAGGGCTCGGTGCCCCGAGCCGGCGAGACGTTCGTACTCGCAGACGTCGACAACGCCGCCCTGGGTGTCGAGCAGATACCCGCCCGACTCGGTGACCAGGATGCTCTTGGCGCCGTTCGGCAGCTCGGGCCTGCGGTCCGCGCCGAGTGATGCGGCGATGAGATTGCGCAGCTGCAGGATGTAGGTCTGCAAGGTGGTCTGGACGCTGCGCGGCGGGGCTTCGCCCCACAGCTCCTCCACCAGCGAGCCCACCGAGACCACTTGGTCCGGGTGCATGGCGAGCAGGGCGAGGACCTTGCGTGGTTTGACGGCGGTGGGGACGACAGAGACCCCTGACTGGACGACCCGGCAGGGCCCCAACACGCTGATGTCCATGTCCGCTACTCCCTTCGAGGCGTTCAGGCTCTGGCGATCGGACGGTGCGCTACCACACGGCGCAGTTCTGCCGCGAGCAGGGTGGGCAGTTCGGCATCGCGGACGAAGAAGTGGCCGCCAGGGACCGTGCGCAGGCTGAAGCGGGCACTGGTGTACCGGCTCCAGCCGCCGACGGCCTCGGCGGTTGCGATCTTGTCCTCGGTTCCGGCGAAGGCGTTCAGCGGTACGGGCAGCGGATCGCCGTCCTGCGCCCGCAGGCTGCGCGCCAGCCGGAGGTCGTCGCGCATGGTCGAGAGCAGGATGCCCAGCCATTTGGGCCGCTCGAAGAGATACGGCGGCAGCGTGCCGTACTTGGCGAGTGCGGCCAGCAGCCGGTCGTCGGACAGATCGGGCTGCTCGACGAGCGGGGTGGGCAGATGGGGCGCGGCGCAAGCGCCGACACCGACCAGGTCCGGCGGGCGGTGCCCGCCGCGTACCCGGTGCTGGGCGAACCGGTGGGCGACCAGTGCGCCCAGGCTGTGCCCGTAGAACGCGTGCGGCACATCCAGCAACGGGCTCAGATGGGTGTCGAGTTCGGCGAGCAGCTCGGCGGCGTCCGTGATGCGCGGTTCACGCAGCCGGGTCTCCCGCCCAGGAAGCCGTACCGGAAGCACCTGGATCTGCGACGGGAATCGGGGCCGCCAACGCGCGAAGGTGAGGGCGCCCGCGCCCGCGTGGTGGAAGCACAACAGTCGGAACGCGGGCTCGGGCAACTCCGGTATGCCGGGCGACACTGCGAGATACTGGTTCACGCCCCCTCCTCACACCGCACCGGTTTCTCGACTACGCGGGCCCCGATCCTCACGACCACCGCTTTAAGGCCGCTTGACCGGAGCTGGAGCGAGGTGGAGCGGATGAGCTGGCAGGACGTCAGACGGTGAGTACGCCGTCACCGTCCATACGCCCGCGGCCGCTCCACTCATCAATGGCTTCCTCACCACGGAGGATGGCCTGGTGAAGCCGCTGGGTCCGGGGAGAGGGCTCGAGCCCCAGCTCCTCGACCAGGGTCTCCCTCAGTCGCTTGTAGGCGACCAGCGCATCGGACGAGCGCCCGTCGGCGCAGTAGGCGAGCATCTGCAGGGCGCGCAGGCTCTCGTGCATCGGGTGCCGTTCGCACAGTGCGCACAGTTCCCCCAGCACCTCACGGTGCCGGCCCAGCTGCAGATCGGCCCCGATGCGACGTTCCAGCGCGCCGAGCCTGCTCTCCTGAAGTCGCGTCACCTCGATGCCGATGTGCCGTCCGTGCGGTACGTCGGCGAGCGCGGGCCCCCGCCACAGCTCGATGGCCGCGGTGAGGTTCCTCGACGCCCTGGCCATGTCGCCGAGCTCGAACGCGGTGTGCCCCGCGCCGGCCAGCCGGTCGAACTCGAGCGCGTCGACATCGGCCGGCTCGACGTCCAGCAGATAGCCGCCGTGCCGGGTCACCAGCACGTTCTTGTCCCAGACACCGGTCGACTCGGGGATGGCGGAGCGCAGTCGGCGGCGCAGCTGCAGGATGTAGGTCTGCAGCGTGGTGGGCGCGCTGCGCGGCGGGCCGGCGCCCCAGAGCTCCTCCATCAGCACCGGTACCGGCACGATGTGCTGGGCGTTGAGCGCGAGCAGCGCCAGGATCTGCCGTGGTTTGGAGGCGCTGGGAAGTACGGACACTCCCGCGGCCTCGCCGCGCAGAGTTCCCAGAACCTCCACGCGCACTCTGCGCCCCCAGTTCGGCATGTCCTTTTCCCTCACCCCGTCGGACGGCTTCTCCGTGGCGGAAAGCCGGTTCAGGGCAGGCTGTCATGCGGGACATCCGCAGGAACAGTGAGCAGTTCACATGCCTCATATGGAGATCACCTGGAACGGGCCTATGAAATCTTCACATCCAGGGAGGTGATGCCCCCACTGTTCGATTCCAGTCACGCCGCACAAACTGCTCTCGTATGCGCAGCCGAACATCCGCACAGGCCAACGCCTTCCCGGCACCGTTCAGTTGACGATGGGAGCAAGAAGATGTCTGGTTACGCGTCCAGCGGAACCGCAGTTCAAGTGGCCCGCACCAGCTCGGTCGAGCATGACTGGCGATTCGCGGAACTCGTCGCGCGGACCTGTCTGCAGCCGGAACTGGCCCTGCGTTATGCGCTGGAGCCCCGTAATGTTCTCGCCGAATTCGGCATTCCGGTCGCACCCGGAAGTGTCATCCCGGCACTGCCGGCGGACACCGACACCGAAGTGACGATCATCAATCTGTCCACCGAATCCGGCGACGGCTCCGGCGTTCACGGGGTGCAGCCCTGCTTCTGCGCCACCCGGCAGGACCTCGTTCCCGCGCCTGCAGCACAGGGCGCCGCCGGCCGCGGCCGTATGTGAGCCGCTGGTGAATTCCCTCGGGCAGCGGATCGGGTTCAGGAGACACCTCACGACCGCCGTAGTACCGGGCGAGGCGACCTATCTGGTCTCCGAGCAGGGTGTCACCGCGATCGAGGGCGAGGCCATCGCGGTCCTCGCGCCCCTACTGGACGGCAGCAGGGATCTGCCCGCTCTCGTGCGGGACACCCAGGGCATGCTGTCCGTGCGAGAACTCGGACTACTCCTGGGAAAGCTGAAGCAGGCCAATCTGATCACCGGCAGCTCGGCGCCGCTCGAGTGTGACCCGGCCTCCCAGGACGCCGCGGCCTTCTGGGAGGCCGGAGGTCTCGAGGCGGCACGTGCGAGATCCGCGCTGTCCGAGGGCATGGTCCGGCTCGTGGACCTCCGCGCCCTCGGCGCGCCGGCCGCCCGGGACGCCTTCCACGCCGCCGGGGTCGCGATCAGCGACCCCGGCGGCTGTGGTCCGGCGGGCCTCACGGTCGTCCTGTGCGACGACTATCTCCTGCCTCAGCTCAAGGACATCGACGCAGCTCAGCGCCGCAGCGGCCGCCCGTGGATGCTGGCGAAACCTCATGGCGTGGAACCATGGGTCGGGCCGGTGTTCCAGCCCGGCGAAGGGGCCTGCTGGCACTGCATGGCGCACCGGCTGAGCCATCACCGCCGGCCCGAGCAGCATGTCGGCGCGGCCCTCGGGCTGCCCGTGCCACCCGCGCCGCCACGTGCGGCGATCGCGGCGAGCCGCTCGCTGGCCTTCCAGACGATCGCCATCGAGGCGGCGAAGTGGATCGCCGGGTACCGAAGTACCAACCAGTCGGCGATCCGGGTGCTGGACACTCTGGAGCTCGGCATCCAGGCCCATCAGGTCGCCAGGCGCCCCCAGTGCCCGCAGTGCGGCGACCCCCGGCTGGTCGGGGATCGGGTCCAGCGGCCGATCGTCCTGACCTCGCGCCCCAAGAAGACCCTGAGCGGCAACGGTCACCGTGCGCTCACGCCCGAGCAGGTCCTGGAGCGTTACGAGCACCTGGTGGGCCGGGTCACCGGTGTGGTCACCGGGCTGCAGCGTGCGCCCGGCGGACCCGACTTCCTCAACTCGTACTACTCGGGCCCCAATCCGGCGCTGCCCAGCGGTTCGCTCGCGGCCTTCCGCTCCGGGCTGCGCTGCCAGAGTGGCGGCAAGGGCGTCACCGCGCTCGATGCCAAGGTCGGCGCGCTCTGCGAGGCGGTGGAACGCTACTCCGCGACACTCCACGGCGACGAACCCCGCATCCGGGGAAGGTTCGCCGAACTGGCCGACAGCGCGGTCCATCCCAACGAGTGCCAGCTCTACCACGAGCGCCAGTATCCGGAGCGGCGGCGGTGGAACGCCGTACAGCCGCCGTTCCAGTACATCTGCGATCCGTTCGACGAGGAGGCCGACATCGACTGGACGCCGGTCTGGTCGCTCACGCGGGGCAGGCACCGGCTGCTGCCGACGCGGATGCTGTACTTCTCCGCCCCGCCGGCGAGCGGACCGTGCTTCGCCCTCGCCGACTCCAACGGCAATGCCGCGGGCAGCAGTCTCGAGGACGCCGTGCTGCAGGGCTTCTTCGAGATCGTGGAACGTGACGCGGTGGCCGTGTGGTGGTACAACCGCACCAGCCAGCCCGCGGTCGACATCGACTCGTTCACCGACCCGTGGATCGACGAGATGCGGGCCCAGTACGCCATGCTGAACCGGGAGTTCTGGGTGCTCGACCTCACCTCCGACCTCGGCATCCCTGCGATGGTGGCCGTCTCCCGGCGGATCGACAAGCCGGAGGAGGACATCATGTTCGGCTTCGGCTGCCACTTCGACCCCGGCATCGCGCTGCGCAGGGCACTCACGGAGCTCAACCAGCTTCTTGCTTCGGTGCTGCAGCCGCCTGCGGACGACCCCGTGCTCGCGGACTGGTGCGCACGCCGCACCGTCGAGAACCAGCCATACCTGGCACCCGACCCGCTGGTTCCCGCCAAGCGCCGAACCGACTACCCCTACACCCTGCGGTCCGATCTCCTCGACGACGTCCACGCCGCGGAGCAACTGCTGCGCGCCCGCGGCCTGGAGCTCCTGGTTCTCGACCAGACCCGGCCCGACCTGGGCCTTCCCGCGGTCAAGGTCATGGTGCCGGGAATGCGGCACTTCTGGGCACGGTTCGGGGCGGGACGGCTCTACGACGTACCGGTGCAGCTCGGCCGACGCGCCTCACCCATCGCCTACGAAGAGCTCAACCCCATACCACTGTTTGTCTAGTGTTCGCCCGGTAATGACCGTCGCATCCAGGCCGCGCTCCCCTAGGATCCATGCACGCGCAGTAGTGCGTCGGGGGTCAATCGGGGGTCGCATGTCTGACGTGGAACACGCCCAGGAGACACAACACGCGGAGACACAGCACGTGCTCGGCCCGGACCACCGAGCACCGCTCATGGACCGGCGCGGCTCGAACGACGCGGGCCTGGCACCCAAGATCGCCCAGGCGATTCTGCTGGTGGCGCTGGGCAGCGTGCTGGCCGCCGCGACACTCCATCTGCTGGCCGTCCGGCAGAACCTGCTGCAGCTCGCCGTGGGTACGGCCGCTCTCCTGGGCATGTTCGCCTCCCAGGTGGTGCTGTCGGCGCCCCGGCGGGTGCGGCTGGAGCGCCGGCACCAGTACGTCATCCTGGCGGTCCAGGTGATGCTCACGTATCCGCCGATTCTGCTGCTCGGCACCGCCTGGGTAGGACTGACCGGCTTTCTGGCCGGATCGCTGCTGCTGACGCTGCGCGCGCCGTGGTCATGGCTGGTCTCGGTGCTCGCGGTGGTGAGCACCATGGGCCTGACCACGGCATGGAGCGAGATGGCGCTGCTCGACATCGCCTACGTCGGCGTCTCCACGGTGATGATCGCAAGCCTCGTGTACGGCCTGACCGCGCTCACCGAGATGGTGCTGCGGCTGCGCAGCGCTCAGCAGGAGATCGCCCGGCTCGCCGTGGAGCAGGAGCGGCTGCGGTTCGCCCGCGATCTGCACGACCTGCTGGGGTACAGCCTCTCGGCGATCACCCTGCGCAGCGAGCTGACGCTGCGGCTGGTGGACCAGCACCCGGCGAGGGCACGGGAGGAGCTGGCCACGGTGCTGGACATCTCCCGCCAGGCGCTCGCCGACACCCGGCAGGTGGCCCGCAGCTACCGGCACATGTCGTTCTCCACCGAACTGGCTTCGGCCTGCTCGGTGTTCGGAGCCGCCGGCATCGACGTCGAGGTCGACTGCGGCCTGAGTGAAGTGCCCGACGCGGTCGGCACCGTACTGGCGACCGTGCTGCGCGAGGGAATCACCAACGTGCTGCGGCACAGCGTCGTGCAGCGCTGCCGTATCGCCGTCAGGAAGAGCGGTGAGGACACGGTGGTCCTCACGGTCGTCAACGACGGAGTGGCGGGCGACGGCGACCGGCCGTCCTCCCACGACGGCGGCAGCGGCATCGGCAATCTGTCCGCCAGGGTGTGCGCGGTGGGCGGCAGACTGAGCGCCGGCATCAAGGAGGACGGCTGCTTCCATCTGATGGCGGAGGTGCCCCTCCACTGCCGGGACAGCCGGTGGATGCTCAGGCCGCCGAAGGTCAGGACGGCGTCGCGCCCGAGTGTGGTGTGAGGGTGCGACCTCGGCGGGCCGGCTCGGTGTCCGGCCCGGGGCTGGTGAGACGTCACGGCGGAAAGGTCAGAGCCAGCCCTGTTCCCGGGCGATCCGGATGGCGTCCACCCGGTTGCGCGCGCCGAGTTTGGTGACGACCGTCGTCAGGTAGTTCCGTACGGTACCCACCGTCAGATACAGCCGGCCCGCGATGTCGGGGGCCTCGGCGCCGTCAGCGGCCATCCGCAGCACCTCGGTCTCCCTGGCGGTGAGCGGATTCTCGCGTGCCGCCCATGCGTCCAGGGCCAGTTGCGGGTCGATCACCCGCTCCCCCACGGACACCCGTCTTATCGCGTCGGCGAGCTGGGTCGGCGGCGCGTCCTTGAGGATGAAGCCCGAGACCTGCGCCTCCAGCGCGCGGCGCAGATTCCCGGGGCGGCCGAGGCCGGTGAGGATCAGGGTGCGGCAGGAGGGCTGCTTCGCGTGCACCTCCGCCGCCGCGGCCAGTCCGTCGATGCCCGGCAGGTCGATGTCGAGCACGGCCACGTGCGGGTCGCACCGGAGCACGGCGGGCAGGATGTCCCGGCCGGAGCCGACCTCGGCGACGACTCGTATGTCAGGTTCCAGATTGAGCAGAGCCACTAACGCACCCCGCACCATGTGCATGTCCTCGGCAAGGACCACTTTGATCATGTTCAAGGGTTCACGCAGCACTCGGCCTCCCCCGACCCGCCGTCAGCGAGCCCCGACAATACCTCTCCGAGTCGCTCTGAACACCCGCTCGAGCACATCCCGAGCAGCGGGTATGACGGTGTGGTCATGCCTCACCACTCCTCTGGGCGCAGTTATCCGCCCGTTCGTCGCTCGGCGACCGATCTGCCGGAGGAGTACGCGCAGTTACGCGCCGGCGCTCCGGTGGCGGAGGTCGTCATGCCCAGCGGCGACCACGCATTCCTCATGAGCCGGTACGACGATGTGCGTACGGTGCTCTGCGACGCCCGGTGCAGCAGGGCGGCGACGGTGCTGCCGGAGTCCCCGAAGCTGACGGCCGTCCCGTTCGACGCGGGCGGCCTGTTCACGATGGACCCGCCGGAGCACACCCGGCTGCGCTCGCTCGTCGCGGGCGCGTTCACCGCCCGCCGGGTCGAACTGCTGCGCCCCCGGATCCGTGAGCTGGCCGACGAGCTGCTCGGGCTGATGGCCGAGGGCGGCGGCCCGGCGGACTTCAACGAGGCCTTCGCCTTTCCCTTTCCGGTCGCCGTGATCTGCGAGCTGCTGGGGGTGCCGTTCGCCGACCGGGAGATGTTCCGCGGCTGGTCGGACGCGATCCTCTCGCTGACCGCGCACACCGCGCAGGAGATGCTGGAGCACAAGCTGGCACTGGTCGGCTATCTGCAGGGGCTGGCGGCCGAGAAGCGGCGGACTCCCGGCGACGATCTGCTCAGTGCGCTCGTAGGGGTTCATGACGACGAGGGCCCGCTGACCGAGCACGAACTGATCACGATGGCGATGACGCTGCTGATCGCCGGCCATGAGACGACGGTGGGCGTACTGGGCACCTCGGTGTTCACGCTGCTGCGCCACGACGGCGGGATGGGCCTCGTGCCGTCCGGCAAGGAGGAACTGGCCGCTCTTGTCGAGGAGTTGCTGCGGGTCAATCCGATCGGGGACGGCGGCCCGCTGCGGGTCACGACGGCGGACATCGAGGTGGCGGGCACGAACGTTCCGGCGGGCAGCGCGGTGATCGGCGCGATCTGCTCGGCCAACCGGGACGAGTCCCGCTTCCCGGACCCGGACCGCTTCGACCCGTCCCGGCGCGGCACTGCCCATCTGGCCTTCGGATTCGGCCCGCACTACTGCCTGGGCGCGCCGCTGGCTCGGGCGGAGCTCCAGATCGCCCTTACGGCGCTGGCCCGCTGCTTCCCGTCCCTGCGCCTGGCGGTGCCGGCGGCGGACGTGAAGATGCACACGGGGCTGCTGGTGAACAGGCTGGAGTCGCTGCCGGTGGAGTGGGCCTGAGGCTGCCCGGACCGGATCGCCACAACATCCCCTCCATTCCCTGGCCAGTTGCCTGAACAGTGTCCTAGGGTGCTGGCGCGAGCTATGCAGTCGCAACGCGAGGGGGATCCGGCGTGGACACAGTCACGGGGGCCGAGCTCGAGGAGCGCATTGCCGAGCAGAGGACGGGAGCCGGTGATCCGCGGGCGCTGGTGGGCGAGTTGAGACGCGCCCTGCTCCTGGTGCCTTTCGATGCCGGTGGGTTGTGGACTGCGGAACTCGGCGGCGTGCGCTGGATCTGCGGGTTCACGAATGAGGACGCGCTGGCCCGGTTCGCGCGGGCGCGGGACACCGGCGACGGGTCGTCCAGCGGCCGGTCGTGGGAATTCGCCGAGTTGCGCGGGGCGCGGCTGCTCGACGAGATCGTTCCGGCGATGGGCGTGCCGGCCGGGATTGCCGTCAATGTCGCCGATCCGGACGGGGCGATGCTGTTTCCGCCGGTCGTGGGCATCGTGCCCGATGCGGTCGCCGTCGATGCCGGCGAGGCACGCGGGGGGCGGGACTGATGGGGGACGGCGGCGCGAAGGACCTGGGGGTCGACAAGGACAGCGTCCGGCGGATCACCGAAGGACTGAGGGCCGCGGTGTCCGAGTTGCGGGAAGTCGGCACCAGCACCGGTTCGGTGCTGGGAAAGGGGTTCTCGGACATGGCGATGACCGGCATGGAAGCCGGTCACCACGGTCTGTCGGTGGACTTCGAGGACTGCTGCGAACGCTGGGAGTGGGGCGTACGTGCCCTGATCCAGGACGCCAACACCATCGCGGCGAAGCTGGGTCTGGCCGCCGGACTGATCTGGGAGGAGGACCAGTACGTCCAGGGCACTTTCAAGATCGCGGTGAACGCCGCCGTCGGCAACCCGCACGCCTCCGAGGACGAGATCGTCAAACAGAACTGGGGCGACGTGTTCACCCCGGACTACCTGGACCCGGACTGGAGCCCGGAATCGTTCGAGCGGGCCGGGGACGAGGCCGCCCAGACCTGGAAGGACACCGGCCGGGCGCTGATGACCGAAGGGACGGGCGGTCAGCGGACGAGCGCGCTCAACGACCTCTTCGGCGTCGACCAGGACGACTTCGACCGGGCGGTGGACGACACATTCGGTCCGTCGCCCGAGGAAAGGGCCAGGCAACAGCAGCAGGGCGACGGGGGCAACTGATCCATGGGAATCGGCGATTTCATCAGCGACGTCACTCCGGATGTGGTCGAGGACGCGGTCGAGGACGGCGTCGAGTGGGCCGGCAACCGCGTCGAGGACGCCGGGAACTGGACCGCCGACCGTTTGGAGGACGTCGGCTGGGACTCCGGTGCCGACTGGGTGCGCGAGCAGTCCCGTTCGCTGGCCAACCGGATGGGTGCCGAGGTCGACGAGATGGACCTCGGGCAGACCGAGGACAAGACCAAGCTGATCTACGGCAGCCCGTCGAAGATCCGCTCGACCGCCTCCCATCTCAAGGACTTCCAGAAGGCGTTCAACAATGTCGGCCTGGGCCTCGAGGGTCTGGACTCGGACACGCTCAAGGGGAAGGCGGCGGACGCGTTCCGGGCGACGGTGAAGATCGAGCCGCCGAAGTGGTTCAAGGGCGCGGACGCGTGCGAGAAGGCGGCGGGAGCGCTGGCGGCGTTCGCCGGAACCGTGGAGTGGGCGCAGAACCAGGCGCAGAGCGCGATCGAGAAGTGGAAGGCCGGCACCAAGGCGTCCGAGGAGGCATGGGACGCGCACAAGTCGAAGCTCGACAGCTACAACAAGGCTGCGGATCGGTACAACGCGCAGGCACCCGACCAGCGCGACCCGTCCACCCTGCCGCCGAAGCCGGGCGAATTCTCCGATCCGGGCAAGGGCCGTATGGAGGAGGCACAGCAGATCCTCGCCGAGGCCCGCAAGCAGCGCAACACGGCGGCCGAGACGGCGCGCAGCGCGGTGCAGGCCGCCCGGGACGCGGCCCCGCCCAAGCCGTCGTACGCGGAACAGGCGCTGGACGGCCTGAACGAAGTGCAGGTCATGAACACCCACTTCGGCGCAGGCATCGTCAAGGGCACCGCCGGACTGCTGACCTTCGTGCGCAGCGTCAACCCGCTCGACCTGTACAACATCACCCACCCCGCCGAGTACGGTCTGGCCCTGAACAACATGGCCGCCGGGCTGGTCCAGGTCGCCAACGACCCGTGGGGCGCGGGCAAGCAGATGCTCGACAACTTCATGAAGGATCCCGCCGAGGGCTTCGGCCGACTCGTCCCCGACGCGCTGCTGACCGCCGCCACCGCAGGCGCGGGGGCCGGGGTCAAGGCGGCCCGCCTTGCCGACGAACTCTCCGACGCGGCAAAGGCGGCCCGGCGGGCGGACAACGCCGCGGATGCCAGCCGCAAGCTCCCGGACAAGTGCTGCGGGCGCGAGCCGGTGGACTTCGCTACAGGGCGCATGCTGCTGGCGGAGACCGATGTGTTCCTGCCGGGTTCGCTCCCGCTGGAGTTCCGACGGGACCACGAGTCGTCGTACCGGGCGGGCCGCTGGTTCGGCCCCAGCTGGTCCTCCACCATCGACCAGCGGCTGACGGTCGATCCGCTCGGCGTGGTCTTCCACGGCGAGGACAATCTCCTGCTGGCCTTCCCCCACCCGGCGCCCGGCCTTCCGGTGCTCGCGGAGGCGGGCCCGCGCTGGCCGCTCGAGAGGAACGCGGACGGCAGTTACACGCTCACCGACCCGGACACGGGGCACATCCGGCACTTCCTGGCCCCGTCCGGCGCCGAGCCGGGCGGCAACGGCATCGCGCCGCTGGCAGAGCTCGCGGACCGGGGCGGCCGTACGATCAGCGTCGACTACGGCGAGGGGGGAGAGCCGCTCGCACTCACCCACTCCGGCGGATACCGGCTGGCGTTCACCACCGAGGACGGCCGGATCACCTCGCTGCGGCTGATCGACGTCGAGCAGGGCGCCACCGAGGGCACCGGCAGGGACCCGGAGGGCACCGAGCTGGTCCGCTACGGATACCAGGACGGCCATCTCACCCACGTCACCCGGTCCTCCGGCCGGCCGCTGCGCTTCGAGTACGACTCCGAGGGCCGGATCACGGCCTGGACCGACACCAACGACTCCCGCTTCACCTTCGTCTACGACGACCAGGACCGCTGTGTCACCCAGACGGGTACGGAGGGCCATCTGCGGTCCGACTTCCGCTACTCGGACCAGGACCCCGAAACGGGACTGTGCACCACCTCCGTGACCGACTCTCTCGGACAGGTCTGGCGCTACACGGTCAACGGCCGCCTCCAAGTGATCGCGGAGACCGACCCCACCGGCGCGACCGTCCGCACCACCCACGACCGCTGCAACCGCATCCTGACGCGCACCGACCCCCTGGGTGCTGTCACGGTGTTCGACTACGACGACGACGGCCGGCTCACCGCCGTCACCCGCCCCGACGGCAGCGGGATGCGTGCCACATACAACGACCTGGGGCTGCCCGTCGGGCTGACACGCGAGGGCGGGGCCCGCTGGCAGCAGGAGTTCGACGAGCGCGGGAACCGCCTCGCCGTCACCGATCCGGCCGGTCGCACCACCCGCTGCACCCATGACTCCCGGGGTCACCTCGCCTCGGTCACCGACGCCCTGGGCGCGGTCACGCGACTGCGCCACAACGCGGCCGGTCTGCTCGTCGAGCGCGAGGACCCCGCCGGCGGGATCACCCGGTACCGCAGGGACGCCTTCGGCCGTATCACCGAACTCGTCCTGCCGGACGGCGCCACGACCGGCTTCGAGTGGACCGTCGAGGGCAGGCTCGCGTGCCGTAACGGACCCGGCGGGGCGAGGGAGACCTGGACGTACGACGGCGAGGGCAACTGCACGGCCCACACCGACCCCGTGGGCCGGGTCACCCGTTTCGAGTACACGCATTTCGATCTGCTCGCGGCCCGCACCGACCCGGACGGCGCCCGCTACGAGTTCGTCCACGACACCGAGCTGCGGCTGAAGCGGGTGACCGATCCGCAGGGCCTGAACTGGTCGTACGCCTACGACGGCGCCGGGAGGCTGACCGGCGAGACCGACTTCGACGGGCGCACCACCGGCTACGAGGTCGACCCCATGGGCCGCGTGTCCGCCAGGATCACCCCGCTCGGCGAGACCATCCGGTACGAGCGGGACGTCCTCGGGCGGGTGATCAGCAAGGACGCCGCGGGTCACCTCACGACGTACTCCTACGATCCGGCCGGACGTCTGCTCCAGGCCTCGGGTCCGGACAGCGAACTGATCTACCAGTACGACCGTGAGGGCCGGGTCAAGACCGAACTCGTCGACGGGCGAGCCATCACCTACGCCTACGACGGGGCCGGCCGCCGCGCCCGGCGTATGACGCCGGGCGGGCAGGTGACCTCGTACGTGTACGACGCAGCGGGCCGCCCCGCCCGGCTGTCGGCCGGGGGCCGCGAAGTGGACTTCACCCGCGACGAGTCGGGCCGTGAACTGGTCCGCCGCTTCGGTGAGACGCTCGCCCTCACATCGGTACGGGACGGGTCGGGACGCGTCACCGAGCAGGAGATCACGGCAGGCGGGCACAGCCTCAGCCGCCGGAGCTACACCTATCGCGAGGACGGCCACCTCATCGGCGTCGACGACGCGCTCGGCGGGCGGCGCCGCTTCGATCTCGACCCCGTCGGCCGGGTCACCGCCGTCACGGCCGCCGGCTGGACGGAGTCGTACGCCTATGACCGGAGCGGCAACCAGACCACGGCGGCCTGGCCCGACCGGCATGCCGGCTCGGACGCCCGGGGCGATCGCGCGTACACGGGCACCCACGTCGTGCGTGCCGGTGCCTACCGCTACGAGCACGACGCCGCCGGGCGTCTGATCCGGCGCACCAAGGTCCGGCTGTCCAAGAAGCCCGACACCTGGCGCTACTCCTACGACGCGGAGGACCGGCTCACCGAGGTCATCACGCCCGACGGCACCCTCTGGCGCTACCGCTACGACCCGCTGGGTCGCCGTACTCGCAAGGAGCGTATGGCCCCCGACGGCGAAAGCGTCCTGGAGCGTACCGACTTCACCTGGGACGGGACAATCCTGGCGGAGCAGACCACTGCACCGGCCGGGGCCCCGCACCTGGTCACACTGACCTGGGACCACCAGGGGCTCACCCCCATCGCCCAGACGGAACGGCTCACGGACTCCGCCACGCAGCGCGAGATCGACACGCGGTTCTTCGCCATCGCCACCGATCTCATCGGCACTCCGACCGAACTCGTCGACGACCGGGGCGACATAGCGTGGCGCAGCCGCACCACCTTGTGGGGCACCACCACGTGGAACGCCGACGCCTCCGCGTATACACCACTGCGCTTCCCGGGCCAGTACTACGATCCCGAGACGGGTCTCCACTACAACCACCATCGCTACTACGACCCGCAGACCGCCCGCTACACCACGCCTGACCCCTTGGGCCTGGCCCCGGCCCCCAACCCGGCCGCCTATGTCCACAACCCCCACACCTGGAGCGACCCCCTCGGCCTCGCGCCGTACGAGAACAACGGCGGACTCGGCCAACTGGTCAAGGTCAACAAGCCCGACCCCGCCGCCGACGCCCTGGCCGAACGCCTCGGCGGCGAGTCCCGGGTCAAGTTCGAGAACGACCCGAAGGGGCGGGAGATCGACGCGATCAGCGACGAGTACGTCGCGCAGTCGAAGCCGGAGGGGATGCAGATGGGAAGCGCCCTTCGGAACCAGGCCAAGGCGACATTCGAGTACGCGCTACAATCCGGTCGCACCCCGTACTTCCATTTCGACGGCGAACCCGGTCCCGGCGTCATCGACAAACTGAAGGAATACGGCCGGCGTTACGGGATCGAGCCCGTGATCGACACGACCCCGCTGGAATGAGGGCGATGTACGAGTTCCATGGCTGGTTCGGAATCGCCGAATCACCTGAAGAGGCGGACGCCGGGAGCCTGGACGCGGGCATCGACGAGCTGCGGGCGCGCATCGCGGAGATCGACTGGTCGACCGGTGAGGTCGTACTGAACGTCCACAACGGCGAGTTCTTCGTACTGGCCAACGGCCTGATGAACCGCCGCCGCGACGAGGCCGAAGAGCTGGACGCCCTCCTGCACCACATCGCCACCCGTTTCCCGGGCTCCTGGGGCCTGCTCTACGAGCGTTCCCCCGACATGGACACTCCCCCGGGGCAGGGTGCGTTCCGCGTCCGCGTGATGGCCCGGGGCGAGATCCAGGTCCGCCTGGACCCGTTCCTCTCACCCGTCCGGCCGGTCATCGAGGACTGACCCGGCGCTGACCCGCGGCTGCCGTCGCCCGGCCGTCGAGCCGCCTGCGACGCATGGCTGGGGGCGTCGACCGAGCCCTGTGGCGAGGCCGGCCCGTTCTGCATATGCTTGACGGGAGTCCCTGCGCCCGCCGGTCCTCCGCGAGCAGTTCGACCGCAGCCGCCAAAACTCAATTTCTGTCGCTCGAGGTCGTGCCGCTCCCATGTGCGCATCGTGACCCGCCGGCATTCGGCGAGTGCATCGAGCCGAATGTCCGCAGTCGAAATGACGGACGCGAGTGGCGCCACGCGCTGGTTGATCGCGTTCGGTAGGCGGTCGTCGCACGATTGTCGTCGTGAGGGGGATCATTTCCCATGGACCTCAACACCATCACCGAAGTCATTCGACGACCGTCCGATCGGCCCGGTGCGGACTGGCGCGAAGGCGATGCCTGGCTCGCAGGCGGAACGTGGCTTTTTTCCGCGGAGCAGCCGAGCCTGCGGCGCCTGATCGACCTGACAGCGTTGGGCTGGGATCCCCTCGTCCCGAGCGACACGGGCCTTGAAATCGGCGCAACGTGCACCATCCGCGAGCTGTACGCCTTTACGCCGCCTGGCGATTGGATCGCGGGAACTCTCTTCGCGGAAAGCTGCCAGGCGTTCCTGTCCTCGTTCAAGGTCTGGAACGCGGCGACTGTCGGCGGCAACATCTGCATGTCGTTGCCTGCGGGCCCGATGATCACGCTGACGGTCGCACTTGAGGCAGAGTACGAACTGTGGGCTCCGGACGGGTCCGCGCGCATCGTCGATGCCCTCGACTTCGTGACCGGCGACAACCTGAACATCCTTGCTCCCGGGGAAGTCCTGCGACGCATCGACATTCCGGTGCGCGCCCTGAGGAAACGCGCCGCGCACCGACGCTTCACACTGACCCGCCTCGGCCGTTCGACGGTATTCCTCATCGGTACTCGAACGCCAGGAGAGAACGACCTGCTGCTCACCGTCACAGCCGGCACCACACGGCCTGTGCGCATTGCCTTCGCCACCATGCCCGATGCCCGGACCCTGCAGCAGAGCATCGAGGCCGTCCCCGCCGACGTCTGGTTCGCCGATCCCAACGGGACCCCCGGCCACCGTCGTGATCTGACAAGGCACTTCGCCGAAGAGATACGTCGCGAACTCACGGCGGGGGGCGTGGCATGACGTACATCGTGAACGGCAAGAGCTTCGACGAAGAACCGGACCCCGGCCAGTGCCTGCGCACCTTCCTCCGCTCACTCGGCCACTTCGGCGTCAAAAAGGGGTGCGACGCAGGCGATTGCGGCGCATGCACGGTGTGGTTGGACGGCAATCCGGTGCACAGCTGCATCACCCCTGCTTTCCGTGCGGACGGCTCTGAGGTGACCACGATCGAGGGCATGGGATCACCCGGCAACCTGCATCCGATGCAGCGACAGTTCCGCGACGCCCCGGGGTTCCAGTGCGGTTTCTGCACCGCAGGGATGATCATGACGTCGGCTGCGTTCACCGAGGCCCAGAAAGAGGACCTGCCACGGGCGTTGAAGGGCAACCTCTGCCGTTGCACCGGCTATCGGGGGATCGAGGATGCCGTGAAGGGCGTCACCGGCGTGGAGACAGCCGCGCCTGGAAAGGCTGTCGGGGCGAGCGTGGTACCGCCGGCAGCCGAGGACGTGGTCACCGGTCGCGCCGAGTTCACGATGGACACCCATATCGACGGCATGCTGCACCTCAAGGTTCTGCACTCGCCACACGCGCACGCCCGGATCGTCTCGATCGACGAGACCGCTGCACTCGCGGTTCCCGGCGTGCACCGCGTCTATACCTGGGAGGATGTGCCGCGCAGGCGTTTCACCACGGCGATCCACACCGACCACCTGGTCGATCCGGACGACACCTTCATCCTCGACGACACGGTCCGCTTCGTCGGCCAACGCGTCGTTGCGGTCCTGGCCGACACGGTCGGGGCGGCAGAAGAGGGCTGTCGCAGGGTCGCCGTGGAATACGAGGTGCTGCCGGCCGTGTTCCACCCCGAAGAGGCAATGGCCGAGGACGCGCCACAACTGCACAGCGCGGACAATCCGTTCATCCGCGATGCCGCCCGCAACATCCTGCTCGAGCTCCATTCGCACATCGGCGACATCGACGCAGGGTTCGCCGAAGCCGACGTGATCCACGAAGGCACGTATTTCTCACCGCGAGTGCAGCACGCGCATCTCGAAACCCACGGCTCGATCGCCTGGATGGAGAACGGCCGTCTCAACGTCCGTACCAGTTCACAGTCGCCGTCGATCGCGAAAGTCAAGCTCGCACATCTCTTCGCGCTGCGCCCGGATCAGCTCCGCGTGTTCTGCAAACGCGTCGGCGGCGGCTTCGGCGGCAAGCAGGAAGTGATCTCGGAGGATCTGGTCGCGCTCGCCACCCTGGACACCGGGCGGCCCGTCTGCTTCGAGTACACCCGCGAGGAGGAGTTCACCACGGCTTCTCCACGGCACCCGATGACGCTGACGGTCAAGCTCGGCGCGAAGGCGGACGGAACGCTCACGGCCTTCCAGGTCCGCAATGTGTCGAACACGGGCGCCTACGGCAACCACGGCGGCGAAACGCTCTACGCAGGCGGCTCTGCGGTCATGATCTACCGCTGCCCCAACAAGAAGTACGACGCCTTCTCCGTCTATACGAACACCGTACCGAGCGGGGCACTGCGGGGTTACGGGATGACGCAACCGGCGTTCGCAGTGGAATCGGCGATGAACGAACTGGCCCTCGCCCTGCACATCGATCCGCTCGAACTGCGACGACGCAACATCGTGCGGCCGGGCGATCCACTCGTCGCCATGCATGAGGGCCCCGACGATGTGACGTTCACCGAGGACGGGCTCGCGAAGTGCATCGATCTGGTGGACGATGCCTTGGCCCGCACGGCCGATGAGCCGTCCCCCGGCCCCGGTTGGCTCGTCGGGACCGGCGTCGCGAGTTCGTTGCACGAGACCGCGCCCCCGACCGAACACATCTCGGAGGCCTGGGTCACGCTGGGCGACGACCTCGTGTACGAGGTGGCTGTCGGAACGGTCGAATTCGGCGAGGGTACGTCGACCGCGCATGTCCAGATCGCGGCCAACCAGCTGGGCACGACGCCGTCGCGGATTCGCCTGGTGCAGTCCGACACCGACCGCACGGGATTCGACACCGGCGCTTTTGCGAGTGCAGGCCTTTTCGTGGCGGGCAATGCGGTACTTCGGGCGGCCAATGCTGTGCGCGACCGCATCCTGGAATCTGCCGCCGCGCACACAGGTGTCCATCCCGTGATGTGTTCGATGGACGACGAGGATGTCGTCTGCGGCGACCAGCGCGTGTCGTTGGCCGAACTCGTCGCACTGGCCCGAGCACGCGGCATTCGGTTCACCGCCGCCCGCAAGGCCTACGGCTCACCCCGAAGCGTCGTCTCCAATACGCAGGGGTTCCGGATCGCCGTCCATCGGGTGACGGGTGAGATCCGTGTCCTTTACAGCGTTCAGGCGACCGACGCTGCCGTGGTCATCAACCCCGCGCAGGTCCGGGGACAGGTGGAAGGCGGTGTGGCCCAGGGGATCGGCTTCACGCTGACCGAGAATCACCACGTCGACGCGACCGGCGTCATGGTCAACCCCAACTTCCGCAACTACCGCATCCCCACCTACGCCGATGTCCCCCGAACCGACGTGCTCCTGGTGTCCTCGGCGGATTCCGTTGGACCCATGCGGTCGAAGGGGATGGCGGAGTGCTGTATCAACCCGGTGGCCCCCGCGTTGGCGAATGCGCTCCACGACGCCACGGGCGTCCCCTACCGGGCGCTGCCCCTGACTCCGGAACGCATCTACAGCCGGCTCAACGAGAACCAGTTGGCACCGAGGGCCTGAGCAAGATGACCACCGAAAAGCTCGAAGGCGCCGGGGCGACCGTCATCATCGGACTGAAGGTGCTGCCCGGACTGGAGCAGGAGTACGAAACGTGGCAGAGGAAGGTCAATGCCGCTGCCGCTGGCTATGCCGGGCACCTCGGCGCCGAGATCTCCCCGCCGACACCCGTGCAACCCGACTGGGTCGTCGTGTACCGATTCGACTCGATAGCCCATCTGCAAGCCTGGATGAACAGCGCAACCAGGCAGAGTCTTCTCGACATCGGCAGCAAGTACTTTGACGGTCCCGCAACCCAGCAGGTTGTCAGCGGCGGCACACAGCCAACGGATCCGCTGGTGACCGTTGTGGTCACCCACCGCGTACACCCGGACCACGTCGACGACTTTCTCGACTGGCAGCACCACATGAGCCAGGAGGAGAGCAAATTCGAAGGCTTTCGCGGAACCGAGATGTTCCGCCCGCTCGAGGGACTTCAGGACGAATGGACCACGCTGTACCGGTTCGACAACGCCGAACACCTCGATGCCTGGCTGACGTCGACCGAGCGGCAGGAACTTCTCGCTGAAGGCGCGAAGTTCAACGACTTCAAACTGCGCACGGTGGACAACTCGTTCGGCAGCTGGTTCGCCTTCGAGGAGAACGGCAAGCAAGCGCCGCCGCCCTCGGAGACCAAGACATCCGTCGCGGTCTGGGTCGGCCTGTACCCCACCGTTGTGCTGCTGACGCTCGCCCTGTCGCCTCTGCACTTGCCGCTCTGGCTCGGGCTGCTCGTGGGCAACCTGCTCTCGAGCTTCATCATGAGCTTCTTCACGATGCCCTATTACGTGAACCCGCTGCTCAAGCGGTGGCTGCGGCCGCCACCGGACGAACCGGCGGCCAGGACCCACCTCGGCGGCCTCGGCATCGTCGCCGCGGTGACCGTGTTCTGGGCCGTTGTCTTCTACGCCGTCACCACCCAGATCTGGACGCTGCCCTGACGTGGCGACCCGCCCTGCCGCTCCCCTTGCCGACTTGGTAAAGGTGCAACTGGCCTTCGGCGATGCGCAGACCAGGACAGGGGCACAGAGACAGCCATGCAGGGCGGCCGGGATCCCGGCGAGCCTAGTGCTGTGACCGCACAGGTTCGCCGGGGTGGTCGTCGTGGCGGTCGGATGTGTGGTGACGCCTGATCCGACCGCATCCGCTGGGGCGGACGCCTCCTCAAAACCGCAGCCTGACAGCCTGTTTCTGAGCCTTCGGCGCGGCGATCACGGGCCTGTGACGAGTGCCAGGCCGACGGCCTGCGCTGGTGCCTGGTGGTCATTCGATCCCGAGGGGTCCGATGCCCAGATCCTCACGCATGCGGTTGCGCATCTCAGCCATGGCCGTGCGGCGCTGTTGGATGAAGGCCGTGTCCTCGGCCGAGCCGACTGCCACCCCGCGGGCATAGGCGTCGCGCATCCGACGCAGGCTGTGAAACGCCTCGTTCCCGGCCGCAACAACGAGCGGCGGGCCCACGAGCCAGAGCTGCTCGCCGGCCGTGTGCAATCCGGTCCCGCGGAAGGCTTCGCGCACGGCCGCATCACGCGCTGACTCGGACATGTGATCGCCCAGGGCGACAGCCCGTATCTCTTCCCCCGCGTCTTTGAGGGCGGAGGCGTATTCGGTGTACACGGCGCGCCGCACTTCCAGAGCGTGTCGTGCTTCCTCGCGCCGCCACCTGCTGCGATCGGCGATCAGGGTGGCAGCGATGCCGATAGCGGCACCTGTCAGCGTGGAGAGCAGAGGCATCCAGTCCATGCCGCATGCTGTCTCAACCACTGCTGCGACACCAGTGGCCCTCACGTTCCGGCATGGTGATCACGGGCCTCTTGCCGAGTGCCAGGCCGACGGGCCGCACTGGTGGCTGGTGGCGCTCGGACCACGACGGGCATGCCCGTGATCGTCGACCTGTCCGTGGACAGCCGCTCACCTATGGACACAACGCCGCCCGGGACCTCCTTTACCGAAACGTCCTGGCGAAACGGTGACTTCTGCGCCAGGGGCCACGCGCACTGACCTGCCGCGTCGACGTTGAAAAGCGGGCACCACCCAACCCGGCGAACCTATGCGGTCACAGCACCAGGTCCGCAGGAGCTGAGAGGCGGCCCTGTCGGTCGTCGTGCCACGCATCCTGCCCATCACCTCTGACAGCGCTCCGGTACGGGACCGCTCTGCGGAGATCACGGCGGCGACGCACGGCCACGCATTACCACATCCGAAGGCCCCACAGGGTGGAAACGGCATGACGACGGCCTGATTCGACACCCTTCCACCGGCTTTCGGTCATTGATCCGTGAGCTGCGAGCGCACAGACAACCCAGGCTGCCGCCGCCACCTCTCACACGATGGAAGACGGTTTCGCGCTCAGTGCCCGCCACGAACCCGGGCCGGCATGAGCGGCGTTCCGTACGCCGCTGTTCCACCACCGTCCCATCGGGCACTCGCAGAACGAGGAATGATGACCACATCCCACCGGGCCAGACCGTGGCGTCCGGCGCTCGCTGTCGCCGCCGCCATCGCCGTGACCGCCGGCGTCGTGGCTGCCGCTCCCGACGCCAAGAAGCCGCAGTCCACGCCGAAGCTCAGCCTGATCGCCGCCTCGACGTCGGTGACCCTGACCTCGTGGAAGGAAGACCCCGGCGTCTACCTGGACCTCGGTACGTATCTGACCGCCGAGAACGCGCCCTTCGAGTTCAAGGTGACCCGCAAGTCCTACAAGGACCCGGTCGTCGCCCAGCAGGTCATCCGCGAGGGCAAGACGGTCCGGACCAAGACGCTGCCCAAGGGCCTGGTGAAGGACTTCTCGGGGCTGCCGGACTTCGTCGAGGTCACCATCACCGACGCGGCCGGCAAGAAGGTGCTGAGCAAGTCGGAGGCGTTCTGTCCGAACAACGCCTCCGGCCGGATCCGCCCCGACGCGCCGGCGCAGTCGAAGTACCCGCAGAGCTGTCCCGTGAACCCGTTCACCCTCGGTTCGGTGTGGGGTGTCGAGAACGGCTGGGCGTCCAACACCTACGCGGGCTACTACTCCGCCCCGGTCAAGCTGAAGGCCGGTAAGTACACCGCCAAGGTGTCCGTGGCCAAGCGCTACCGGGACCTGTTCGGCATCGCGGACAAGCCCCAGACGGTCAAGGTGACCGTGCGCGAGCAGAGCATGGAGGGCCCTGGCGGATCGGGTGCTGCCGCGAAGCACGGTGCCCACGCGGCCGGGCACTCCGGTCACGGTGCGATGCGCATGCCCGCGCCCGCCGCCGCGACGAGCGGGGCGGGACCGTCGTACAACGTGGGCCACGGGCCCTACACCCCGGCGCCGCCCGCCCTGCCGTGGGCACTGAAGAAGGCCGGGCTCAGGGCCGCAGACCTGGGCGACAGGTCGGGACAGACGGACGGCTCCCGCAAGGCTCCCGCGGAGAAGGCCAACGCGAAGCGGCCGACCGGCAGGGCGACCGTACCGGACGTGCCCAAGCCCGACCTCCGGTCGCTGCCCGCCTACGGCATCACCATCAGTGACGGCGGCAACGACGTTCCGGGCAAGGACTACCTGGCCTTCAGCGCCAACGTGTGGAACGCCGGCCCCGCGAAGCTGGTGGTGGACGGCTTCCGCTCGCCCGGCAAGAAGCTGATGGACGCCTACCAGTACTTCTACGACGCCAAGGGCAAGCAGGTCGGCTACACGCCGACCGGCACCATGGAGTGGGACCCGCGTCCGGGACACGAGCACTGGCACTTCACCGACTTCGCCAGCTACCGGCTGCTCAAGGCCGACAAGAAGGAAGCGGTGCGCAGCGGCAAGGAGGCCTTCTGCCTGGCCAACACCGACGCCGTCGACTACACCGTGAAGAACGCCAACTGGAGCCCGGACAACACGGACCTGTCCACCGCCTGCGGCCAGGAGAACTCGATCTCCGTCCGGGAAGTGCTCGACGTCGGCTCCGGCGACACCTACAGCCAGGACCTGCCCGGCCAGTCCTTCGACATCACCAGCCTGCCGAACGGCACCTACTACATCCAGGTGCTGGCCAACCCCGAGAAGCGGCTCAAGGAGACCAACCTCAACAACAACAGCGCGCTGCGCAAGGTCGTCCTGGGCGGCCGGCCGGGCGCTCGCACGGTGACCGTGCCTGCGCACGACCTGGTCAACGCCAACTGACCAGCGCATAGCCCTGTCCCTCCGCTGTCAGGCGGACGCGGCTGAGGCTCTCGCCACGGGCTCAGGCGTGGGGGGCGGGGGCGGGCGGCCGGGGGGGGCGGGCGGGGGGGGGGGGGGGGCGGGGGCCCCCCCCCCCCCCGCGCCCCCCCGCGGGCCCGCCGGCCCCGGGGCGCT
>NZ_JBEXSW010000038.1:0-91397 GCF_040613775.1 Streptomyces sp. NPDC006208 | reverse complement strand
GATGACCCACATGGACATGGAAGCGGCGGGCGACAAACTCGCCGCGCAGCTCGGTGCCGGCCCGGCCGAAGCGGCCGAGCTGTCCAAGGTCTCGGGACATTGGTTCATGCCACTGACGCGCCGCAGGCCCGGGCGGCGTCTTCGCGAAACTCCGCGACACGTCCGCTGACGTGCATATTCCTTGCGGCGTTGCATGATTGACGGATCGTCCGGGACCCGATACCCCTGTTCGTTGTCCGTCCCCCGCAAGCCCTTCGCGCACCCCTCGTCACTGGAGGCCGCATTGCCAGGATCAGACCTTGCACCGCGAGCGAGCGCCCCTCGCCGGCTGACAGCCGCGAGCGCGGTGGCGTGCGCCGCGCTGTTGCTGCCGCTGGTCTCGGCCGGGCCGTCCGCCACTGCGCCGCGGCCCCCGGCCGGGGCGCTGCAGGACGCCTTCGCCGACGCGGCCGTCGAGTACGACGTGCCTCCGGGCCTTCTGCTCGCCGTGTCCTATCTGCAGTCCCGCTGGGACACGCACGGCGGTGCGGCGAGTGTGACCGGCGGCTACGGGCCGATGCATCTGACGGATGCAAGGACCGCTCTGGCCGACGCACCCCACCATTCGCACGGCGCGGAGAACGCCCTCGGCGACGACGCGCGTGCGCCGCGCGCGGTGTCCAGGGCCGCCCTGGCCAAGGTGGCCGAAGGCGTCGAACTGCCGCCCCGGCTGCGGACGCTGGACCGGGCGGCCGGGGTGTCCGGGATCTCCGCGGCCGAGCTGAGGGACAGCCCTGCCGCCAATGTGCACGGCGGCGCTGCACTGCTCGCCGCGGGACAGAAGGAGCTGGGGAGGCCGCTGAGCGACGACCCGGCCGACTGGTACGGCGCGGTCGCCCGCTACTCCGGGGCCGACGACACGGCGACCGCCGCGACGTACGCCGACGATGTCTTCGATGTGCTGCGCACGGGCGAGTCGCGGACGACGGACAGCGGTCAGCGGATCGTGCTCACCGCCGACCCGGACGTGGCTCCCGACCGCTCCCAGCTGGCGCGCCTCGGACTGCGGACCGCCGATGCGTCGGGGACCCAGTGCCCTGTCACGGTGGCCTGCGAGTGGATCCCCGCGCCGTACGAGGAGTTCGGCGAGGGTGACTACGGAAATCACGACAAGGCGAACCGCCCCGACTCGCAGTCGGTGGACTACATCGTCATTCATGACACCGAGGCCTCCTGGGAGACCACGCTCAAACTGGTTCAGGACCCGACCTATGTGTCCTGGCAGTACTCCCTGCGCTCCTCGGACGGGCATGTCGCCCAGCATGTGCCGCTGAAGGATGTGGCCTGGCACGCCGGGAACTGGTTCGTGAACGCCAAGTCGGTGGGCCTTGAGCACGAGGGTTTCCTGGTGTCGCCGGACGCCTGGTACACGGAGGCGATGTACCGCTCGTCGGCCCGGCTGGTGCGGTATCTCGCCAACCGTTACGGCATCCCGATGGACCGTCAGCACATTCTCGGCCACGACAACGTGCCGGGCACGACGGCGGCGACGATCCGCGGGATGCACACCGACCCGGGGCCGTACTGGGACTGGGCGCACTACTTCCGGCTGCTCGGCAGGCCGTTCACGCCCGCCGTGGGTACGGACGCCCCGGCGGTGACCATCCGCCCCGACTATGCGCGCCACCAGCCGCTGTACACGGGCTGTGTGACAGTGGGTCAGGCATGTGCGCCGCACGGTTCGGGCGCGGTGCGGCTGCACACAGCGCCGAGCGTGAGCGCCCCACTCGTCAAGGACATCGGTCTGCGCCCGGGCGGCGAGGACTCGACGACCGGTGTCAACGACACGGGGGCGCGCGCCTCGACGGGCCAGCAGTTCGCGGTCGCCGGACGGCAGGGCGAGTGGACGGCGATCTGGTATCTGGGCCAGAAGGCCTGGTTCCACAATCCGCGCACGCAACCGACCGCGGTGGGCGCACGGACGCAGGTGCTCACACCGAAGGAGGGCCTCGCTGAGGTGGCGGTGTACGGGCGGGCCTACCCGGAGGCCTCGGCCTATCCGGCGGGCGTGCCGGTGCAGGCACTCTCGCCACTGCCGTACAAGCTGCTCGCGGGCCAGCGGTACGTGGTCGGCGACCTTGTACCGGGCGAGTACCTGTACGCGACGACTTTCGACACGGCGGGGCACCAGGTGATCCGCGGCAAGGAGATGTACTACGAGATCCAGTTCGGGCACCGCGTGGCTTTCGTGAAGGCGTCGGACGTGCGCGTGCTGCGCTAGAGGCGACGGGAGCCGCCGGCCATGAAGGCCGGCGGCTCCCTCATTCATTTGTCCGCTTGTGCGACTGATCGGCCGGATGCGTGCACGCTCTGGGCGACGGGTAGGCCTCGCCCGTCCTGACCCGGTCCGCGCCCAGGTGCGCGGATGCACACCGAAAGGCCCAAGCGCCCATGGCACAGCCCTTCGCACTGCCGGATTTCTATGTTCCGCATCCGGCGCGGCTCAATCCGCATGTCGAGGAGGCGCGCCGGCACACCAGAGGCTGGGCACGCGGGATGGGAATGCTGGAGGGGTCCGGCATCTGGGAGGAGAGTGACCTCGAGGCGCACGACTACGCCCTGCTGTGCGCGTACACCCACCCCGACTGTGATGCGGAGGCCCTCAGCCTGGTCACCGACTGGTATGTGTGGGTCTTCTTCTTCGACGACCACTTCCTGGAGATCTTCAAACGCACGCAGGACCGTGCGGGCGCCAAGGCCTATCTGGACCGGCTGTCCGCGTTCATGCCGCTGGATCGCTCCCAGGGAACGCCCGAGCCGACCAATCCGGTCGAGGCGGGGCTCGCCGATCTGTGGGAGCGCACCGTGCCGAGCATGTCGTGCGCCTGGCGAGCGAGGTTCGCGGAAGCCACCGAGAACCTCCTGAACGAGTCGATGTGGGAGCTGTCCAACATCAACGAGGGCCGGATCGCCAACCCGGTCGAGTACATCGAGATGCGCCGCAAGGTCGGCGGCGCCCCCTGGTCCGCCGGACTGGTGGAGTACGCGGCGGGGGTCGAGGTGCCGGAGGCGGTTGCCGGCTCCCGGCCACTGCGGGTCCTGCGCGACACGTTCTCCGACGGCGTGCATCTGCGCAACGACCTCTTCTCCTACCAGCGGGAGGTCGAGGACGAGGGCGAGCTCAGCAACGGTGTGCTGGTGCTGGAGACGTTCCTCGGCTGTACGACCCAGGAGGCCGCGGAAGCCGTCAACGACCTGCTGACCTCGCGGGTCCAGCAGTTCGAGAACACGGCGCTCACCGAAGTGCCCGCCCTGTGCGCGGAGAAGGGGCTGAGCCCGGCCGAGTGCGCGGCGATCGCCGCCTACGCGAAGGGACTTCAGGACTGGCAGTCGGGCGGCCATGAGTGGCACATGCGCTCCAGCCGCTACATGAACGAGGGCGTGACCCTCAACGGCTCGCCGCCCGCCGGTGTGCTGGGCACCTCGGCGCTCGACATCAGGACGCTCTTCGGCCGGCCGGCCGCCGCCCGGCTGCGCAGCCTCACGCATGTGCCGCGCCAGGTGGGCCCGTCGTGGCTGCCGGACTTCGACCTGCCGTTCGCCCTGTCGCTCAGCCCGCATCTGGAGGACGTCCGCAGACGGTCCATCGCGTGGGCCGGCCGCATGGGTCTGCTCAACGACATCTGGGACGAAGCCAAGCTGGCCGGGTTCGACTTCGCGCTCTGCTCGGCCGGGCTCGACCCGGACGCCACACCCGAGGAGCTGGAGCTCAGTGCCGAGTGGCTGACCTGGGGAACGTACGCGGACGACTACTACCCGGCGGCCTTCGGCAGGCCACGTGATCTGGCCGGCGCCAAGGTCTGCAACGAACGGCTGCGGGCCTGTATGCCCGTCGACTCGCCCGAGACGGGTGCGGCCGTCGCGGTCGCTCCTGTGGAGCGGGGACTCGCCGATCTGTGGGCACGAACGGCCGGGCCGATGTCCCCCGGCGCCCGCGGGGCCCTGCGCACCGCCGTCGACGTCATGCTGGAGAGCTGGCTGTGGGAGCTTCACAACCAGGCCCAGCACCGCGTTCCCGACCCGGTCGACTACATCGAGATGCGGCGGCACACCTTCGGCTCTGAGCTCACCATGAGCCTTGCCCGGCTGCGGCGGGAAGGGCAGCTCTCACCCGACATCTACGCCAGCGGCCCCGTGCGCAGCCTGGAGAACGCCGCGATGGACTACGCCTGCCTGGTGAACGACTTCTTCTCGTACCAGAAGGAGATCGAGTTCGAGGGCGAGGTGCACAACGCGGTGCTGGTGGTCGGGACCTTCTTCGACTGCGACCACTCGACGGCCGCCGCGATCGCCGACGATCTGATGCGGTCCCGGCTGCGCCAGTTCCTTCACGTGAAGGAGCACGAACTCCCTCTGGTGCACGAGGACTTCGGGATGGACGAGGAGAGCAGGACGGCCCTGGACGCGTATGTGCGTGAGCTGGAGGACTGGCTCGCAGGCATCCTGAACTGGCACCGTAAGGTCCGCCGATACCGCGAGGAGGATCTGCGCTCCGGAGCGGCTGCGCGGCTGCTCGGCGCCCCCACGGGCCTCGGCACATCGGCTGCCCGCCTGGCATCGCTGCTGCCCGCTCAGCGTACGGCGGTGGTCGTGTAGCCGTCCGCAGTCCGCCGGGCCGCACAACAGAACTGCCCGGGCAGTGGTGGCGGGAGGCGTTGGAGCCCCCGGGGAATTCAGCCCTGCTGGAACAGCTCCGCGGGCAGCGGCTTGAGCAGCGCGTATAGATCGTCGGTGATCGGGCGGTCCCAGCTGGCGATCGTGACGAGCACATTGTCGCTGCGGTCGAACTGGACGCAGGAGATACGGCTTTCGGAGAGCTTGACGCGGCGCACGATCAACAGGTTGTCGCCCTGCATCACCGGTGTGTCCTCGGTGCCGACCACCTGCACGGACTCGTCGTTCTCGAGCGCGATCAGCAGCTGGGCGACCTCGAAGGGAACCTCTCCGTCCGCCACCTCACGGGCGGGCGAGCCCTCGGGCAGATTACCGATGATCATCGCCGGGCCACGGCCGCCGAACAGGTCGTAGCGCAGGAAAACACCCTGGCAGCTGCCGTCGGGAGCGGGCAGCAGACCGGCGCCGAGATTACCGGGCCAGTCGCCCGGGTCCATGGCCAGGACATCGAAGTCCGGACCCGCGGGTGTGGCGGCGCTGCGGCGGCGGAGGAACGACATACGGCCATGGTACGTGCCCGGGCGGAGTCGGCCGAGCCGGGTGAGCGGCTCCGGGACGTTTGAACGCGACGGCGGCGGTCTCCGTATCTGTGGAGGTACCGGCACGAGCGAGAACCGGGCGGGAGGACATGAGCGAGGAGCAGCGTCCGCCGCGAGTATTTCCGTACCGACACGTGAGGAACAGCCCATGAATGACCCCATCAGTCCTGCCCTGCAAGCGCTCCCGGACGGTGAGGCGGAGCTCCGTCTGGTGGTCCGTCTGCAGTGGGAGGACGTCGCCGCGCTGGGGCAGGAGGCCGGGCGGCTGGCCGCGCAGATGCAGCGCCCGGTGGGCCTCGACGAGGCCGCCCAGCACCGGTTGCGCAGCCGGTCGGCCGGCCATGCGAAGCCTGCGCCTGAGCGCGGTCAGCAGCTGCCGCCTGCGTCGGCGTCGATGTCCGCGCCCACGACGTCGACGGTGTCGTCGCTCACCGCCCGTAGCCCCGGTGAGCATGCCCGCCAGGCGATAGAGAAGATCAACGGGTCAGTGGGCCTGGGACACCCGCCGAGCCAGACGTCCGCCTGACCCCCGTCGTCCGCCTGACGCCGCCTGTCCGTCCCGGACCCCCACCTTCGCCGATGGGAGAGGGCACCGGGACGGACCGCCGGGCGGACGGCCCGGGGGGTGGGCAGGAGAACGAGCGGAACCATCGGCTGTGGCCTACTGGGTACGCCCCAGCGCGACGGGCGAGGGCCGGGCGCGCACCGGTCCGGTACGCGCCCCGCACGGGTGCTCGCCGGGCACCGCCCCTGCCGACGGCGATGCCGACAGGCCGGTGATCTTGCGCGGGCGAACGGCACCGTCGATGGGCGCTCATCCCGGGCGTGGCGCCCGACCGGCTGACGGCGCCGGGCGCGTGAGTGCGTGCCTGCATGACCATTCCGCGCCTGCCGCTGCACCTGCGCCGCAGATCGTGGACCTCGCCGCCTCCGGGCCGGCACCTGCACGGGATCACGGAATCCACGGCCTGCGCCGCGGGCGGTGCAAAGTCCCCGGACGAGCGGCCGGCGGTGCCGCTCACCGCGCCGGACCAGGCGCAAACGCCGTTCGCATCTCCGCCCGGCCGGACCCGGCCGTCCCGGTTCGGCCGCGCTGCCGTGGCTGCGATCTGAGGAGCTCGCGGCCGGTGACCACGCTCATGCCTTCGGCACGGCCATCGACGTCACGCTCGCGGAGCTGCGCTCAAGGCATTCCTCCGGGCGGTCGGGCATTCCTCCCGGCGGACGAGTCCGCATCCTGCCCGGCCGACCACGCGGGCTCGCGGCGCTGACCTGCCGCCGTACACGGTCGCGGCCCGTCAGCGCCGCGGTCCCTGCGGCTGTCCCGTCCCGCGGGAGACGGCCGGCGCGTCAGGTGAGGTCGAACTCCCCGTCGCGTGCGTTCAGGACGAAGGCTCGCCACTCGGCCGGCGTGAAGATCAGCGACGGGTTCTCCGGCCGCCTGCCGTTGCGCATGGCGATGAAACCTTCGACGAAGGCGATCTGAACGTCTCCCATTCCCTGGCTGCTCGACTGCCAATCGGCACGGCTGAGGTCCAGCTCCGGCTTGTCCCAGCCCGACAACAACTGCGTGGTAGTGGTGGTGCTCTCGGCCACGTCCCTGCTCCTCCCGCATCGTCTCCGGGCCAGACTAGCGATCGTCCCGGGTCACGGACAGGTCGCGGGCCGGCCCGGCATGGCGCACCGTCAGATCGCGGGCGGCTCGGCGCCGACCAGCCACATGGCGAAGAACTGCGACCCTCCGCCGTACGCGTGGCCGAGCGCTCTGCGGGCCCCTTCGACCTGGTGCTCGCCGGCCTGTCCACGGACCTGGAGGGCTGCCTCGGCGAAGCGGATCATGCCGGACGCCCCGATCGGGTTGGTCGACAGCACACCGCCCGAGGGGTTGACGGGCAGGTCGCCGTCGAGTTCGGTCACGCCTGATTCGGTGAGCTTCCAGCCCTCGCCCTCCGCGGCGAAGCCCAGGTTCTCCAGCCACATCGGCTCGTACCACGAGAACGGCACGTACATCTCCACCGCGTCGATCTCGCGGCGCGGATCGGTGATGCCCGCCTGGCGGTAGACGTCCGCCGCGCAGTCCTTGCCGGCCTGCGGGGAGACGAAGTCCTTGCCGGCGAACAGGGTGGGCTCGCTGCGCATGGCCCCACCGTGCACCCAGGCCGGCGGGTGCGGTGAACGCGCCGCGCCCGCACGGTCGGTGAGGATCATCGCACAGGCGCCGTCGGAGGAGGGGCAGGTCTCGGAGTAGCGGATCGGGTCCCACAGCATGGGCGAGGCCTGGACCTTCTCCAGCGTGATGCCGTGCTCGTGCAGATGGGCGTACGGGTTCTTCAGCGCGTTGCGCCGGTCCTTGTAGGCGACGAGCGAACCGACGGTGTCGGGCGCCCCGGTGCGCCGCATGTAGGCGCGTATGTGGGGGGCGAAGAATCCGCCGGCGCCCGCCAGTAGCGGCTGCTGGAAGGGAATGGGCAGGGACAGGCCCCACATCGCGTTCGACTCCGACTGCTTCTCGAAGGCGAGGGTGAGGACCGTGCCGTGCACGCGGGAGGCCACCAGGTTGGTGGCCACGAGTGCGGTGGACCCGCCGACCGAGCCCGCGGTGTGGACGCGCAGCATGGGTTTGCCGACCGCGCCGAGTGCATCGGCGAGATACAGCTCGGGCATCATCAGCCCCTCGAAGAAGTCGGGGGCCTTGCCGATGACGACCGCGTCGATGTCCGCCCAGGAGAGCTCGGCATCGTCCAGGGCACGACGGGCGGCCTCGCGGACCAGGCCCGCGATGGACACGTCCCGCCGGGCGGCGACGTGCTTGGTCTGGCCGATGCCGATGACGGCCACAGGCTCTTTATGCATGCGCCTCTCCTTCGAGAACGGCGACGAGGTTCTGCTGCAGACACGGGCCGGATGTGGCGTGGGCGAGCGCGCGGTCGGACTCGCCGCGGCAGATACGGGCGGCGGCCTCGCCGATGCGGATGAGGCCGGTGGCCATGACCGGGTTGGCGGCAAGGGCTCCGCCGGACGGGTTGACCCTCACTGTCTCGTCGAGGTTGAGGGCCCTGCGCAGCACGACTTCCTGGGAGCTGAAGGGGGCGTGGATTTCGGCGGTGTCGACGGGCCGCTCGAAGGCCCCGGCACGCTCGGCGGCGAGGCGGGTGGACGGTGAGTCGGTCAGGTCGCGCACGCCGAGGCTGTGCGGCTCGATCCGGTGATCCATGCCGCGGATCCAGGCGGGACGTTCGCACAGGTCACGTGCCCTGTCGCCGGCGGCGAGGATGACGGCGGCGGCCCCGTCGCCGATCGGTGGGCAGTCGGCGGCGCGCAGCGGGTGGACAACGTGGTCGCCGCGCGGAACCTCCCCCGTGAGTTGAGCGTGCGGGTTGGCCGTGGCGTCCGCGCGGCTTCGGGCGGCGACTGCGGCCAGCGCGGGCTCGTCGGTGGCGCCCGCGTCGATCAGGGCCTGGGCCTGGAGGGCGGCGAGGGAGACGGAGTCGGGCCAGAGCGGGGCGACGTAGTAGGGGTCGAGCTGGCGGGTCAGCACATCGCGCACCTCGCCGGACGACGACTTGCCGTAGGCGTAGACCAGCGCGGTGTCGGCCTCACCGGTCAGCAGTTTCACCCAGGCCTCGTACAGCGCCCATGCACCGTCCATCTCCACATGGGACTCGGAGATCGGCGGCCAGGCGCCGACGCCGTCGAGCGCCATGGTGAAGGAGAACGCCCGCCCGGCGAGATAGTCGCTGGACCCGGAGCAGGTGAAGCCGATGTCCGCGGTCTGCAGTCCGGTCCGGGTGAGGACCTGATGCAGGACCGGCATCAGCATCTCGACCTCGGAGAGCTCGTCGCTACGGCGCCTGTGGTCGGTCTGCGCGAAGGCGACGATCGCCACGTCTCGCATCACAGCAGCTCCTTGTAGGTGTCGTAGCCGGCGTCGGGCTCGCCGGTGGGCCGGTAGTGGTCGGGGTGGCGCGCGCCCTCGGTCCACACCGGTTCGACACGCAGGCCCATACGCACCTGGTCGTACGGGATGCCGCCGATGCGTGCGTGCAGGGCGAGATCGGCGCCGTCAAGGGCGATGTGGGCGTAGACGTACGGAACCTCGATGTCCAGATTCTTCGCCTTGATGTTGACGATGCAGAACGTGGTCACCGTGCCACGAGGGCCGGCCTCGACCTGGTCGGTGGTGGCGACGCCACAGGTGGGACAGGCGCCGCGCGGCGGGACGTACACCTTGTGGCAGGACGGGCAGCGTTCGCCCATGATCCGGCGCTCGGCGAGTGCCTCGAGGTAGGCGGTCGTGGCGCGGCCGGGTGAGTAGGTGTAGTCGAGCCGGGCCGGGGCGACGATGCCGGTCACCGGGTCGGCGAACGTCCCGCTGTGGGGGCCCGCGGGGGCGGCGGCGGGTTCCCCGGCGTACGCCTCGAAGCAGGCGATGTCGGTGATGGCGCCGCTGCGTTCCGCGGCCCAGCGGACGCGGACGCGCATGCCGGTGCGCACCGCCTCGGGGCCGGATGCGTCCAGGGCATGGAGGAGGGCCGTGTCGGCTCCGTCGAGCCGCACCAGGACCCAGGCGAACGGGGTGGTGAGCGGCTGGCCGCGGCGCGGTTGCGGGTTCCAGGCCCAGGTGGTGACGGTGCCGGTCGCGGCGACCTCGACCAGCTCCCGCAGTTCCTCGGCAGTGGCGGGGTCGTACTCGACGGGAGGGACGAGCACCTTGCCGTCGCCGGTGCGCACCCCGAGTACGGTTCGCTCGCGCAGGCCGGTGAGGAAGGCACTCTGCACCGGCCCGAGCGAGCGCGTGAAGGGGAATTCGACGACGAGCGGTGCACGGAGGACTTCGGGCATCGGGCGGACTCTCCTTGTCAGGCGCGCCGGTAGACGGGGGGCCTTTTCTCGGCGAAGGCGAGGGCGCCTTCCTTGGCGTCGGCCGTGTCGAAGACCGGCCAGCCGCGCACGAGTTCGGCGGCGAGTCCCTCGGTCTCGGTCATCTCCGCGGCCTCGTACACCGACGCCTTGACGGCCTCGACGGCGAGCGGGCCGCAGGCGTTGATCTGTTCGGCGATCGTGAGCGCCTTGTCCAGGGCGGTGCCGTCGGGGACGACATGGCCGACGAGTCCGATGCGCTGTGCCTCGTCGGCGCTGTAGGGGCGGCCGGTGAGCAGCATCTCGAGGGCGTGGGTGCGCGGGATCTGGCGGGGCAGCCGTACGGTCGAGCCGCCGATCGGGAAGAGTCCGCGCCGCACCTCGAACAGGCCGAAGGTGGCGCTCTGCCCGGCGACACGGATGTCGGTGCCCTGCAGGATCTCGGTTCCGCCGGCGACGCAGTGGCCCTCGACGGCGGCGATCACCGGTTTGCGGGGCCGGTGATGGCGCAGCATCGCCTTCCAGTGCAGATCGGGGTCCGCCTTCATCCGGTCGCGGTACTGCTGCCCTTCCATGTCCTTGCCCGCGAGGGCTTTCAGGTCCATCCCGGCGCAGAAGGAGCTGCCGGCTCCGGTCAGCACGATGGAGCGGACGCTGTCGTCCTCGTCGGCCGCGAGCCAGCCGTCGTGGAGCCCGACGAGCATGGCGATGGAGAGTGCGTTCCTGGCCTCGGGCCTGTTGAGGGTGAGCACCAGCGTCGCGCCTTCGCGCTCCACGGTGAGGTGTTCGGTACCACCATCTCGTCCCATGTGCGGATCTCCCCTGCGTGGACGTGCCCCTCCGGTGACCTAGAACAGGTTGCAGTAGGCGGGGGTCCAGTTCAATAGTTTTCTGACACTCAGTCAGATTTCTTGGCGCGAGACCTTCCCTGTTGTTCTCAGCGGCGCTCTAATGACCGCCGAGCCGAAGTTCGCCGGGGGTCAGGAGGAGCGGTGGAGTACAACCTTGCGGACCTGTTCGAATCGGTCGTCGATGTGGTCCCGGAGCGCGAGGCGCTCCTGTACATCGACCATCCCGGCACCGGCGCCGAGCGGCGGCTCACCTACGCGGAACTGGACGCCGCGGCCAACCGCATCGCGCATCACCTCCTCGACGCGGGTCTGCGGCCCGGCGAGCACGTCGGCCTGCATCTGTACAACGGCATCGAGTATCTGCAGACCGTGCTCGGCGCACTCAAGGCCCGCCTCGTGCCGGTGAACGTCAACTACCGTTACGTGGAAGAAGAGCTGGTCCATCTCTACCGCGACGCCGATCTCGCCGCCCTCGTCTTCGACGCCGAGTTCACCGGGCGGGTCGCGGCCGCGCTGCGTCGCACGGACAGGCTGCGCCACCTCGTGCGGGTCGGCACCCCGGCCGAGTCGGCGCCGGACCTGGACACGGTCTCCTTCACCGCCGCCGAGTCCGCTGCCTCGCCGGACCGGGGATTCGCGCCGCGATCCGCCGACGACCAGTTCATCATCTACACCGGCGGCACCACGGGCATGCCCAAGGGCGTGATGTGGCGTCAGGAGGATCTGTTCTTCTCGGGACTGGGCGGCGGCGCGCCGACCGGCGAACCCGTCTCCTCCCCCGAGGAACTGGCCCGGCGCGTGGCCGCGGGCGGCGACGGCATCACCTTCTTCCCCACTCCCCCGCTGATGCACGGCACCTCGACACTGACGGCGTTCATCGGATTCAACTTCGGGCAACGGATCGTCGTCCACCGCAAGTTCGTGCCGCACGAGGTGCTGCGGACGATCGAGAAGGAGAAGGTCACCAGCGTGTCGCTGGTCGGCGACGCGATGCTGCGCCCGCTGATCGACGCACTGAACGGTCCGCTCAAGGGCTGCGACCTCTCGTCGGTGTTCAGCGTCTCGAGCTCGGGAGCGATCATGTCGGAGACGGTGCGCGCACAGTTCAGCGCCCTGGCGCCGCATGCGATGCTGCTGAACAACTTCGGCTCGTCCGAGTCCGGCTTCAACGGCACCGCGACCGAGGACTCGGGACCGGACAGCGGGTTCCGGCTGCGGGTCAACTCCCGTACGACAGTGGTGGACCCGGTGACGTACGAGACGGTGAAGCCGGGTGAGCCCGGTCGCATCGCGCAGCGCGGCCATGTTCCGCTCGGCTACTACAACGACCCGGTGAAGACGGCCGAGACCTTCTTCCAGCGCCAGGGTGAGCGGTGGGTGCTGCTCGGCGACATGGCCACCGTGGACGAGGACGGCATCGTCACCGTCCTCGGACGCGGCTCGCAGTGCATCAACACCGGTGGCGAGAAGGTGTACCCGGAGGAGGTCGAGCAGGCGCTCAAGGCCCATCCGGATGTGTACGACGCGCTGGTGGCGGGGGTGCCCGATGCGACATGGGGCAACCATGTGGCGGCCGTCGTGCAGATACGGGAGGGAGCGCCCGCGCCGACCCTGGACGACATCCGGTCGCACTGCCGCAGCCGTCTCGCCGGCTACAAGATCCCGCGGCAGCTGGTGATCGCGGCGGAGATTCAGCGCTCACCGAGCGGCAAGGCGGACTACCGGTGGGCGCGGTCGGTCGCGGTGGAGGCCGCGGAGATCGCCTGAGGCGCGTACATGCCGGGCCGGCAGCGCCGCCGCCGGGGTCGCGAGCCGGCCGTTCCGCCGGCCGCCGAAGCCCCCGTCCGACGAGCGGCCCAGGAAACGGCACGGCTGTGCGCATCCCCTCCCTCCTCTTCCTACCGCGGAACGGCGCGGCAGGAAGAGGAGGGACCCCAGGTGCCGAGGCTCAGTCGTCGTCCGCCGGCAGGATCTGCTCGCCGTTGAACATCCCGAGCCGCTCCCGGTAGAGCTCCAGCGGTACGCCGTTCGGGTCACGGAAGTAGAGGCTGTCCTCCACTCCCCGTTCCGGGCCGATGTACGCGATGCCCGCCTTGTCGAACGACGTGCGTGCCGCGTCGAACTCCCTGGCCTCCACCGACAGCGCGACGTGCTGTACCCCGCCGACCGTCTCCGTGGCGGGCGGATGCTCATGACCGGGGAAGTCGAAGAATCCGAGCAGATTGCCGTTGCCGATGTCGAAGAAGAAGTGGGTGGAGCCCCGGTAGTCCCGGTTCTCCACGATCTCGACCAGCGGGAAGCCCAGGAACTCCTGGTAGAAGCGGATGGTCTCCTCGACATCGCGGCAGATGAAGGCCACGTGGTGGATGCCGCGCGTCGTGGTCCGGGGCCGGTCGTCGTGTTCCTGCAGATAGCGCCGCTTCAGCTCCTCCCTGCGGGCGCGGACGGCCTCGAGCTCGGCTCCCTCGGGCTGGGGCATCGCGGTCTCCTTCACGGCGGTTGTTTGCGTGATTCAACTACTATCTCGCATCTTCCCCCGATCACGCCCGCTCACAAGTACAGGAACCGGGCAACCGTCCGTACGTACCAGTGAGGATCGTCCAGCCAGGGGAAGTGACCCCCGCCGGGCTGCACGACGCACTCGCCGGCCGGGAACAGCGCGGCGAGCCCACCGGCCCGGTCGGGACGCGGAGCGCCGGCCAGCTCACCGGCCAGCACCGGCGCCTCCAGGGCCCTCAGCGCGGCCCGGGTGGCCGGCGGGTCATAGGCACCGGGGCCGCCGAAGCGGGCGGCTGCCTCGCGGTTGACCTGCTCCAGGTCCGTCGCGGCATGCGCCTCGGCCGCCGCGTCCCAGCGCCCGTAGAAGAACGGCTCGAACGAGTCCTTCGGCTCCTGACCGCGCAGCGCCGCCTCGAAGGCGGTGTACGCGGCCTCGAACCAGGGCTCGCCGCTGCGCATCCGGGCCGCGGCCAGGCGTTCCCCCGCGGTGGCCTGCATCTCCAGGGCCCAGGCGTTGGGCGTGATCAGGGCGAGCCGCCGTATGCGCTCCGGGTGCCGGGCGGCGTACACCCGAAGTCCGGGGAGGCTGACTGCTGTACCGGCAACCCCTTGCTCGACGGAAAGACCGGAGCGCCCGCTCTGCGCGGGGCCTTCCCCCCACCGCTCCTGCCGCTACCGTCCCGGCCATGAACCTGTTGTTCACCGACGTCGACCACGAGCGCATCGCCGCGGCCGCCGCAAAGAACGGCCAGGACGTCGACGAATGGGTCCGCGCTGTGGTGCGGGAGCGGCTGGACGCCGAGGGGCCCGAGGACGCGCTCACCGGCGCGCATTTCACCGTCGCTACCCGCGCGGCCGCAGGCCTTTGAACGAAAGGGCCCGGATGCCGACGGGGGAGGTGCCATCCGGACCGGGTCATCACGGTAGCCGTGGAAGACTGAGCCCACTCCCAGCTACCTGGTGAAGGGCGCGAAATGACCCACGGCCCCCGGCTCTCCCAACTGCTCGGCGACCATGAGGACGCGCGATGAGCGAGCGGATCGACTTCGACATCGAAGATGCCCCGTGGGTGCAGACACTGGTCAAACGCGTCTACGCTGCCCGTCAGAGCGGGGACCAGGACGAAGCCGACCGGCTGCTGGCATACGGCCGCGCTGAGGGTGGAGAGACGCTCTCACGGATCGTTGACCAGCTCGCCGCGCGGGATGAAGCACTGGACAGCGGCAGGCCGATGAAGCCGCAGGAGGTGAGCGCCGCGGCGCCCAACCAGCTCGTGTGCGACTTCTGCGCCGGCTTCGACCCCCTCGCGTACTACGAGGTCACCGAGTTCGGCATCAGCGCCCCCGGCGGTTCTTTCCTCTCGGGAGACCGCTTCTACGCCTGCCCGCGCTGCAGGGAACTCATCGACGCCGCCGACTGGAAGGGCCTGCGCGACTGGATCGGCCCCCAGCAGTTCGGCATGGGCCACCGCATGCTCCTGGTGGGCTTCAAGAAGCACCGCAAGGGCGACGCTGTGGAGTTCGAGCCGGGGACCAACCCCGAGTTGAACCGCTGACCGTCCAACGAGCGGATCAACGGTCCCGGCCGTACCGTCGCCAGTGGCACGCCCGCTCCTGACAGGACAGCGGGCCGGCGGCCCCGCGCTCCATTCGCACGTTGCGCGGGGCCGTCCCTCCCGCCGTAGCCGATGCGCAGCGTGGCGGGATCAGCCTCGCGTCGGGAAAGTTCCCGAACAGATCCGCCCGGGGCGCCGGAAATGGTCGTGGCCCGGGCGGTGGCGCCGCTGACCGCGTGGTCAGATGAACGGGTAGTGCCGAAACCCAATCACGCGTTCGCCAACTACCGCCACGAGCCCCTGCGACTGGTCCACGGGACGCCGACCTGAACGGCGGTACCGGAGGCTTCGGCTGGCCCATGGTCAACCGCCTCGCCCGCGCCACCGCGGTGAGCCGCCACACGGCCGGCGGCAAGGCACGACCCCGTCCTGCTCGCCGACCCAAACGGCTCGTGAGAGGACCCGACGGACCGTCACGAAGGGTCGAGGGCTGGTGTTGTGCTGGCGTCTGGGGGGACATCCGTGTCAGCACGGAGAGATTCTCGGTATTTCCTCGCTGTCGCCGTCGCAACGTCTTACAGCACTCTGGAGACGCAATCAGACGAGACCCAGGCGGGGAGTAATGCAAATGGAACCGTGGCAGATGTCGCAGCAGTCGCAGCAGGCGTCCATGAACGCGCAGCAGATGGCTCAGCAGGCACAGCAGTCAGCCATGAACGGGATGCGAATGGGCAACGAGGCCGGTCGCATGCACCAGAATGCGATGGCCTCAGCACGGCGGGCCCAGCAGATCCACCAGGGGGGATCCTCGGGCGGCGGCGTGCTGTCCGGGCTCCTCGGGATGGTGGCATTCGTCGTGATGCTCGTCATCGCGTACACCGTCGTCACGGGAGACACGAGCTTCATCCCGCGTTAGCAGGCGCGGAGCCGTGATCTGTCGTCCAGAAGCGGGGCACGCAAAGCGTATTGCCGTCTGTGCCCCTCGGAACCGGGACCGCTGAAGGGACAGTGCGGCCCGGTTCGACGACTGCCATGAGACGACCACGTCGTATGCCTGAGAATGCGCCAGTCGTGCGCAGCCCATCAAGCCCTTGGAGATCGTTATGACAGACCATCGCTTGTCGGAGTGGCAGGACGGGGGCGGGATGTCCGGTCAGACGCACGACGGCGCTCCCTACTCGGCCGTCGGCAGCGACCCGAACATGAGCCAGCCGCCGGAGCCGAGTGGTCAGGGCGCAATATCGGGTCACTCTCACGATGGCACTCCGTACAGTGCCGTGGGGCACGGCCCCGACTCGACGACTGTCCGAGAAGCCGAAGCGTTCCGCCAGTCGCATATCGCAGCACACGAGGCGCTGCAGTCCGACGCGGTGGGCAACGCGCTCGCCGCCGCTCCTTTCGCTGTCGGAGCGGCTCTCGGCGCAGGCGCCTCACTCGGGGGAGCGCTGGCGAAGGCCGCCTTCGGCGTTGCCAAGACCGCAGCCGAGGAGGGGGTGACCTACACGTTCAAGCACATGGACGACCCCTTGCTGCACAGCGCGGAGGTTCCGGACGGAGGTGCTCCCGATGCAGGTTCCGGGCCTCCTCGTTCGGAGATCGGTACGCCCGGCGACCAGCACCCGGACTCCGGCGCCGCTCCCCAGATGAGCATCGATCCGCTGATGAGCACGGACTTCCACCCGGGGGACACCCCCGGGGCGGTGACTGACGCGTCGGCTCACACCGACTACTACCACCACTGAGGTACAGCGTGAGTAGCCGTTCTCGCGGTTCTGAGTCCGCGTCGGGAAGGGATCCGTCCACCACAAACGCGCATGTCATCGACGTCCAACGCACGCAGGCCGATCTCGCCGCAGCGGCTGCCGCCGGCTACGTCCACGCGCTGGCCGCCCATCCCCTTCCGCCTGACCCGGGCATGTCGCATGACCCGCATCACGAGTCCTCGTACGACCCGGAGATGTCGCACGAAGCCGGTCACGGCTCGCACGATCCGGGTATGTCGAGCGATCTGTCGCTCGGCGGCGGTCATGACTCGGGCCACGACCCGGGCACGGTCCACGCCCCCGGGGCATCGGCGATCGACGCCGGGGCGCATGAGGCGGCCGTTTACGACGCCGGAGCGGCACTGCATCACGCGTAGACAGCGGTTCTGTGGAGGGAGACGGCATGGCGACGTATCAAGGAAGGGTGTCGGGCTTCATGCCCCGAACCGAGTCCGGAGTGTTCCGGAAGCGGCAAACGCTCGTGTGGGACTTCCGCTTGGAGCGTCACGGCGACGGCGGGCGTCCGCTGCCTCGGGTCGCCGTCCAGATGCGAGCAAAGTTTTACCGCGGCGGGGCCATCAACAACGGCGACGTTGTGCAGGTGTCAGGACGCCAACGGCGCAATGGCCTGATCGTGGTTGATTCGGTCAGGAATCTCACCAGCGGGACGGTGATACGGGCTCACAACTGGAATGTGAGTGTGTTCCTCGTCTACGCGCTTATGCTCCTCGTGACGGCAACCGTCATCGGCGTCGCCCGGTCGTTCATTCTGTCCGGCAGTCCTCTGGCACCGTAGCGAAATGGCCTCACGTTCGCAGTGTTGACGACTGCCCCCGCTGTAGCCGTCGCTGGCCTGCCCCGGAACGTCCCTCGGTCCCGCCACTGGAGACACCCTCCGTGTCAATACGGATACGAAGAGGTCCTGTGCGCCCCTACCGTTGGTCCATGCCTTGGGCCCGTCGCATCTCCTTCTTTCTCGCACTGCTCACCGCGGTGACGATCGTGGCCGTCTGTGCCCTCATGCCTCTCGCGGTGGTCTCGACCGAAGAGATGTTTGCTCTCATGACGCCTTTGGTTGCTGGAGCGTTCTCCGTCGGGCTCGGCGTGTTCGTCTCCAGCAGGCGTCCCGCCAACCCGGTCGGCCCATTGCTCGGCCTCGTCGGGCTCGCGCCGCCGCTGCTAGCGCTCTTCGACACCTACTCGTACGCGAGCCTGTCGCGGCCGCTGCCCGGTGCCGAGGCAATCCACCAGCTCACCTTGGGCGCATGGATGCTCTGGTACGTCCCCGTGCTGCTGCTGATGCTGTTCTTCCCCACTGGGCAACTGCCGCCGGGCCGATTCCCGCGCCTCGTGCTGTACGGGGTGCTGGGGTGCATGGTCGCGTTCATGGCGACGGCCGCCGTGGACCCGAGCCCGTACGAGCCGCCGTTCGAGGAGTACGGGCATCCGCTGCCCACGCTGCCCGCGGCGGTGATCTGGAGCTTCATCATCCCGCTCCTGGGGGCGTTCATGGCGCTGCTCATCTGTTCGGTGCTAGTGATGCACCGCCGGTACCGCGCGGGAGACGAGGTCGAGCGGGCGCAACTGAAGTGGTTCGCGCTGGGCGCCCTCGCACTGCCCGGCACGCTGCTGCTGTGCTGGGCGGACTACCTGCTGTTCGGCAGGGTGGGCATCCTGATCGTGCCGGGCCTTCTCTCGCTCTGTCTCGGCGTGCCCGCGCTGACCGCTCTGGCGATCCTTCGCCACGACCTGTACGACGTGGACCGCGCCACCAGCGCTGTCGTGACGTGGGCTCTGGTGACCGCCGGGCTGCTCGCGGTTTACAGTGCCGCGTCCTTCACGGGTGGTTTGGTGCTGGGGCAGGGCAGTGCGGTGACGGCGGCCGCTGCGACGGCGCTGGTGGCCGCCGTGCTGATGCCGGTGAAGAACCGGGTACGGCGATGGGTCGACCGGCGCTTCTACCCCGCGCGGGAGCGGGCCCTAGCTGCCGTGGCCACGCTGGAGCGCGAGGTCCACGAAGGGCAGGGCCAGCCGGAGCAGCTGGAGGAAGTGCTCCGGGAGGCGCTGCGTGAGCCGCGCGTGCGGGTGGGCTATCTGCTGCCGGGTGGCACGGAATTCCACGACACCACAGGCGTCGCTGTCCGACGCGGAACCGAGGTGCGGCTGGCCGGGCGGCCCATCGGGGTGATCGACGGCCCCTGCCCGCGGGAGGTCGCAGCTGCCTGCGTGCTGCTGGTGGAGACCGTGCGGCTGCGGCTCGAACTGCGCCAAGCGCTCACCGAAGTGGAGGCCAGTCGCAGCCGGCTGCTGAAGACGGGTTACCGGGAGCGGCGTCGCCTGGAACGGGACCTGCACGACGGAGCCCAGTCTCGGCTGGTCAGTCTCGGCATGGCGCTGCGGCTCGCGCAGCGGCACCTCGGCGAGGGGACCGTCGACGTCGACGGCGTCCTGGACCAGGCGGTGGCCGAACTGGGGACGGCCGTTGCTGAACTGCGGGAACTGGCCCACGGGCTGCGGCCCAGCTCGCTCGACGACGGGCTGGGACCAGCCCTCGAGGCCCTCACCCTACGGGGCCCGGTACGGCTCGACTGGCGGCTCAACGGGCACTCGTTTCCTGACGACGTAGCCACCACGGCGTATTTCGTGGCCAGCGAGGCCGTCACCAACGCGGTCAAGCATGCCGGGGCCACGAGCATCGGCATCGTCGTCGACGAGGAGGACGAGAAGCTGATCGTCACTGTCCGGGACGACGGGCGTGGTGGCGTGGACCCGGTGAAGGGATCGGGGCTGTCGGGTCTGTTAGACCGCGTTGCCGCGCTCGGCGGCCGGCTGCAGGTCACCAGCACGCCCGGAGGAGGTACGACTGTGGAGGCGGTGCTGCCGTGCGTGTCGTGATCGGTGAGGACTCGGTGCTTTTCCGGGAGGGGCTGGCACGGCTGCTCGCGGACGCCGGACATGACATCGTCGCGCGAGCCGGCGACGCGCAGGCGCTCGAGCAGGCCGTCGCCGGAACCCGCCCGGACCTGGCGATCATCGACATCCGGATGCCGCCGGACCTCACCGACGACGGCGCGCGTGCCGCGCGGCGGATCCGGCAGGCGAACCCGGAACTGGGCATCATGCTGCTCTCCCAACACACTGAGACGCGCAACGCCGTGGAACTCGTCTCCCAGGGCGGCTTCGGTTACCTCCTCAAAGACCGCGTCCTGAACGTGGACGACTTCCTGGAAGCGATCGTCCGCGTCGCAGCAGGCGGCTCCGCACTGGACCCATACGTGGTCTCACGGATGATCAGCACCCACCGCGACCCCCTCGGCTCGCTCACCACCCGAGAGCTGGAAGTGCTGACACAGATGGCTGAAGGACACACGAACCTCGGGATCGGTCGGCGGCTGTGGCTCGCCGAGCGCACCGTGGAGACCCACGTCGCCTCGGTCATGTCGAAACTCGAACTCACGACGAGTAAGGAACACAACCGCCGTGTCCTGGCGGTCCTTGCGTACCTCACGGCCCGGGGCAGCCAGCGCAACAACCAGGCCGATTGAGCACCCTGGCCCAAGCTCACCCGACGGTTCATCATGCAGTATGAGAAGCCGGGGCAGTTGCAGGCCCATCAAGTCTCGCCGCCTCCGAGAGTCGGGGGCCGGGCATCAGAACGTCTAGCCCAGATAGTGTTCCGTCCTCCCTTCTTTGGAGCTAGGTGATCAGGGGAGTGGACATGAGTGATCCGCACGGCTACACCCTGCCTCCGCCCAACACTCTGGACCAGGTTGCGGCCCTGATCGCGTTCATCAGGGCCCGCACCGAGCCACTGCGCAACGAGGCTTACCCCGACACGCCGGAGTGGAGGACCGCACAGACGCTCATCGATCTGACGGCCGTCTTCCACGGGTCCGCCAGGGCGGCCACAGAGGACGGCCGCAGCGTGGACATGATCTTCTTCTACCTGGCCGTGGCAGCCCGCCGGTGGGAGGACCACCCTGACTACCTGCCCGAGTGGACCCCAGACCTATGAGCAGCGATCAACACGTCTTGGAGGCGGAGCTGGTCGACGACGCGTCACCGGCGAGGGGCCAGCCGATACAGCTGATGGTGGCAGTTGCGGTTCCGGCCCGGCGCGGGCTGGTGATCAAACAGCGCCGCCCACTGAAATCTTCCGTGCGGTCCGACAGCTTCAGACCAGTTGGAGCCCTGCAACAGCACCTGTTGTCATGTCTGCACCGCATACAGCTTGCCGTCGTTGCCGCCGAAGTAGACGACGCCGTCGGCCACCGTCGGTGACGAGGTCACGTCGCCATAGCTGGTGGGGAAGGACCAGCACTGCTTCCCGATGTCCGCAACCACCGCATACAGCTTGTTGTCGTCGCTGCCGACGTAGACCACGCCGTCGGCCACCGTCGGCGACGAAGACACGAAGTAGCCGGTACGGAATGGGCGCGATCTCCGGAGTCCTCACCGGCAACATCCCCGGCGCTCTGCTCGCCGGCCGGGCGCACGGGCAGCCTCAGCCTGCCCCTACCGCACAACCTGATCGGCTCTGAGACTGCACGGAAGCCATACCGGAAGGACGAGCCCTGGGGAACCTGAAGCCCAGCGCTTCTCATTGTCCGGAGCCCGTTCGCCGGACGGCGCTGACCTGCGATGGAGCAGTCCAGATATCCATGGATATCCAAGGACGCCGGATTGCTCTCCTCGGGTCCGGATTTGCCGCTATTCATATGGGCAGCAAGTTCGCGCCGCCGCTGCCGGTGGGCGCGGTCGGGACGACCGCAGCTGGGGTTTCGCCCATGCGCGGGATCGGGAGGGCAGTGATGGTGGGGCGTCGGGAAGAGCCGTTGGAGCCGGGCGGGGGGCCTGTCATGGAGTTCGCCGCAGCGCTGCGCCAGTTACGGCAGGACGCGGGCAATCCCTCGTACGAGGCGATGGCAAAGCGGGTCAGGTACGGCAGGGCGACCCTGAACGCTGCGGCCCGCGGCCACAATCTGCCGTCGAGGGACGTGACGCTGGCGTTCGTGGAGGCCTGCAGAGGCAATGAGCGGGTCATGCGGGAGTGGGCGCGGCGCTGGGAGGCCACGAAGGCGCAGCTCGAGCAGGATTTGGAAGACGAGGACGCGCAGGAGGCGGCGCAGTCGGAGGCCGAGGAGCGCCCTGCGGCCGGAAGGCGCACCAGTGCCGGCGAACGCGCGGACGTCGGCAGGGAAGGAACTCGGCAGGAGACGCTGCCTCCGCTGGGCCCGAACGACCCCCGCCAGGCAGGCGGTTTCAGGCTGTTGAGTTTCCTTGGGGCCGGGGCGATGGGACGCGTCTACCTGGGGGAGAGCATGGGGGGCCGGCAGGTTGCGATCAAGGTGATCGACGGTGCGCGGGCCGGTAACGCGGAGTTCCGGGCCCGCTTCCGGCAGGAGATCGCCGCGGCTCGCCGGGTGCACGGGATGTTCACCGCTGCGGTGGTGGCGGCCGATCCGGACGCCGAGGACCCGTGGCTGGCCACCGAGTATGTTCCGGGGCCTTCGCTCCAGGAAGTGGTCAGCGAGCGTGGCCCCATGCAGGCGGACACGGTGACCCGGCTGGCCGCTGGGATCGCCGAGGCCCTGGCGGCCATTCACGGCGCCGACGTGGTGCACCGAGACCTGAAGCCGGGCAATGTGCTGCTGGCGACGGACGGGCCGAAGGTCATCGACTTCGGGATCGCCCGCACCCGGGACGCCACCACGCTGACCCGTACGCAGATGCTGGTGGGCACTCCGGGCTATGTGGCACCCGAGCGACTCACCAAGGGCAAGGCCGGGCCGGCGTGTGACGTGTTCTCCCTCGGCGCGCTGCTGGCCTTCGCTTCGACGGGCCGACTGCCGTTCGGTAACGAGCCGGCGGAGATCAGCTTCCGGATCGTGCACGGCGAACCGGACCTGGAGGCGGTGCCGGAAGAGCTGCGGGAGCTGGTGGCGTGGTGTCTGGCCAAGGATCCGGACGAACGGCCCACTCCCCGTCAGGTGATCGACTGGTGCTGCGAGCGTGCCGGACAGCCGGGGCCCGGCTGGCTGCCCGCCCCGCTGACCGACATGATCCGGCGGCGCGCCCGGGAGGCCGCCGAGATCCGTGTGCCCGACCGGGAGACGGAGGCGGACCGGTCCCGGCCCCGGCGGCGGATCGCTCCGGTGGCGCTCGCCACGGCGGCGGTGACAGCAGTGATCGTCCTCGCGGGAGCGCTGCTGAATCTGAAACCCGGGGAACAGAACGCGATCCCCTCCATCACAAGCTCCCCGACCGGCGGTTCGACTGCTGCGACTGCCGGCCCCACCGGGGGATCCACACCCGGTCCGACCGGCGGGATCACCGGCGAACCGGGCAACAGCGCCTCGCGCGGCACCACCCAGGGGCCGGCCAGCGGGGTCACCTCCGGGAACACGGGCGCCCCGACCGGCGGTACGTCGAGCGGGCCCACGCAGGGCGCAACAAGCGGGGCCACGACTGGCAAGACTGCTGGCGCCACACAGGGGCCCGGGGACGTGAGGCAGCCGCCCCCCAGTGCCTCGGAGGGTTCTTCCAAGGGACCCACGGCGGGCGTCTCGACCGGCACGGGCGAAGACAAGAGTCGGCAAGAACCGATCCTGATGGGCAGGTCCGTCTACGTCCAGCCCCGCTCGGACACCACGGACTGCACCAAGCCCATTACGTTCACCTTCTCGGCGAGCGCCCGGCGCGCCGGGACCATCAACTACACCTGGTATCCCGACCAGTTCCTGACCGACCGCGGCTTTCGTCCGCGCACAGGCAGCATGACCTTCACCGCCCCCAACACCCAGTACGAGACCTTCGAGGTCCAGCTTCAGGGCACCAAGTCCGGCGATGTGGTGCAGGGCCACATGAGCCTGGAGATCACCTCCCCCCAAGCCGACAGCGGGATCAACGGCGACCAATTCCACCTGACCTGCTCCTGACGCCTCATCGAGGGCAGGCCCGCGTGCGGCCCATCCCCGGGCCTGCCCCCTGACGGCTCCCACACCTCTTCACCTCCCGCGGCGCACCACGCCGCGGCACGGCCCCGTCATGCCCAAAACCGGCCACCGGCCACGGCAATCGGCCGCAGAGCACCGCAGCCGAACGCCCCATCCCCGCCCCCGCCGGTCCAGACCCTCACCCTTCACTTCCACGAGGAGAAGTCCCGATGCGCACCCGAACCCGCGCCGCCACAGCCACCGCCGCAACGGCGAAACTCGCTGCAGTTTTGGTCCTCAGCCTGCTGGCCGCCCTCCTCGGCACGTCCGTGGTGCACCATCTGTCCGCCCCTCATCCGGCCATCACGAGCGCGGCCCACCAGTCGCAGCCACACGCCCCTCGCCCGGCCCCTGGGTCGGTCGTGCTGCAGCGCGGCGACACTCTCTGGTCACTGGCCCGGCGCCACGGAACCAGCGTCCCCGCCCTGCAGAAGGCCAACCGCCTCGGCCGCTCCACCCTCATTTACGCCGGACACCGACTCCGCCTCCCGGCCAAGAACACAGCACGTCGCCCCGGGCATGCGGACATCACCCCCGGGAACACCCGCGGGGCTTCCACCCGCGCCGCGGGCCCGGGCCGAGCTGTCGTGGCATTCGCCCGGAATCGGCTCGGCATCCCCTACCTGTGGGGCGGCACCGGACGAGGCGGCTACGACTGCTCCGGCCTCGTCCAGGCCGCCTGGCGCTCCGCCGGTGTGACGCTGCCCCGTACCACCTACGCCCAGGTCCACGCCGGCACCCGCGTCCGTCGCGCCGACCTGCGCCCGGGGGACCTGGTCTTCACCAACCGGCTCGGCCACGTCCAGCTCTACGCCGGCGGCGGCCGGATTCTCGAGGCCACCCGCCCCGTGGTGCGCTACGCGCCCCTGCCGGCCACCGGAAACGTCACCGCTTATGTCCGCCCCGTTCGCCGCTGAGGAACGCGCCGCACAGCCAGTCGGCAACGCCTCAGCCTCTGTGTGAACCGGTGCGATGCGCCTGCGCGGACGCAGCACGAATTTTCCGGTCACCTGTCCACCGAGCTGGGCTGACCTGCACGCCAGATTCCGGCCACACAACAAGCCTCGATTCCCGCACATCCCCGCCGCGCCGGCAGTCGCAAAAACACCGCACCGACCGGTGCCGGCGGACCACATCACCCACAAGGAGAACAGCATGAACAAGCTCTGGCAGCGCCTCCGCGCCGCCACCCTTCCCGCTCCAACCGGATCCGGCCGGCAACACTCTCGTCGAAACACACCGGCCGTGATGAGCCGCCGCACGACCCGCGGCCTGGCCGTCGCCCTGTTCCTGGCGATCCTGGCCACCCTCCTGCAGAGCGCGCCGGCCCAGGCCGGACCCATCCGGGTCCCCACCACCCCGCAGATGCGCTGCAACAACGGATTCATGCCGGACGAGTCCGCCACCCTGCACCTGTCCGGCGGGCGGGGCACCACCTTCCCCACGAACGCCCGGGGCCTGCGCCCCGGCGACGTCGTCCGCATCGTCCCACGCATGCATGAGGAGGTATCCACCACCGGCTTCTGGTGGCAGCACGCCGACGGCTCCAACTGGGTCACACCCGCCGGCGCCGATCCCCGGCAGCCCGCCAACGCCGGCTATCCCGCGCCCGGCCTGAACAAGTACAGCCTGGTGGCCGGCTTGACCGGCGCCCGGCCCTTCGAGGTCCTCAGCCGTACCGGCTGCCGCGAGATCGGCATCTCCGGGACTCTGGACCTACGAATCAACGACGACTGGGACTGGGACAACTTCGGCCACTGGAACGTCGACATCCAGCTCTACCGCAATCCCTTGCAGGACGGCGGATTCGAGGGACAGCGGACCTCCGCCGTCTCCCAGCCCTGGAACGTGGAAGGCCCCGACGCCAAGGTCATCTCCACCGACCGCAGCGGGGCCCACTCCGGCAGCAAGTCCGCGATCCTCAGCTCGCCCGGCACCCGCGTGTGGAACGGACTGTCCCAGCCCATCCCAGTACGCCCCCACACCGACTACATGATCACCGGGTTCTTCAGCACCTCGAGCAACGTCAACACGGCGTTCTTCGGAGTCCGCCTGCCCGGCGTCCGGTCGCCCATCGAGCGCCATTTCGGCCCCGCACCCGCCTCGTGCCCGCCGACCACCCCCCTCTGTTACGGGCAAATCAGCGTCCGCTTCAATTCCGGCGACCACACCGCTGTCACCGCCTTCGCCGGTTTCTGGGGAGTGGGAGGACCAGCACACATGGCCATCGACGACATCCAGGTTCTCTCCAGCTGACACCGCTCACGGCAGACCGCATCGAGCGGCAAAGCCAGCCCCGAGAGCGGGCCCGCCGTCGACATACACCAAGCGTCCGACTGTCAGGGTCTCCTGACAGTCGGACGTCAGGCCTGCGTCGCCGCCTCCAGGCCAGTCGCCGGAGTCGGCGTGCGGAGCTGCGGCCCGATCCGGTTGGGGGTGTTGGGGCTAACAGGTCTACAGGGGGTGAAGTGCGCCGCACGGTCCAGGACGCGCAGCAGCTCCGGCTCCCACCCGGCGCGCGGGATCTCGAGGGCGGGCAGGCCGGAAGAGCCCTCGCCGTCTGCTGCTCATGCGAGCGTCTGTTACCGCGTCTGACCTGCGGAAGTTCCATAGTTCTGCCCTCAAATGAGGGCCGGAAACTAAAAGAGGGTGGGCCCGGTGCCCAGTTGGCGGCGGTCCGGCGGCCACGTCTCCGCCTGGTGCTCGGGTGCACGGGCGGGCGGCTTGTCGGCTGCCCGCTCCGCAGCGGTACGGCCGCGCTCGCGGCTGTCGCCAATTGGCGACAGCTCCGCCTCGGCGATGGGACGGGGACCAGTGCCCAAGGGGCGGCGGGTGGTGCTCACGCCTCATCTTCCCAGTCCCCGTTCGCAGTTCCGGACCAGGCTCATCGGGCGGCCGGTACCCGGGCCACGAATCGGCGGTCAGCCGGACGGGTCGGCTCGACGGCGCCGCGCTGAGCGGAGCGCCCCCACGGTCCGCCAGCACCGCGCGGCAGCAGCTGCTCCCCCTCGGCCACGGCCGGCGGTGCGGTCTCCTCACGCACCCGTCATGGGCGACGGCGGGAGTACGGCGCCGGCCCCACTGCGGCGGAGTCGGCGGCACACCGCACCCGGGCCATCCCTCCCCTCCTGCCGCTGCGCTTTTCAGGTCCCCGGACGGGCCGCAGTCGGCGGTGGCGGTGGCCACGCGTGCCATGTGACGGTGGCCGTTCTTTCGCCTGTGCCGTGTCACTGCCGGGCGCTACCGTCCAGGTGCAGGCAGTGACCACGCGGGGGGCGGGAATGACGAGGGCTGGGCGCCGGGGCGGGTGCGAGCGCGGCCCGGATGGGTGATGAGGCTGCGCGGACTGCGGAACGGGCGGCACAGCATCGGCTGGCCCGGGTGGTGCTGCCGCTCTTGGCGGCGGCAGCCGTGGTGGTCGGCTTGGCGGTGGGCGTGCTGATGAACGGGCAACTGGGCCTGGTGGCGGGGTTGGTCGTGGCGGGGCTGGGGGCGGGTCGGTTATACCGGCGGGCTCACAACAGCTGGGTGTTGGGCGCTGCCGGGGAAGCACGGACGGCCCGGCTCCTGGCTCCCCTGGTACGGAAGAGCCACGCCGTGGTGCTCCACGACCGTGCCCTGGAGGGCAGCGAAGTTGGCATGCGCCGTTTCAACCGCTTCCGGGTACCGGACGCGGCGTCGCCGTGATCTGCGGCGGCAACCTCGACCGGTTATGCGGCGAGTGTCGCCAGTGTCTGCTCGGGTGCGGTGAGGATCGAGAAGTGGCCTTGGCCGGGATGGATGTGAAGGCGTGCACCGGGTATCGCCGCGGCGAAGCGGCGGGCGTGCCGGAGCGGGACGGTGGTGTCGGCGTCCCCCTGGTGGATCGACGTGGGCACCGTGATCGACTCGAGGTCGAAACCCCAGGGCCGGGTCAGCACGCGCAGATCCTGCCCGACTCCCCAGCTGCCGCGCTGGAACGCTCGCAGGTAGTTGGTGAGGAAGGCCGCGCGCGCGTCCGGCTGGGCGAGGGCACGCCGGTCGCCGGCGGGCATCTCGCTGGTCGCCAGGCGTATGAACAGCCCTGGTGCCCGGCGCGCCAGCGTGGCCAGGCGGCCCAGGAACCAGCCACCGAAGGCCGGAGCGCGCCGGGCGATCTGCAAGGACGCGCGCTGCCCGGCTGCCATCCCGCGGGTGGGCCAGGCAGGCGGACCAAGGGGCGCGATGAGCACCAGGCTGCGGACGCGGTCAGGCAGCTCGGACGCGCATGCGGCCGCGAACGCTCCGCCGCCCGAGACGCCGAGCAACGCCACCGAGCCGACGCCCAACGCGTCCAGGACCACGGTGGCTTCCGCGGCCCAGTCCACGACCCGCGGCAGGCGACGGGCCTCGGTGCCGCCGATGCCGGGGCGATCCGGGGCGATGAGGCGCAGTCCGAGCGCGTGAGCCGCGCCCGCGAAGCCGTACGCGGCCAGCCGGGAGTCGGCCAACCCGTGGCAGAACAGCACCGCAGGCGCGTCCGGCTCCCCCACCACCTCGACCGCGATCACCCCGCCGTCGGCTCGACGCAGCTTCACTCTCATACCGTACGTCTCCCGGGACCTTGATCTGAGAGCCGCCTGAGCGGCTTCACCCCACCAGGCGGATCGCTTCGGATAGCCGCGCGTTATCCGAAGCGAAGAGGGCGTCCACCAACCGATCGGTTGTTGCACACGCCTTCGAGCCGTTTCGCTGACCTCGCCTGACACCCACCACAAGTTCCGCTGTCTCACGGACTGTGACCAGGCGGGCCAGCGAGGGGTCCCCGGGGGGTCTCGTCCGGGGCGAGCTCGGGGGGCGGGGGGAACAGGAGGTCTTCCAAGGCGTCTAGCGCGAACGTCATGAGTAGGAGCATTACCGGCGCGAGCAGCGCTATCACGACCATGCTGCCTCCCGACGACGAGTGATCACGGGACGGGCGAGGCGGGAGCAGGTTCATGCTCAGTGTGGGCTGAATGGGGGAACGTCGCGCGTTCAGTTCGGCAGCGCGTGGGCCGTTCGGGTGATGTCCCCTCTGGAGATGCGTGAGCAGCCACACAGCCTCACAGACGTGCGCCTCTGAACCGGCGACCGAATCACCCGAGCCGCGTACGTAACCGGTCGGCTCGCTCGTTCGTTGCTCGTCGTGGAGCGGGGCGGCGCGGCAAGGCGGTGGCTCCGCCATCCCCCCGGCGACTGGCTCTCATCCTCCTGCCGGTCGCCGCAGTCTTGGCCTCTTACGTGCGCGGCCGAGAATCCGCCACACTCTTGATCACCATGCGGACCGGCGCTCTGGTCGCATGGCGTCGCCGCGGGAGGCGGCTGTGGTGGCGCTGTCTTTCCTCGATGAGATGAGACAGCGCCACCGGTACTTCTTCTCCCTGGTCTCCCCTCGGGACCAGGGCTTCGTGCTGGTGGGGACCGGTCAGGGCTGTCGTCGTCAGCCCAGCGCCGCCGCGGCCGTGGCGGTGTCCAAGAGGATGCCGAACTCCTCCAGCGCAATACGGCACACGGCGTCCGTGTCGGCAGGGTGGTCGTCGGTGCCGGTGCGGGCCTAAGACCGTGGAAACAAGCGACGGACCGCTTGTTCACCGCGCTTCGGGTGTCTGCTGCAGGTCTTCATGGAGCCTGTGGCGCAAAGCGAAAAGGGCTCTGGAATCTGCCATGTATGCAAAGCGTTCGAGTAACTCCGGCAGAGCGGCATCGTCTCCGTCACGCACGGCCGATGCGATCTGATCGATGACCTGCCGCGCTGAAGGTGGCACCGATTCCATGGAAGCAGCCACCAGCTGCGCGTACCCACCGCGCCCCCGGACAAGGGTCCCACGTATGAGTGAAGCCCTGGTCGGCGGCCTAGGAGGAGACCGCCCCGAGCTACCGGCACGCTTCGCGTGCAGCCTGGCGGGTCATTGCCGGTTGCCGCGGGCCGCATGGAGGAGAGCCTTTTGGTAGCGGACGCCCCTGCGGGTGAGGAGGAACAGGCGGAGTGAGACTGCGAGCAGCCCGATGATCTGGGGCAGAGGGATGATGACGATGCGGGCGGTGCGCGTGAGGGGCTCGCCGTTGGGCGCCGGGAAGGTGAACTTGGCCCGGCAGACGCAGAAGAACGGGGGGTCGGCCCATCGGGCGGCGATGGTGCGCCTCGAGTTGCCCAGCACGGTGAAGTTGGGGAAGGCGATTTTCTTGCCCGCCACGGTGCCGGTGATGCGCCGGGGGCCGGTGTAGTTGCGGTGGATGTTGCCGGCGTTACGGATCGACAGGCAGGGCGAGGGCCAGGGCGACGGCCTGGTCGTCGTCGAACAGCAGTGGAGGCAGATGAGAGCCCGCATCCAGCCGGTAGCCGCCTGCGGGTCCTTTGAAGGTCAGGATCGGGTAGCCGAGCTCCCGCAGCCGGTCGATGTCGCGGCGCACTGTGCGCGGGGTGATGTCGAGGCGCTCGGCAAGGTCGTCGCCGGACCAGTCACGGCGCGTCTGGAGCAGCGAGAGCAGCGCGAGCAGCCGCGAAGACGTTTTCTGCACACCGGCCATGGTGCCGGAAATACAGGACACACCCTGTCCGCTACCTCTGTGATGGTGGGATCAAAGCCACCGAGGGAGCATCGCTCCAGGTCAGGTGGCTGCGCCGTGCCCGGATCTCCCCGTGGCGGCGCGCACTCGAACGGACTGAAGGCAAGGAGCAGCCCATGGCTGTCACGACCACCACCCACCTGAACTTCCGGGGCGCCGCGTGTGAGGCGCTGGACTTCTACCAGTCGGTGTTCGGCGGGCGCACCGTCGCCGTCACCTACAAGGACGCCGGCAACGTACAGAACGAGAGCGAGGCGGACTGGGTGATGTGGGGCGAGGTCGTCGCGGACAACGGCTTCCACATCATGGCCTACGACGTGCCCTCCCAACTGGCCTGGAACCAGGGCGACAACCCGTTCTTCGTGTCCGTGCGCGGCGACGACGCCGCCGAGATCAGCGCCCTGTGGCAGAAGCTGTCGCACGGCTCGACGGTGGTGCGGTCCCTGGAAGCCGCACAGTGGGCGCCGCTGTACGGCATGCTCACCGACCGCTTCGGTGTGACCTGGGTCCTGGACGTCAGCGCTCCCTACAACGGCTGACCGCCGGGCTCGCCACACAACTCGGAGGGTCCGCCGCGTTCTCGCGGCGGACCGGGGGGACAGAAGCGCAAGAAAACGGGTCACCGTCCGCAGGCAACACCGTGAGAAGAGCATGACCGTACTCGACACGCGCGCCCTCAACCGGGCCACCCTCGCCCGCCAGTACCTGCTCGACCGCAGGGACACACCTGTCCGCGACGCCGTTACACACCTGTGCGGGATGCAGGCGCAACAACCTCAGGAACCCTTCACGGGCCTGTGGTCCCGGCTGCCCGCCTTCACGCCGCAGGAACTGGACGAGGCGCTGACCGGACGCGAGGTCGTGCGCACACACTTGATGCGCCGCACCGTTCACCTCGTCACCGCCGACGACGCGCTGGCCTGGCGGGCGCGCCACGACTCTATGCTGCGCCAGCGGGTGACGGCCACCTACCGACGCGAACTGGCAGGTGTCGACCTGGACGAGGCCGCTGCTGCGGGCAGGGCGGTGATGGCCGACCGGCGGCCTCGCACCATGGCCGAACTCGTCCAGGCGCTCGAAGAGCGCTGGCCTGCGCCCCCGCGCCGCGTCCTGGGCGAACTGCTCGTTGCGGCCCTCATTTCCCATGGCCCAACTCCCGCCCCGCGGCCTGTGGCGCACCACGTCCGGCGTCCGCAACCTGCCCCTGGCCACCTGGCTCGGGCAGGACATCGCCTCGCTCCCTTGCGACGAGAGCGACCCGGTCGGGCAGCAACTCGTGCGGCGCTACCTCGCCGCCTACGGGCCCGCCACCAGCGCGGACATCCGCTCCTGGTGCGGTCTCGCCGGACTGCCCGCCGCAGTCAAAGCCATCCGCGAAGAACTCGTCACCTTCCGCGATGAACGCGGCCGCGAACTGCTCGACCTGCCCGACGCGCCACGCCCACACCCGGACACCCCCGCACCCGTCCGGTTCCTACCGGCATTCGACAACGCGATCCTCGGCTACCAGGACCGCAGCCGCATCATCGACGACGCCCACCTCGGCCTGTCCGTCGCCGGCCAGCGCGCCATCCTCGTCGACGGACGCGTCGCCGCAACCTGGACCAAGAGCGGCGAACAGCTCGGCATCAACCCGCTGCGTCCCCTCTCCGCATCGGAGCGAGAAGCAGTCCACGCCGAAGCCCAAGCCCTTGCCGTCTTCCACGACGCGAACAGCGACCGCGTGCACATCCGGTCGTGAGTATCGGCCGTACAGCGGTTAACGCTGAGATTGATCACGGGGTCTAGCTGCGGATCTCCGCGTTCGGGTGGGGCTGGGCCTGGAGGCGTTCGCCGAGGTCGGTCTCCTCGGGGGTGAGCGGGTCTTCTGGTCGGCGGATGCGGACGGGCTTGGGCCGCAGCGGCAGGTCGTCGTCCGCCGCAGCCACCTCGGCTTCAGCGAGCGCCCGGTAGAGCGAGGCGACCGAGGGCGACTTGCCCGCGTTCTTCCCGACCTTGATGGTGAGCTTCTTCGCGATCTCGGGGACGGGGACGCCCTTGTCCTTCAGGGCGACGGCGAAGGTCAGCATGTCGTCGTCGATGACCTTCGGCCGTCCGCCGTGGTTCCCCTTGGACGCGGCGATGACCTGGCCTTCGAGGGTCTTCTCCCGGATGTAGTTGCGCTCGATCTGCCCGGCGACCGCGAGCACGGCGAAGAACATGGCGCCCATGCCGTTGGGGTCGTAGATCCCGGTGAGCGGCCCGGTGAGGAATTCGAGCTGGATGCCACGGGACTGAAGCTCGGCGGACAGCGTCATCAGCTCGGCCGCGTTGCGCGCGAGGCGCTTGAGTTCGTGCACCGTGAGGATGACGGACGTCTCGGGCGCGGCCTCTTTGAACTGGTGGGCCAGCGCGAGCGCCTTCTCCAGCTCGGGGCGCACCTTCACCCGGGTGCTGATCTGCTCCTTGAAGACCTTGTGGCACTCCGCCCGGTGGAGGGCTTCGAGCTGGCTCGCCAGTTCCTGACGGGCGGTCGACGTCCGTGCGTACCCGATCCGGACCGGGCGCTCGGTGCGGGGCGCGGGCACCACCGTGAGCGCCGGGCCCTGCTTCCACGCACGGCCCGGGTGCCGGTCGGCGGGAACGAGGATCTCCAGTTCCTCGCGCAGCGCGGGGACGAGGACAAAGCGAGGCCTGGGCTCGGCAGGCCGGGCCGCAGTACAGCCGTCGCCGTGTCGCATCCTTCGGGAGCACGGTGCCGCAGATGTAGCAGTGTCGGCGGCGGGCCATGCCTCCAGGATCGCTCTGGTGTGGGCAGGTCGCGCGCTGACGTCGAGCGCGGGGCGCACAGCAAGTTGGTGCGGGAGCGTAGCTTCCGCGGGTCGGCCGTGGCCGAGCAAGATATCGGCGGAAACGCTCTTGGCCGGCCTCGGCCCGGGGCTGCCGGGGTCCTCCTCGGCCGAGGGCGGCCGAGGAGGCGGAACAGTGTCAACGCTCCCTCTTCAGAAACCCGCGACAGCCGTCCGCGAACGTGCGCGACCCCAGCCGAACCGGCAGGCGCAAGCGCGGGCGGCCGACTACTCGTGAGTTCTTCACGACCGCTTGATGACAGCTGTGACTGTCGCCCCCTCGTGCCCGGTGGCAGCCTCTGGGGCGTCAAGCTGGCCACAGGGGGGACGAGATGAACAAGGGCTACGCCGTCTTCTGCGACGCCGACCGGAAGTTCTACGACGCCCCCCACCGACTCGCAGAGGACGGCGACGGACCGGGCAAGCCGTACGAGGCGGGACGGCGCGAGGCGCCGGCGGGCTGGCAGCGGAACCGCAAGGGGGACTGGCTCGCGTACCGTCCGCTCGAGGGCCGCCTCCCGGCGCAGGGCTGGAAGATCCACATATCGGCCTGCCTCGACAACGCGGAGAAGGTGCTCGACCAGGTCTGGGACTACTGCGTCCCCCGGGGCATTGCTTTCAAGTTCGTACCGAGCCGGTATCTGCTGCACACCCGCAACGCGAAGTACGCGGACCGGGCAGGAAGCGGCAAGTTCATCACCGTCTACCCCGCCGACGACGCGCAGTGCAAGGCCGTTGCCGAGGACCTCGATATGCTCCTGGCCGGAGAACCCGGACCGTACATCCTGAGTGATCTGCGCTGGGGAGCCGGGCCCGTCCACGTGCGATACGGCAGTTTCACCGAGCGGCACTGTCGCGACGAACAGGGGGAGTTGCGGCCCGCCGTCGAAGACGCCTCGGGCCGGCTCGTCCCGGACGTGCGGGGGCCCGCCTTCCACGTCCCGGCCTGGGTCACACTGCCCGATTTCCTCCGCCCGCATGCGGAGGCACGAGCGGGCACCACCACGGACGGCATCCCCTACACCATCGAGCGTGCCCTCCACTTCTCCAATGGCGGCGGCGTCTACGTGGGCCGGGACGACCGGACGGGCGGGCGTGTCGTGCTCAAGGAGGGCCGGCCGCACGCCGGCCTCGCCGCCGACGGGGCGGACGCCGTGACTCGGCTGGAGCGGGAGAGGGACGCGCTGGAACAGCTGGCCGGGCTCTCCAGCACCCCGGAGGTGCTGGACTGGTTTGCGCTGGGGGACCACCGTTTCCTCGTCCTGGAGTACATCGAGGGCCGGCCACTCAACAGCTTCTTCGCCAGGCGCCATCCGCTGATCGAGGAGGACCCCGGCGACCAGGCGCTTGCCGCCTACACGCAGTGGGCGTTGCGCATCCACCGGCTCGTGGAGGACGCGGTGGCGCAGGTCCACGCGCGAGGAGTGGTTTTCAACGATTTACATCTGTTCAACATCATGGTCACCGAGGACGAGTCGTCCGTGGTGCTGCTGGATTTCGAAGCAGCGGCGCCGATCGGGGAGGGCCGGCGCCAGGTCATCGCCAACCCCGGCTTCGTGGCCCCCGCCGACCGCAGGGGCGCCGACGTCGACCGGTATGCTCTCGCCTGCCTGCGTCTGGCCCTGTTCCTTCCGCTGACCAGCCTGTTTGCTGTGGACCGCGCGAAAGCGGCCCATCTGGCGGACATCGTGGCGGAGAACTTCCCGGTGGACCGCGCCTTCCTCGACGAGGCGGTCGCGGAAATCACCCGCGGCCACCCGTCCGCGGAGCCGGCCCGGGTGCACCGGGCGGACTACCTGCCCCTCGAACCGGGCGACTGGCCGCACAGCCGCGACTCGATGGCGGACGCCATCCGGGCCTCGGCCCGTTTCGGCCGGGACGACCGCTGTCTGCCCGGCGACATCGCCCAGTTCGCCACCCCCGTGGGCGGCGCCTGCTTCGCGCACGGGGCGGCCGGAGTCCTGTACGCGCTGGCCGAGACCGGCTGCGGCAGCTGGCCCGAGGCCGAGGAGTGGCTGCTGCGAAGTGTGCGCCGGCCGGCTTCCGGCAGCCCTCTGGGCTTCTACGACGGGCTCGCCGGCATCGCCTGGACGCTCGAACACCTCGGGCATCGGGCGGCGGCCATGGACCTGCTGGAGGTCGTCCTCGCCGAGGACTGGACCGACATGGGGTCGGACCTGCACGGCGGCCTGGCGGGTATCGGCCTCGCCCTCGACGCGCTGGCCGAGTCCACCGGCGAGAGCTCGCTGCGGGAGGCCGCCCTGGACTGCAGCCGCCTCGTCGCCCGCGCAGCGGCGGCGGACCGCGGCCGCCCCGCCGGCAGGGCCGGGCTGCTGTACGGCGCCTCCGGCGCAGCCCTGCTGCACCTGCGCCTGTTCGAGAGGACCGGCGACCCGGCCCTCCTCGGCCTGGCGGCCGATGCGCTCCACCGCGATCTGGACCGCTGCGTACGCGGCGCCGGCGGAGCGCTCCAGGTCGACGAGGGCTGGCGCACCATGCCCTATCTCGGTGCGGGCAGCGCCGGTATCGGCATGGTGCTCGACGACTGGCTCGTCCACGGCGACGACGAGCGCTTCGCCCGGGCGCGGCAGGAGGTCGTACGGGCCGCGCAGGCGAAGTTCTATGCGCAGCCCGGTCTCTTCCGGGGTGCCGCCGGCATGGTGATGTTCCTGAGCCGGACGGCGGCGACCGGCCCCGGCACCTTGCCGGCCCACCTGGCACGGCAGATCGGTGTGCTGTCCTGGCACGCCCTGCCCTACGAGGGCCATCTCGCCTTCCCCGGCGAGCAGATGATGCGGCTCTCCATGGATCTCGCCACCGGCACGGCGGGCTGCCTGCTTGCCCTCGGCGCCGCACTGGACGACGCCCCGGTGCAGCTGCCGTTCCTGCCGCGCGTATCTCCCGGCCGCTCTTGCGGCCCCCAGAGCTGACCTTCGGTCACCGGAGGTCATGGCAAGGCACATTCGTCCCCGAGAAAGGAAAACAACATGTCGCTTCTCGACCTGCAGAGCATGGAGACCCCGAAGGACGCGCTCACGGACGAGATCGCCACCGGCGGCAGCCGCGCGAGCTTGCTGCTCTGCGGCGACAGCAGCCTGAGCGTCACCACCTGTAACTGACCCGGTCGTCGTGCGGCACTCCGCGCGACGACGGTGAACCCTGCCAGCGGTCCCGGGCGGATTCTGCGCCTGGGACCGTTCGGCTCGAACGACGAGGGAGCGCCCGTGAGTCCCCAACGGCCGGCAGTCGCGCCCGGCAAGCGCGCCCGTGGCTCGGTCGGGCCGTCCGCAACCGGCGCCGTGGCCCGGTCGCTGCTGACCGGTGGGGCAGTGGCGTTTCCCGGCCGGACCGCAGCCCTCGTCGCGACGAGCCTGCTCTCGGCGGCCGCCGCCATCGCCCTGCCCGCCCTGCTTGGGCGCTCACTGGACCTCGTTCTCGCAGGCGCCGCGGACGCCGGACCGTGGCTGGCGCTGTGCGCGGCACTCGTCGTCGCGGACGTTGCGTGCGACGCGGCCTCCGCCCGCCTCGCTGGCACACTCACCGCACACTCCGCCGCGCGGACACGACGCCGCGCCTTTGGCCACCTGCTCGCCGCCGGGCCGAGGGTGGCGGGACGGTTCACCTCCGGCGATCTCGTGACCCGGCTGACGGCGAACGTGACAGAGGCCGCCGCGGCACCCGCAATCGCCGCGGCAGCCGTACCGGCCGTCGTCCTGCCGGTCGGCGCACTGGTCGCGCTCGCCCTGACCGACCTGTGGACGGTCGCAGTCTTCGCGGCCGGCGCGCCGCTGATGGTGCTGCTCGTGCGCGCATTCGCCCGCGACACCTCCGCCGGGGTGGCCGAGTACCAGCAGGTCCAGGGGAACATCGCCGCCCGCCTGGTCGAGGCACTCGAAGGAGCCCGCTCCGTCGCCGCCGCCGGGACGACGGAGCGGGAACGCGCACGGATCCTGGCGCCCCTGCCCGAACTGGCCGCCCAGGGACGGCGCATGTGGCACGTGTACGGCCGCGCCGTCGCCCGGGGCGCGGTGCTGCTGCCTCTGCTGGAGACCGGCGTGCTCGCGGTCGGCGGGCTGCGGGTGGCGGCAGGGTACATGAGCGTGGGTGAGCTGCTGGCGGCGCTCCGTTACGCGGCCCTGGCCGCAGGCCTGGGCGCCGTCGTCGGACAGTTGTCGGGTCTGCTGCGCAGCCGGGCCGCAGCGGGGCGTGCCGCCGAGGCGCTGGCCGCACCCGTCGTGGCGTACGGCCGGCGCGGGCTGCCCGGTGATGGGTGCGGCCGGCTGGAGTTCCGCGACGTGTCGGTGGTGCGCGACGGCCGACCCGTGCTCCGGGGCGTCGGCCTGGTCGTGCCCGGCGGTGCCACCCTGGCCCTGGTGGGGCGGTCCGGCTCGGGCAAGACGGCCCTGGCCCAGTTGCCCGGACGGCTGGCCGACCCCGACACCGGCACCGTCTTTCTGGACGGCGTCCCCGTTGCGGAGATCGAACGCGAGGTCCTGCGCCGGGAGGTGGGATACGCCTTCGAGCGGCCCGCGCTGTTCGGCACGACTGTGCGGGACTCCATCGCGTTCGGACCGTACGCACCACCCTTGGCCGAGGTGTGCGCCGCTGCTCGGGCGGCGGGGGCGGACGCCTTCGTGCGGCGGCTGCCGGGCGGCTATGGCACGCCGCTGAAGCGTGCGCCGCTGTCCGGCGGGGAGGCACAACGACTTGGCCTCGCACGGGCCTTCGCCCATGCCGGACGGCTGCTCGTCCTCGACGACGCCACGTCGAGCCTGGACAGCGTCACCGAACGCCAGGTCGCGCGGGCCCTCCTGCACCAGGTCCGGCCCGGCACCCGCCTCGTCGTCGCTCACCGGGCCTCCTCGGCGGCCCGGGCCGACCTCGTCGCCTGGCTCGACGACGGCCGGATCCGGGCGGTCGGTCCGCATGCCGCGCTCTGGGCGCTGCCCGAGTACCGTGCCGTGTTCGCCGCGGACGACGATCCGGCCCACGTGCCGGACTGTGTGCGGCCGCACGCCGCTGCTGACGACGGGCGGGCGGGCAGACAGGGGACGCCGGGTGAACTGGCGCAGGGCCATGGGCCGGTGGGCGGGACTCCGTGACGGCCGCAGGACGGGCGCAAACGGCCGCGGGCGGTGCGCTGCGGCCCGGGGCGGGAGGCACTCCGCCGCATGACCGCCCCCCGCTGCCGGCCGACGGGCCCGTTCGGGGGGCGCTGCGCAGGATGCTGCCGCAGGCGGTCCCGTTCCTCGCCCGGCGACGCGGCGTGCTCCTGCGCCTTGGCGGCTGGTCGCTGCTGGAGTCCGCGCAGACCTTCCTCGGCGGATACGGTGTGGCCGCGGCGCTCGACCGTGGGTTCCTCGCCGGGCAGCCCGCCGTGGGGCTCGGCTGGCTGGCCGTGGCCGCTGCGGCGGTCGTCGCCGGGGGGGCTGCCACGCACAGGGTGTTCCACCGTCTCGCCGACCTCGTGGAGCCGTTGCGCGACGGCCTCGTCCGCAGGGTCGTCGGCTCGGCGCTGTCCTCCGCGGTGGCAGGGCGGGGAGGGTGCACCGGCCATGCGGCCGTCTCACGGCTGACGCATCAGACGGAGGCGGCACGGGACGGGTTCGCGGGGCTGGTGATGGTGACCAGGTCCTTCGTCTTCACGACCGCGGGGGTCGTGGTGGGCCTCGCGGCGCTGGCTCCGGCCCTGCTGCTGGTCGTCCTGCCGCCGCTTGTCGCCGGGCTCGTGCTCTTCATCGCAGCCCTGCGTCCGATGGCAGCGCGGCAGCAGGACTTCCTGCGTACCGACGAGGAACTCGCCGCCCGGATCGGCTCCGACGTCGCCGGGCTCCGGGACATCGTCGCCTGCGGTGCCGAGGCGCGCGCTGCGGACGCGGCAGGCGAACTGATCGACGCGCAGACCCGGGCTGCCCGGGCACTGGCCCGGTGGGCCGCCGTGCGGACGGTCGCCCTCGGGCTCGCCGGGCAGGCGCCCGTCGTCCTGCTGCTGGCCGCCGCGCCGTGGCTGCTTGACCGCGGCGTCACGGCCGGGGAACTGCTGGGCGCGCTTACGTACCTGACGCAGGCGCTGCTGCCGGCCCTGAACACCCTGATGACCGGTCTGGGCACGGCCGGCACCCGGCTGCTGGTGATTCTCGACCGGCTCACCGGCCCCGAAGAGCCCCCGGCGCCGGGCTTTCCCACGGCCCCGGCGGCGCGGACTGTGGAAAAGCCCGGGGCTGCCTCGGACCCGGGTCCGAGGTCACGCGGCGCGGTCACGGCCCTTGCCGGCGCTCGCCCTCGGACTCCGGGGCCCCGGAAGCCGGCACCGCAGCAGGGAACGCCGCCCGCGGAGCCCGACGCAGCCGCGCCGAGCCTGGAACTGCGGTCCCTGTCCTTCTCCTACGGTCCGGACGCCACGCCCGTGATCGACGGTCTCGACCTCCTGGTGGAGCCGGGTGAGCACCTGGCCCTGGTCGGACCGAGCGGTATCGGCAAGTCCACCCTGTTCGGGCTGGTCGCAGGGCTGCTCGAGCCGGACCGTGGGCAGTTGCTGATCGGCGGCGCGCCCGTGCACCGACCCGACCGGGACCCGTCCGCGGCCCGGCGGGCCCTGATCCCGCAGGAAGCCTACGTGTTCGGGGGCAGCCTTCGGGACAACCTGCTGTACCTGTGCCCGGGCGGGGCACCGACGCCTGACGTGGAGGCCGCGGTACGTGCCGTCGGCCTCGATGGCGTGGTGCGCGGGCTCGGAGGGCTGGACGCCCGGATCGACCCCGCGGCCCTGTCCCAGGGGGAACGCCAACTAGTCGCCCTGGCACGGGCGTACGTCGCCCCCGCCCGTCTCATCCTGCTGGACGAGGCGACCTGCCATCTGGATCCGGCGGCCGAGGCCCGTGCCGAGCGTGCCTTCGCCGACCGGCCGGGAACACTCCTGGTGATCGCCCACCGGCTCTCGTCGGCACGGCGGGCGGACCGGGTCCTGGTACTGGATGGGGTGAGCGCGACGGCCGGACGCCACGAGGAGCTGCTCGAACGTTCCCAGACGTATCGCGACCTCGTGGGCCACTGGCACCCGCAGGCCGGGTGACCCGCGGGCGCCGCCCCGCGGACCCGGCCGCATCCGCCGCTCAGACCCACCCGGCGTGCTGCGATATCCGTATGGCATCGACCCGGTTACGGGCTCCGGTCTTACGGGTGATCGTGGACATGTAGTTACGCACGGTCCCCAGCGACAGGTGCAGGTTGCGCGCGATCTCGGCGCTCGTCGCCCCTTCCGCGGCCAGCCGCAGAACGCTGAGTTCACGAGGCGTCAGAGGCATGTGCGCGGCCTGAAGGAAACCGAAGGCGAGCGATTCGTCGACGAATCGCTCGCCCTCGGCCACCTGCCTGATGCCGTCGAGTAATCGCTGCGGGCCCGCGTCCTTGCTGACGTACCCGAGCGCGCCCGCATCGAAGGCGCGGCGCAGCAGACCGGGTCTGGTGCCCGTGGCGAGCACGAGCAGTGCCGCGGCCGGATCGGGCACGCGCCGGAGCAGGCCGGTCAGTGTGCCCGGCACGGCCGCGCCCGGACACTCGACATCCGCGACGCACACGTGCGGCCGCAGGGAATCGGCCTGTCCGACGGCCGCCCGCCACGACGATCCGCTCACCTCCAGGTCGTCCTCCCTCCCCAGGAACATCGTCAACGCGGATCTCATCAGACAGCCGTCGTGCACCAGGAGCACCCGAATCACGCTCTCTTGTCCCCTTCAACTGCCGCACCGCTCAACGTGATCGGCCGGACACCAACGGTCAGTACGTACAGCCGTTGCCCGCATATCGGGACGGTAGTCGCGCTCACAGAGGCACAGGAGCGCTCGCCCCATGCGGAGTGCGCCCCCTGCGCGCCGGAGCGCGTTGAGCGCACACCCCGGCGCACAAGGAGCAGCAGCGCCGCGCCTGAAGGGCGGCAGGAAGCTTTGCCAGCCGTACACCCGCGGCCGCCTGGGAAGCACATCTCACCCCAGTCGAGGACGCTGAGCCGGGCGCGCTGCACACGTTCACCCTCGAGGACGACGGCCGGGTGCGCACCCTTGCCAACAAGGGGGTGCGCTGGCGGAACCGGCACTACGTGGATGCGTGGATGACCGGGCAGGCCGGGCGAAAGGTGCGGCTACCCGCGATCTGCGCCGACAACCCCGGCGCCTTCCTGGGCACCGGGGAAGCGCAAGCCGAGGGCGAGTTGGACGCTGCGGATCTGGACAAGGTCAAGGGGACGTTGACCAACCTCGGGTACGCGATCGTTCCCGAGGAGCTACTGGAGTGCGACTACGCCGGGCCGAGCCAGCTGCCCTGGCATGTTCAGCGACCCACCTGGTGGCACCGCTACTTCGGCAGCTTCTGACGATTGCGCAGTCAGGGCCAATCCGGTGCCTGCGAGACAGCCGTCGATGGCGTCCGGCCGGTACTGGAGCTGCTTGAGCCGGCGCTTGACCGCGCGAGTTACCTCGCCGAGGTTGGCTGCGGCGAGGTTGCCGATGTCGCGCTTGACCAGCGACCAGATGCCCTCCTGCGGGTTCAGGTCCGGCGCGTAGATGGGCAGCTGGAACACGGTGAGCCAGGAGGCGTTCGCGTCGATGAACTCCCGCAGCGGCTTGGTGAGGTGGAGGCGGACGTTGTCCCAGATCAGCACGATCGGGCCGCCGAGCTGGATGCGGACCCGGATGAGCTGGTGCCTTCTGCTCCTTGTCGGTGATGGGGATGCCGACGATGTTCCGGAGCCGCGTGATGGCCTTGTCCGTAGACACGCTGCTGAGGGTGGCGTCCACCAAGGACTCCGGCCTCCTGCCGCGGACTGTAGCGGGCGGTTTCCCGCCCACCCGTCGCGGCGAACACGTAGATTTCGCCCTCCGAAGCCAGCAGCGTGCCGGCGACAAAGGAGAATCCCCCCGCGACCGGACTATCCACAAAGCAGCAGTCGTCCACAACGCGTCAGGCCTGTTCGCGAAGCGGTGCAACGATCAAGGTTCCGATCATGTCGAGAAGGGACCGCTCCGATGGTCAAATCCACGGATGTGCAGGAACTGCAGTCTGCGCTCGATGCCGTCGACGACTCGACTGTCCTCGCGGCGGCCTGGGACGCGTTCGATCTGACCATTGGCGTCGCCGACGGCGTCACGTGGCAGGAGGGAGATGAGTTGCAGGCGGTGGCTGCGGCCGCAGCTGGCTCAGCCGGGCGTGCGCTGCTGCCGCTGCCAGCGGCAGCAGTTGTCGGCGCCCGCTGAGCCCACCCAGATCCCCGTAGTAGGCGGAGGCGCGCATCGGACCGCCCGGCAGACAGATCAGCGGGTCCCCCTCCCCCACGAGGTGGTACGCGAGCTTGGTCCCGTCATGCGCTCTGAACGTCCCCATGCGGTGATCCTCACCAGCGGCGCGCCGTCGTGGCAATGGGCTTACGCCCACAGTGCAGCCGGCCCACAGCGCAGCCGGACGACCGGTCGGCCACGAGCGTTGCGCCGAGGCGCGGTCAGTGGCCCCGTCCCGGCCTGCCGCACCCACAGCTGAGCCGAAACAGGGACTGCACCAGGTCGTCGGTCACGACCCGTCCCGCCCCTGCACGGCGTAGTAGTGGGCACGGACACGCCGCAGCCACGCTTCGGCGGGCGCCTCGTCGGCCTGCTCGGGCAGGGCGCTGCGCGTCTCGTCGAAGGCCTGTTCGTAGTGCTGCAGCAGCGGCAGCGCGGCCATCGCGTCCGCCGCAACCCGTTCACCGAACCGGTAGTACTCGTCGGGGTCGTCGACGCGGATGCTCAGGTGTCCCGTGGCGTAAAGCTCGTAGCCCTGCCCGCAGAGGCGCTTGAGGTGGCGGGCGTGCTTTGCGGTGCGCTTGCGGGTGTCGGCGCAGAGCGCGCCGTCGCCACGGTCGTAGAGCCGTTTGAACTGCTGGGTGGCGTATCCGAGATAGGCGTCGCGGACCCGCTTGGCGGACAGCAGCGACGACCGGAGACCGATCAGCTCGTCGCCGAGCGGCGTGCGCACCTCGTACAGCTCATCGGGGAGCCAGACGAGTTCGTTGACGGTGGGGTTGCCGCGCAGGGCAAGCCGGCACCATTTGGCGACCTCGTGGAGGGTGCTGTCCGGCGCGGTCGTGACGTGCGACTCCTTCGGGGGGTGGAGGCCGTGGAGGTCCTCGGTCGGGGCGGCGAACACGCCGAGGCGGTCCACGTCCGATCCTTCGCGGGCCAGGCCGTACGCGGTGGAGCCGACTATGCCGGACAGCAGGATGTTCTTGGAGGTCACAGCTGCCTCTCTCTCGTGTGGTGGATGGCGGGCGGGAGTACCGGTTGCTCTTCCGCCGGCGCGGCGCCGACGCGGCACGGTCCCGCGTCGGCGCCCGTTCAGCTCTGCCGGCCGGCGCCGGACCCGGTGCCCGGCCCCTGCCGCTCCCACGGCCAGGAGGCGTCGCGACCTGCATCCAGGAGCGGGATCATGCGGAACGCCGCGTCGGACAGGCCGCCCAGCGCGTGCCGGTTGCCGCCGCCGGACGCCGTCGCGGCCTCCCGGTAGCCGGCCATGTTCCACATGTACACCGGCACGGTCCTCGGAATGAGGTCGTCGATCTGCGTCTCGCGCATCCCGCCGTATCCGGAGCAGTTCGACGGCAGCCAGCCGGGCCGGGTCTGCTCGTCGGTGACGATGACGACGCGGTCGTGCCCGTCGAAGTGCTTCTTCACCGCCGAGGGGATGTCCGTGCCACCGATCTGCCCGAACGCCTCGACCAGGCGCAGGACGCTCCCGCCCTTCGGGACGCTCATGGCGTTCGAGGTCTGGCCGAACTCGACCAGGGTCGGGCGCTCGGCGCGCATCGCGAGGGCCGACCCGAACACGGCGGCCTGCTCCGCAAGTGAGATGTCCGACCGGTTCGGGGTCGAGTAGCCGTATCCCGGGAACATCGACGGGGACCGGTCGACCAGGATCAGCGTCCGGCCGTGCAGCGCGGGCACGTTGGCGAGCGAGTGCCCGATCGCCTGCTCGAGTGCGTGCGCCCAGCGCAGCGACGGCGCTGCCTTGTACGCGGCCCACCAGCGGAACGGGAACATGCGCGAGCGGCGCACCTGGCCGGCGTCGGCGAACCGCGACGCGACGGTGGCGGCGACGGCGTCGCAGACACCGGCCTGGTCGAAGTTGCGCAGGTTCCGGGCGAGAGCCATCAGCCCCATCGACGGGATGACCGCCTCCCAGGCCGCAGCGTCCAAGGGGCCCTGCACCCAGCCCGCCAGCGCCTCCCAGGTCATGCCGGCGTCGTCGAGCAGCGTCCGGTCCCACGGGTCCCGGAGCAGCGCGCGCCGGTCGGGCACGGGCATCGACATGAGCTTCGCGCGCCGGCGCAGCATCGCAAGCTGCTCCGGGACGCTCTCGTCGCGTCCATGGCGGCGGTCCAGCGCGTGCTTGAACAGCAAACCCTGCCAGGCCCGGTCAGGGCTCGGTGCGGCGTGGACGAGCTCGAGAACGTCGCCGAAGCGGAAGCCCTTGGAGTCGGTGTCGTACTTCAGCAGCGACCGCTCGTCGTAGAGGCGCTGGACGGCGTCGGCGATACCGCGCTTGACGGGCTTCGGCAGGCGGCGGCCGTAGCGGGACGTCCAGTAGCCGAGCATCTCGCCCGGCTCGTCGGCACGCTGGAGCACGGACGCGACGACGGCGCGGTTCGAGTACGGCAGGGCTCCTTCGGCGGCAGCCTGCCCTGGGGCGGCGGCACGGTCCGCCTCGAGCCGGGCATGGACGAACTCGGCGGCGCCGACGAGCGCCGCGGTGCGCATGTTGCCCTCCCCGCGGAGCCAGCCGAGCAGGCCGGCGGTCCAGGCGGGGTCGTCGGTGGCGAGCTGCCGTACGAGGGCGGTGAACCGGTCGTCGCGCCGGCCGCCGGTCTCGTAGAAGGTGTCCTGCGAGACGAAGTTGGAGACCGCAAGCAGGAAGAGTTCACTCTTGGCGTCGCGGAGGTGGGCGGTCGCTCCCTCGTGGGTGACGGTCCGCTCCCCGGTCGTGGTCACGGGCGAGCTTGCGGCCGGGCGGGCGCCGCGGGTGTTGAAGCGGGACATGAGAAACCCCTCGCTCTGGAGGAGAAGCTCAGCAACGGGTGCCCGAGATCAAGGTCGGTGGAGGAGACAAGGTGCTCTGACCGCTGAGCTACGGGGGGCCGAGACCCCCGGCGGGATTCGAACCCGCGACCACCCCATGAGTAGTGGAAGTATCCCCCGCCTGCGCACCGGGCACCCGATGCTGTGCCTCCCGAGATCAATGACGGCTGCGGTGCTTTCATCTCAAAGAAGTAACCGCGGCCTGCGCACCGGGAGGTGCAGATGAACCTGTGCGTCGACCGTAGCCCAGCCCGCGCACGTCGCCCACCGAGTTTTCGCCCGCCTGCGTGGACACCGACCGAACGGAAGGCCCAGCACGCCGGTTTCGGGGACGGGTCGGGTGTCAGGGTCGGTAGCGCAGCGGGTGGTGTTCCGGTACTTCGACCAAGGCGATCCGTACTCCGTCCGGGTCGGCGATCCACATCTCGACGAGCCCCCACGGCTCCTCCTGCGGGGGACGCAGCACGTCCACATTTTTGCCGCGCAACTCCTCATAAGCCGCGTGTACATCAGCCACTTGCAGCCACATCCGCAGGGCCGGTGACGGCGGTACGTCCGAGCGGCCGGAGACCTCGAGGAAGCCGCCGCCGAGGAAGTACACCGTGCCGCGCTCGGGTCCGGTGCCGAATTCGCGGGCGATCGCCAGCCCGAGGGCACGGCCGTAGAAGTCTCGCGACCGCTGAGGGTCGGTGGGACGCAGCAGGATCCTGCTGCCCAGTACATGCACCATGCCCGGAGCGTACGGTGACGAGCCCGCGGCCGATGCCTTGACTCCGGGCGGGTGGGCTGGATAACTGGTCCGGAGCAGCACGACCGAATGATCGGTCGTCCGGTTCGGGATGGGAGTTTCCGCAATGACGGACCTGCTGGACGCGGCGGAGCGGCTCAGTCGCGAGGAGCTCGGAGCCCTGCAGCTCGAGCGGCTTCAGCAGACCCTGCACCATGTGTACGAGAACGTCGCCTTCTACCGGGACGCATTCGACAAGGCAGGACTGCGGCCCGAGGACTGCCGCACCCTCGCCGATCTCGCGCACTTCCCCTTCACCACCAAGGCCGACCTGCGGGACAACTACCCCTTCGGCATGTTCGCCGTCGAGCAGTCCCAGGTGCGGCGCATCCATGCCTCCAGCGGCACGACGGGCCGGCCCACCGTGGTCGGCTACACCGCGCGCGACCTGGACACCTGGGCGGATGTGGTGGCCCGCTCGATCCGCGCGGCCGGCGGCCGGCCGGGACACAAGGTCCATGTGGCGTACGGATACGGACTGTTCACGGGCGGCCTCGGCGCGCACTACGGCGCGGAGCGCCTCGGCTGCACGGTCATCCCCGCATCCGGCGGTATGACGGCGCGCCAGGTGCAGCTGATCCAGGACTTCCGGCCCGAGATCATCATGGTCACCCCGTCGTACATGCTCACACTGCTCGACGAGTTCGAGCGGCAGGGCATCGACCCGCGGGCGACCTCGCTCAAGGTCGGGATATTCGGCGCCGAGCCGTGGACGGAGGAGATGCGCCGCGAGATCGAAGAGCGGTTCGCCATCGACGCCGTGGACATCTACGGGCTGTCGGAGGTGATGGGCCCGGGCGTCGCCCAGGAGTGCGTGGAGACCAAGGACGGACTGCACATCTGGGAGGACCACTTCTATCCGGAAGTCGTCGATCCGCTCACCGGCGAGGTGCTGCCGGACGGCGAGAGCGGTGAGCTCGTCTTCACCTCGCTCACCAAGGAGGCCATGCCGGTGATCCGTTACCGGACACGGGACCTCACCAGGCTGCTGCCGGGCACGGCGCGGCAGTTCCGCCGGATGGAGAAGGTGACCGGGCGCAGCGACGACATGGTGATCCTGCGTGGCGTGAATCTCTTCCCCACCCAGATCGAGGAGATCGTGCTGCGCACGGCCCATGTGGCCCCGCACTTCCAGCTGCGCCTGACCCGTGAGGGACGGCTCGACGCGCTCACGGTGCGCGCGGAGGCACGCGCGGAGGCGAGTGCCGAGCAGCGCGCGGCGGCCGAGCGGGCGATCGCCGCGGCCGTCAAGGACGGGATCGGGGTGTCCGTCACGGTGGAAGTGGTCGACCCAGAGACGCTCGAGCGCTCGGTGGGCAAGATCAAACGGATCGTGGACCTGCGCGAGCTCCGCGACCACTGAGGCCACCACGGATACCGGACGGGATGTTGACACCGGCCTGCCCGGGTGACTGCATGGTCCAACCTGCTTACCACGCAGTCACTTTGGGGAGGCACGCTGCTCTACGGCTCGCTGCTTCTGATCTCCCGCGCTCGCGAGATGCCCGTTCCTGACCCACCGCCACAGGCGTCGCCTCGGACTGCCCCTGATGTGACATGAGCGTGGGCACGGAGGCTCCGTTCCTCGAGGGCCGAGGCGCAGACGCCTTGCGGACGGCAAGGACGGAGGTTGCGGGGGCCGGTCAGTTGAAGAGTGTTTCGTCCCAAGCAGGGGTGTTTGGTCACTCGGACGATGAAGTTGTTTGGACCAGGTGATCGCGCGTGTGAGGATCGAGCCGAGTCTCCACGCGAGGGCGGCAGTTGTGCGCGTGAGTGCTGTAAAGGCAAGGGGGATGTCGGAAATGTTCGCTGGGGGAACAGCGCGGCTGCTGGTCAGCAACGACGGTGAGGAGCCGCTGGAACTGAGCGTGGAGCCTTGGGCGGACATTCACCGGATCCCGCCGAAACGGACCTGTGTTGTGGTCACCCACTCGTCGGCAGGAGATGGTTCTTGGTCCGGGACATTGCGTGGGGACGAGCCGTTCCAGGTCGACCATCGGCCCGATTCGGTCACGGTGTGGGCCAACGGCGAGTGCTTCCACCTCAGCGACACGGAAGGTAACGCGATCGACGCAGCCGACTGGCACTGCCCTGCCCAGAATCCGGCCACTTGACGAAGTGCTTGCTCTGGTAGCTCAGCGAGTCACAGACCTTCGGGAGTGACCGGCGAACTCGCGGTGACCCAACCTTGCGCACTCAGGGTTCGCGCCGCCGACCTGGGCCCCCTTCGAGGGCTCGGGTGTGGGAGCCGTCGATGGCTGCGGCGTCCATGTCCAGCAGACGGCCTTGCGAAGCTCAGTCAGCAGTGCGGCGTGCAGTTGTGGCCAGACGCCGGCCTCGGTCCAGTCGCGGAGCCGACGCCAAGCGGTCACTCCGGAGCAGCCCACGACTGACGCAGGGACGTCTCTCCAGGCAACGCCCTTACGGAGCACGTAGACGATTCCGGCCAGCGGCCACCCGATCCGGCACCCGGAGCCGACCGGCACACCGGTACCTGCGCTCGGGCGGCTGCTGCAGCAGCGGGGCTATGCACTCCCAAAGGTCATCGGGGACAAGCTCATCAGACACCCCGCGGACGCTGCTTGACGAGGCCACCGACAGCCACCCGACACGCCGGTCTCATGCTGAAGCCTTGGCTTCGCCAACGCTGTACCACCCAGGCCGCACCTCGGCCAGCAGGGGCTTCAACGACTCCACCGCGGACCGCAGATCATGCTCCGTGAGGTCAAAAGGCTCAGGCAAACTCTGCCCATAAAGGCGCAGCCGCCAGCGGTCGAAGATCTCCGCCCCGTCGGCCGCAAAGTCCACATCGATCTCAGAGCCGTCCTGGTTGATGAAGAGACAGCCTGCTCCGTGGACGCTGTAGGAGTAGGTGCCGATTTCGCCGCTCCGGCTGATCCTGTGCGAACGGACCAGGCCGAGCACGTCCGCAAGCCGCTCGAGCGGGGGGAACGCCGCCTGCATGGCCTCACCAGCCGAGCTGAGAGCATCGACGTAACCAATCACCAGGTCACGCGCTGTTGTCACCTGCGCCTCTCGCATACTGCGCCACCCCCGACGTCCGTGTACGAGGCGATTGTTCCACTTGGGCTTCCGGCGTCTCCGTCGGCGGCATTCTGAAACGATCAGTTAGGCAGCACCCGCTCAACAAGGTGCTGCAGCCGGGCATCGAGGATCTTCTCGGCGTCAGGCGAGAGGGTGGCGAGGGCGACCATGCTTGTGACGATCACGTCGGCCAGCTCCTTGTGGACGTCCTCCCACGTGTGGCTGGCGCCCTTTCGCGGGCTCGCACCCATCGCCCCGTGCAGCGCCTCGGCCACCTCGCCGAACTCCTCGCCGATCTTCAGTACGCGCAGCAGCCGCGTGTCCGCGGCCGTCGCCGAGTCGGAGTTGTCGTCCAGCCATGTGCGCAGGCGTTCCACTCGGGTCCAGGTGTCGTCTTGCATCGAGGGTTCTCCTTGAGGTTGTACGGAAGAGTCGGTGCGCTGCGGCCGGGCCGGTCAGAAGAGTGGCATCCTGTCCGCGGCGCGGGTGGGGTTGGTCACCGGCAGCGGTGCCAGCGGCCGCAGGGACAGGTTCAGCGACAGAGCTGAGTGATCCGTCAGCCGGTCCGGGCCGGTGCGCGGCTCGTGTACGTAGGCGCAGCCGTGTACCGCGGGCACCAGGTCGGCGGAGACGTGGGCGTGGTCGTAGCGGTAGCCGTCGCCGGTGCGCCCCACCCACGAGTATTCGGCCGCATCGGGGTGCAGCTCGCGGAACGCGTCCTGGTAGCCGGCCTGCCCGAGCCATCCGTAGAAGTCGTACTCGAACGGCTGGAAGAACCGGTACCGGGGGGTGTGGGTCGGCTCCAGGATGTTGAAGTCCCCGATCACCACGCGGTGTCCGCCGGTGCCCTTCGGTACGCCGGTGCGGCAGTGGTCGAGGAATTTCCGCTTGCGGGTCGTCTTGGTCTCGGTGGCGTCCCGGGAGGGAACGTGGAGGCCGGTGACGTCGAGGGGCCCTTGTCGGTCTGGACGGTCACTGACACAGCGCGGTGCGGGAGGTAGGTGACGCACGCCGGCCCGCGCACGGCAGCGAGGCGGCTGACGATCATGACGCCGCGCTCACCGCGTACGGGCCGGGGGAACACGACGCCGTACCCTGCCGTGCGGAACTGGGTCTCGAGCAGGTCGCATCCGGCGCTGTCGGCGGTCTCCGTGAGGACCAGGAGTGGCTCGGGCCGGTCGGCGAGGTAGGCGAGCTGCCGCTCTGCCCGCTCCTTCGAAGGGTTGTTGAGGTTGAACGTCAGCACGTCTGTGCTGCCCTGAAAGGTCACGAGCGGTTCCCCATCGACAGTTCCGTGATCGCCTCGACGATGGCGCGGGCGATGTGCTCCGGCTCGGCGGCGGACGCGTCCAGTTGCAGGACCCGCACGCCGGCGGCCATGAGGAACCTAGCGGCCTCACGGAAGTACGCGCATTCCCGCTCGGGCCGGCGGGCTCCCGTTCGTACCGGCTGTGCGCGCCGCGCTCCTCGAGCCGCTTGGCGATGACGTCGGAGCGGGCGTTGATGATGACGCAGAGATCCGGCATGTCGGCGTGCCGGTTGAGCTCCCAGACGACGTCGCGGGCCACGCCGTCCATGACCTGCAGGACCAGCGACGAGGCGATGTACCGGTCGCAGACCACGACCTGGCCGCGGACCACGGCGGGCCGGATCTCCTGCTCTACGTGGCGGTAGCGGTCGGCGGCGATCAGGCAGGCCATCGTCATGCCCTGGTACTCGTCGGTGCCGTGCCGGGCGAGCTTCCCCAGTGTGGTGTCGCTCGGCTCGCGCGTCTGGCGGACCGGTAGGCCTGCCTCGCGCAGCTGCGTGACGACGGCGGCCGTGATGGTGGACTTCCCCACGCCGCCCGGGCCTTCGATGGTCACGAACTGTCCGGTCATGAGACACCGACCACGGGGAGCATCCGGGACTGCTCGGGGACGACGGGGCACTGCTCGCTGTCGACAGCGCCGATGCGGTGTCCGGCGGCGACGACGGCGGCCGGGCATCCCTTGCCGCAGGCGGAGGACATCGAGCAGCTGCCGCACGTGCGGGCGATCGCCGCGGCCGTCAAGGACGGGATCGGGGTGTCCGTCACGGTGGAAGTGGTCGACCCAGAGACGCTCGAGCGCTCGGTGGGCAAGATCAAACGGATCGTGGGCCTGCGCGAGCTCCGCGACCACTGAGGCCACCACGGATACCGGACGGGATGTTGACACCGGCCTGCCCGGGTGACTGCATGGTCCAACCTGCTTACCACGCAGTCACTTTGGGGAGGCACGTTGCTCTTGCGCACCCGCCTTGGCCGACTCGCACTCATCGGCATCACTCTGCTGACCGCGACAGCGACCGTGCCGCCCGGCGCGGCCGCCGATCCGCGTGAGCGGCATCCGTCCGGCGGCGGACTGTCCGCCGTCATCCGCTACACGGAGTACGGAATCCCCCACATCGTGGGGAAGGACTACGCGAACCTGGGCTTCGGCACCGGATGGGCCCAGGCGGCCGACCAGGTGTGCGTACTCGCGGACGGCTTCGTCACGGTACGCGGCGAGCGCTCGCGGTTCTTCGGGCCCGACGCCGCGCCGGACGGCTCGCTGTCGTCGGCGGCCAGGAACCTGTCCAGCGATCTGTACTTCCGCGGCGTACGTGACGCCGGAACCGTCGAGAAACTGCTGGCCACGCCCGCACCCGCCGGCCCCGGCCGGGATGTGAAGGAGCTGATGCGCGGCTGGGCGGCGGGCTACAACGCATGGCTGCGGCAGAACCGGATCACCGATCCGGCGTGCCGGGACGCCGACTGGGTGCGGCCGGTGACCACCCTGGACGTCGCCCGCCGCGGCTTCGCCGTCTCGGTGCTCGGCGGTCAGGGACGAGGCATCGACGGCATCACCGCGGCCCAGCCGCCCGGCACTGCTGCCGTACCGACTCCGGTCGCGAGGCCCGATGCGGCCGCGACCGCGACAGCGGCACGGGAACTGTTCGCGTCCCGCAGCGCCGACATGGGGTCCAACGCCGTTGCGTTCAGCGGGGCGACGACGGCGAACGGAAGGGGCCTGCTCCTCGGCAACCCGCACTACCCCTGGCACGGCGGCCGCCGCTTCTGGCAGTCGCAGCAGACGATACCCGGCGAGCTGAACGTCTCCGGTTCCTCGCTGCTGGGCACCGCCGTGGTCAACATCGGCTTCAACGACAAGGTGGCGTGGAGCCACACGGTCGCGACCGGAGTCACCCTCAACCTGCACCAGTTGACGCTGGATCCGGCCGACCCGACCGTCTATCTCGTCGACGGCAGGCGGGAGCCGATGACCCGCCGCACCGTCACCGTGCCGGTCAAGGACGGCACATCCCTCACCCGCACGCAGTACTGGACCCGATACGGGCCGGTTGTCACCTCGCTCGGCGCGTCGCTGCCGCTGCCCTGGTCGGCGACCACCGCGTACGCCCTGAACGATCCCAACGCGCTGAACCTGCGCGGCTCCGACACCGCACTCGCCCTCGGCAGGGCACGCTCGACGGCGGGCATCGAGGAGGCGCTGCGGCGCACCCAGGGCCTGCCCTGGGTGAACACGATCGCCGCCGACTCCCGGGGGCACTCGCTGTTCACCCAGTCCCAGGTACTGCCCCGGATCACGGACGAGCTCGCCCAGCGCTGTTCCACGCCGCTGGGCAAGGTGACGTATCCGGCGTCCGGAATGGCCGTGCTGGACGGTTCGCGCGGTGACTGCGCGCCCGGCTCCGACCACGACGCGGTGCAGCCGGGGATCTTCGGACCGTCGCGGATGCCGGTCCTCAAGGACGCGCGGTACGCGGAGAACTCCAACGACAGCGCCTGGCTCGCCAACGCCGACCGGCCGCTGACCGGGTACGAGCGGGTGTTCGGCACCATCGGCACTGCGCGTTCGCTGCGCACCCGCGGCGCGGTCGAGGATGTCGCGGCCATGGCCGGGCGCGGCAGGCTCACGGTGGGCGATCTCCAGCGCCAGCAGTTCGCCAACCGGGTCCCTGCGGCGGACCTGGCGGTCGCGGACGTGGTCAAGGGCTGCGCGGCCCTCGCACCGGAGGTGGTCCGGGCGTGCGGTGTGCTGGAACGGTGGGACCGGACCATGGACACCGGCAGCCGGGGTGCGCTCCTCTTCGACCGCTTCTGGCGGGTGCTGACCGCGTCGGTGCCCGCGGCCCAGCTGTGGAAGGTGCCGTTCTCGCCCGCCGATCCGGTGGGCACACCCCACACGCTCAACACGGATTCGCCGGCCTTCGCCAAGGCGCTTGTGGACACGGTGGCCGCACTGGACAGTGCCGGTGTCCCGCTGGACGCGCCGCTCGGCGAGCACCAGTTCGTCGTCCGGGGCGGCAAGCGCATCCCCGTGCACGGCGGCACGGAGTCGCTGGGTGTGTGGAACAAGATCGAGCCGGTGTGGAACCCCGCGGGCGGCGGCTACACGGAGGTCGCGCACGGTTCCAGCCATGTCCAGGCGGTGGGATGGGACGGCAGCCGCTGCCCGGTGGCGCGCACCCTGCTGACGTACTCGCAGTCCTCGAACACCGCGTCGGAGCACCACCGCGACCAGACCGCGCTCTTCTCGGGCGAGCGCTGGGTGACCTCGCGCTTCTGCGAACGCGACATCCTGCGGTCGCCCGGGCTGGAGGTGGTGCTCGTACGCGAGCGGCGGTGACGGATCGGCCGTGACGGCTCAGGGCTCACCTGCTCCCCGTTCCGGAGCCAGTGGGCCATTGGGCTCGTCGGCTCACTGGCTCAAGGGCCTCAAGGGCTCATCGCGAGGAAGACGAAGGCGGCGAAGATCGAGAGATGTACCCCGCCCTGGAGCAGTGTGGCCCGGCCGGGCACCACGGTGAGCGCGCCGACGACGACGGTGAGCGCGAGCAGCACCATGTGCGTCGCGCCCAGTCCGAGGACCAGCGGTCCCTCCAGCCAGATGGTGGCCAGCGCGATGGCGGGGATCGTCAGCCCGATGCTCGCCATCGCCGAACCGAGCGCCAGGTTGAGGCTCGTCTGGACGCGCTCGCGCCGGGCCGCGCGCACCGCGGCAAGGGTCTCGGGCAGCAGCACCAGCAGTGCGATGACCACCCCGACGACGGCCTGCGGCAGACCTGCCGAGTCCACGCCGGACTCGATGGTGGGCGACACCGCCTTGGCGTCGCCCACCACCGCCACCAGGGCCACGATCAGCAGAGTGAGGCTGAGCAGGGCCGCGGAACGGGGTGGCGGCGGCGCATGGTCGGTGTCGTCACGGATGGTCGCGCCTTCGCGGGTGACGGGCAGGAAGTACTCACGGTGCCGGACCGTCTGCACGGCGACGAACAGGCCGTACAAGGCCAGCGAGGCGATGGCCGCGAACGTCAGCTGCGCCGTGGAGAACTCGGGCCCCGGTTTGCTCGTGGTGAACGTCGGCAGCACAAGGCTGAGGGTGGCCAGCGTCGCCACGGTGGCGAGTGCGCCGCCGGAGCCCTCGGCGTGGAAGACGGCCACCCGGGTGTGAAGGGCGGCCACGAGAAGGCACAGCCCGATGATCCCGTTGCATGTGATCATGACGGCCGCGAAGACGGTGTCCCGCGCCAGCGCAGCGGTCTTGGGACCGCCGTCGGCCATCAGGGTGACGATCAGAGCGACCTCGATGACCGTCACCGCGACCGCCAGCACCAGTGACCCGAACGGCTCCCCCACCCGGTATGCCACCACTTCGGCGTGATGGACTGCGGCGAGGACCGCCCCGGCGAGGCAGAGCGCGACAAGGACGACCGCCGGTGCCGGCAGACTGCGCCCCCAGCTCAGCACCAGGGCGACGATCGCGACGAGGGGGACCCAGACCGTCCACCGGGCCAACACGGACAAGCTCTTCACCGCGCTCATGCGTGCCAGGCTGCCAGCGACCGGCCCCGGCCGCGCGACGGACCGCCCGCTCGGCGGGCGGTCCGTCGGCGTGGCGGGTCGTCATATGGCTCGTTCGTGCCCCTCCCAGTACGGCGCGCGCAGGCGCCGCTTGTAGAGCTTCCCGTTCGGGTCGCGTGGCATCGACTCGATGAAGTCCACCGTCCGTGGGCGCTTGTAGCCGGCCAGCTGCCGCTCGCAGTGCGCGAGGATCACCGCGGCGAGCTCGTCGCCCGCCGTATGGCCGTCCGCCGGCTCGACGACGGCTTTGACCTCCTCGCCCCAGTCGGCGTGGGGGATGCCGAAGGCGGCGGCGTCGGCGACGGCAGGGTGGGCCAGCAGGGCGGCCTCGATCTCGGCCGGATAGATGTTCACCCCGCCAGAGATGATCATGTCGATCTTGCGGTCGCGCAGGTAGAGATAGCCGCCCTCGTCGAGATGGCCCAGGTCACCGACGGTGAAGAAGTCACCGATGCGGTTGTTCCTGGTCTTGGTGTCGTCCTTGTGGTAGCTGAAGCCGCCGGTCGACATCTTCATGTAGACGGTCCCGACTTCGCCGGCCGGGAGCCGGTTGCCGTCGTCGTCGAAGATCGCGAGTTCGCTGATGGGCCAGGCCCTGCCCACCGTGCCGGGCTTCCTGAGCCAGTCGTCGGCCGTTGCGAAGGCGCCGCCGCCCTCGCTGGCCGCGTAGTACTCCTCCACGCACCTGCCCCACCACTCGATCATCGCCCGCTTGACGTGGTCGGGGCAGGGGGCTGCGCCATGGATGGCATGCCGCATGGACGAGACGTCGTAGCGCTTCTTCACCTCGTCGGGGAGTGCGAGCAGCCGGTGGAACTGGGTCGGCACCATATGGGTGTGGGTGCACCGGTGGGTGTCGATCAGACGCAGCATCTCCTCGGGCGTCCATCTGTCCATCAGGACCAGCGGATGACCGATGTGGAGCGCCGCGGCCGCGAACTGGAGCACCGCGGTGTGGTAGAGCGGCGAGCAGACGAGATGGACGTTGCCGTCGAAGGGCTTGATGCCGAAGATGCCGAGGAAACCGCCGAGGTGGGTCTCCTCGGGGAGCTTGCCGGGCAGCGGGCGGCGGATACCGCGCGGGCGGCCCGTGGTGCCCGAGGTGTAGTTCATGACCCAGCCCAGCGTGCGCCCGTCGGGTACGGACCGTGGCCGGCCGTCCAGCAGTTCGGCGTACCGGCGGAAGCCCGCGACCGTGCCGACGGCGTACCGGTGGCTCTCGGGCATCTTCGCCTCGTCGGCCGCGGCCTGCGCCGCGGCCGCGAACCGCTCGTGCGCGATGAGCACTTTGGCACCGGAGTCGGCAACGATCCAGGCGATCTCGGGACCGACGAGATGGTGGTTGACGGGCACCAGATAGAAGCCGGCCTGGGTGGCGGCGAGGTGGGCGGTGAGCAGTTCGACCCCGTTGGGCAGCACGACGGCGAAGGCGTCTCCGCGTTCCAGGCCCGCGGCACGCAGGCCGTGCACGAGCTGGTTGGCGGCGCCGTGGAGACGTCCCGCGGGCCAGTGCTCGCCGTCCGGGGTGATCAGGACGGTGCGCTGCGGGTCGGCGGTCGCCTGGGACCAGAAGCCTCCCTGGGACGTCGTCCGGGGGGACCCCGACGGCCGTTCGGTCATGGCGCGCTCCTTCCGGCGATGCGGTTGACACGGTCCACGGCCCGCTCGAAGCCGCGGGTGAGGTCGTCGACGATCTGCTGGACGCTGCGCTCGGAGTTCATCCGGCCGACGATCTGGCCGACCGGGGTGCCGAGCAGCGGTTCGACCTCGAACCTCTGGATGCGTGAGACGGCTTCGGCGACCAGCAGTCCCTGCAACGGCATGGGCAGCGTCCCGGGGCCCGCCGGGTCGTCCCAGGCATCCGTCCACTCGGTGCGCAGCTGCCGGGCCGGTTTGCCGGTGAGGGCACGCGAGCGGACGGTGTCGCCGGACGAGGCGGCGAGCAGTTTGGCGGTGAGGGCGCGCGAGCCGAGCGTGGCTTCGGTGGTGGTGAGCCAGAGCGAGCCGAGCCAGACTCCCTGCGCGCCGAGTGCGAGCCCCGCGGCGATCTGTTCGCCGCTGCCGATGCCTCCGGCGGCGAGTACGGGCAAGGGTCCGACGGCGTCCACGACGTCGGGGGTCAGCACCATGGAGGCGATCTCGCCGGTGTGGCCGCCGGCCTCGTACCCCTGGGCGACGACGATGTCGATGCCCGCTTCGGCGTGGCGCTGTGCGTGCCGGGCGCTGCCGGCCAGCGCGGCGACCAGCACCCCGTGGTGGTGGGCTCGTGCGACGACATCCGCGGGCGGGGAGCCGAGGGCGTTGGCGAGCAGGGCGATCGGGTGCTCGAAGGCGACGTCGAGCTGGTTGCGGGCGACCTGTTCCATCCAGCCGGTGATGCGCCAGCCCGATGTCTCACCTTCGGCGAGTTCGGGGACGCCGTGTTCGGCCAGGGTGTCGCGGACGAACTGCCGGTGCCCTTCGGGGATCATCGCCTCGACGTCGGCCTCGGTCACGCCCTCGACCTTCCTGGCGGGCATCACGACATCAAGGCCGTAGGGCTTGTCGCCTATATGTGCCTCGATCCAGTCCAGGTCGCGTGCGAGGTCGTCGGGGGCGGTGTAGCGGACCGCGCCGAGTACGCCGAGGCCGCCGGCGCGGCTGATGGCCGCGGCCACCGCCGGGAACGGCGTGAAGCCGAAGATGGCGTGCTCGATGCCCAGTCGTCTGCTCAGCTCCGTCTCCATGGGCGGCAGGATGCCGCAGGGCGACGGACGAGGGAAGAGATTTTCTGATGCAGTGTCAGATTCTTTGGGTCCACCGGCGGTGCAGGACGGTTGACAGCACATCGGCACGGTAAGAAAGTTTCACGTGGGCCAGGAGATCCCGAAAGATACTTTCAGGGAAGGGTTGGGGATGACCGAGGACGCAGCGGGCCGAGGGATCAGCCGGCGCCGGATGGGGGGCGGGATGCTGGCAATGGGCGGAGCGTTCGCGCTGGCGCCGATCCCCTTCACAGCGGCGTCGGCAGCGGAAGGACCGTCGGACAGGAGTGCTGGGCCGGGGTCGGGGTCGGGGTCCGGCCACCGCTCGACACTGCGGCGCGGCTCACCCGAGCGGGCCGGGTTGTTGCGCCTCCCGCTGGAGCAACTGGTCACCGACGCCGAGCAGTTCCTCGGCCCGTCCCCCAAGTACCCCTGGTACGCCGGCGCGGTGCTGCTGGCCGGGCGCGGTGACACCGTGGCGCTGCACCGGCCCATCGGCAAAGCCCTGCGCTACTCGTCGTACGACGTCACGACGGACACCGGCGTGGAGCTCCCCGCCGAGGAGCAGATCCCGATGGCCGAGGACACGATCTTCGATCTGGCGTCCATCTCCAAACTGTTCACCTCGATCCTCGCCGTCCAGCAGATCGAGCGAGGCGCGCTTCAGCTCGAGGCCACGGTCGCGTCCTACGTCCCCGAGTTCGCGGGCGCCGGCAAACAGGACATCACGGTGCGCCAGTTGCTCACCCACACCTCGGGCTTCCGGGCCTGGATTCCGCTGTACAAGGAGCCGACCCAGCAGGGCAGGCTCCGGCTGCTGTGGAACGAGCCCCCGGCGAGCACGCCCGGCACCAGGTACCTCTATTCCGACCTCAACCTGATCTCGCTCCAGCTGGTCCTGGAGAAGATCACCGGGCGCACGCTGGATGTCCTGCTCCACGACGAGATCACTGCTCCACTCGGGATGCACCGCACACGGTTCAACCCGCCGACCTCCTGGAAGCCGAAGACCGCCGCCACCGAGTACGCCCGGCTCCCCTGGTCCGGTCTGGACCGCGGCCTCGTCTGGGGCGAGGTGCATGACGAGAACGCGTACGCCTTCGGCGGCGTGGCCGGTCACGCCGGAGTCTTCTCCTGCGCCTGGGACCTCGCGATCCTCGCCCGCACCCTGCTGAACGGGGGAGCCTACGGGCACGCCCGGATTCTGCGCCGCTCGTCGGTGGAGCTGATGTTCACCGACTTCAACACGGCCTTCCCCGGCGACGAGCACGGGCTCGGCTTCGAGCTCTACCAGCACTGGTACATGGGCGCGATGGCCACCCCGCACACCGCAGGACACACGGGATTCACCGGCACCAGCCTGGTCCTCGACCCGACCACGGACTCGTTCCTGATCGTCCTCGGCAACTCCGTCCATCCCGTCCGCAGTTGGCGCTCGGGCAGCGCACCGCGCGTCGCCGCGGCCAACAACATGGCCCGGGCGGTCGCCGTCCGCCCCGCGCACGGACGCAGCGCCTGGTTCTCCGGTATGGCCGGATCCACGACGGCCACCCTCGCCCTGCCGCCGCTGGTCCTGTCGTCCGGCCGGGCGCGGCTGACCTGCTCACTGTGGTGGGACACCGAGCCCGGCGCGGACGGACTGTACCTGGAGGCGTCCGCGGACGATGGGTTGAGCTGGCAGCCGGTGGCGTTCACCACCACCGCCAAGGGTGCCGGGGACGTGTCCCACCCGGCGGGCTCGGTCACCGGCTGGTCCGGGCGCGTCTGGCACCGGCTGGGCGCCGACCTTTCGGCGTGGTGCGGCCAGGAGGTGCGGCTGCGCTGGCGGTACGCGACCGACCGGCTCTATGCCGGCCGTGGCGCCTACGTGGATGCGCTGCGGGTCGAGGACGCCGGGCGCACGGTCTTCGACGAGGTGACGCCCGCGGACGCCGCCCTGATCGAGGCGAACGGCTGGACCGCGTCACGGGACTGATCACGCGTCAGGTACGGAGCGGTCAGGCCGGCTTGCGGGCCGGCACGAACGGCCCTTACTGGCAGCGTGCCGCGTCAGGGCGCCGGATACCTGCCGCCCGCGGCGAACCCCCGCGGGCGGCAGGCGTGTTCACCGGCCCAGCGCCGCCATCGCCGCGTTGTGGCCCGGCACACCGCTGACCCCGCCGCCGCGGACGGCACCCGCACCGCACAGCAGCACATTGGCGTGTGCCGTCTCCACACCCCAGCGTCCCGTCGTCTCACCGGCGTACGGGAAAGACAGGTCCCGGTGGAAGATGTGACCGCCGGGCAGCCGCAGTTCCCTCTCCAGGTCGAGTGGGGTCTTGGCCTCGATGCAGGCGTCGCCGTTCTCGTCCAGCGCGAGGCATTCGGCAATCGGCTCGTCCAGGTGGGCGTCGAGTTCGGCCAGTGTCGCGGCCAGCAGGTCGGCGCGCACCTTGTCGTTGTCGGCGGCGAACAGGCGGGCCGGGGTGTGCAGGCCGAACAGCGTCAGGGTCTGGTAGCCCTGCGCCACGAGCTCGGGTGCGAGGATCGACGGGTCCGTCAGCGAGTGGCAGTAGATCTCGGACGGCGGAGCACTGGGCAGCCGGCCGGACGCCGCCTCCTGGTACGCCGTCGCCAACTGCCCGTATCCCTCGGAGACATGGAAGGTTCCGGAGAAGGCTTCGCGCGGGTCGACGGAGCGGTCGCGCAGCCTCGGCAGCCGGCGGAGCAGCATGTTCACCTTGAGCTGGGCGCCTTCGGCCGGCTGGGGCGCCTGCTCGCCGAGGAGGGCGGCGAGTGCCTGCGGTGAAGCGTTGACCAGAACATGGCGTGCGGCAACGGTGCCCTCGCCGTCGGGCGTGCGGAAGGTGACCTCGGCGCGCTCGCCGTCGGTCTCGATGCGGGTCGCCTCGTGCAGCAGCCCGATCTCTGCCCCCGCTCCGAGCGCGGCGGCGGCCAGTGCGTCGGTGAACGCGCCCATGCCGCCCACCGGCACGTCCCAGTCGCCCGTGCCACCGCCGATGACGTGGTAGAGGAAACAGCGGTTCTGCAGCAGGCTGGGGTCATGGGCGTCGGCGAACGTCCCGATGAGCGCGTCGGTGAGCACCACTCCCCGTACGAGATCGTCGGCGAACCGCTTCTCGATCGCGACGCCGATCGGCTCCTCGAACAGCATCCGCCAGGCCGCCTCGTCGTCGACGACTCCGCGGAGCTGCTCCCGGGTCGGCAGAGGTTCGGTCAGCGTCGGGAAGACCCGTTGGGCGACCGTGTGGGTGATCCCGTAGAACTCCTCCCAGGCCGCGTACTCCCGCTCGCCGCCGGTCAGCCCGGCGAACGACTCGCGGGTGCGGCCGGCGCCCACGAGCAGGCCGCCGTCCCCCTTGGGCGTGTAGGAGGAGACGGTGCGCTTGCGTACCGCGAAGTCGAGTTCCAGGTCGCGCACGATCTTGTCGGGCAGCAGGGAGACCAGATAGGAGAACTGCGACAGGCGTGCATCGACCCCCGGGAAGGGGCGGGTGGACACGGCCGCTCCGCCGGTGATCGGGCGCCGCTCCAGAACCAGGACGGAGCGCCCTGCGCGGGCGAGATAGGCGGCGGCGACCAGACCGTTGTGGCCGCCGCCCACGATCACTGCGTCGTACGAGGTGTGTGCGGGCATGGCCGGACCCTAACCGCTGCGCGGCCGCACGTAACCCCCTGCTCAGCTGCCCTGTGTGTGGTTTGCATGCTGGAGCGCCGCGACGCGCCGGTAGAGCTCCACGGCCTCGGTGTGCCGGCCGAGCTGTTCCAGGCAGTGCGCCTCGTCGTTGCGGCTGGACAGCGTGTCGGGGTGGTCACCGCCCAGGACCCGCTCGCGCGCGGCGGCGACACGCACATAGACGTTCAGGGCGTCCGCCCAGCGGCCGAGCCGGCCCAGGCCCACGGCCACCTCCCGGTGGCTGACGAGCGTGTCGGGGTGATCGGGGCCGAGCACCCGATCGCGCAGCGCGCACACGTCGCGCGACTCGGCCAGTGCTTCCTCCCAGCGGGCCAGCCGGCCGAGGTTCACGCCGAGCCCGTGCCGGGCCCGGAGCGTTTCGGGATCGGCCGGTCCCTGCACCCGGGTGCGGTCGGCGGCAAGGGTGCGGTAGAGGTCGACGGCTTCCGCGATGCGTCCGAGCCGGCCGAGGCACACGCCGGCCTCGTAGCGGGCGGCGAAGGTGTCGGGGTGGTCCGGACCGAGGGCCTGGGTGCGCGCGGCCGACACCTCCTGGTAGGTCTGAAGCGCCTCGGCCCAGCGTCCCAGCTGTCCGAGCGCGTAGGCGACCTCGTATCGGGTGACCAGGGTGTCGGGATGGTGAGCGCCGAGCACCCGGCTACGGACGTCGGCCACGTCCTGGGCGAGCCGGTGGGACTCCTCCAGGCGTCCCAGCCGGCTGAGGTTGTACGCGAGGTTGTGGCGACAGCGCAGCGTGTCGGGGTGGTCGGCGCCCATCGTGCCTTCACGCGAGGCGAGCACGGCCACGTAGACGTGGTGGGCCTCGCCGTGCCGTCCCAGCTGGTCCAGTACGTACGCCGTCTCCTGGCGGGCGGCGAGGGTGTCGGGGTGGTCGGCGCCCAGGGCACGCTCACGGCCCTCGGCGACATGCCCGAACTCCCGCAGCGCGTCGCCCGCGCGGCCGGTACGGCCGAGCGTGAAGGCGACCTCGTAGCGGCTGGCCAGGGTGTCGGGGTGATCGGGTCCGAGGGCGCTCTCCCGGTCCAGGGCGACGGCGCGGTGCACCTCGCCCGCTTCCTCCCAGCGGCCCAGCCGGCCAAGACTCAGACCGGCGCTGTGCCGGCTGGCGAGAACGGCGAGCAGTTCGGGAGGCGGCGTGGGGCGCTCAGGTGCAGGGCGCTCAGGTGTGGGGCGTGCGGAGATCCGGGTGGTCCAAGCCGGTGTCGGCGCAGCATGGTGAGAGGTCCAGGCGCCGGTCAGCGCGGCCGTGTGGTCCGGGAGCGGCGGCGGCAGCGCCATGGTGCTGCCCGCCTTGAGGCCACCGGTCATACCGCGCGTCCAGGCCGGCAGGCCGGGCCCGGCCTGGTCCGGTGGCACGGGCGGCTGCGGCGGGCGCGCGCCATGCTGGGCGGTGTGCGCGGAGGCGGCGGCCGCCCGGATCCGGCGGCGCAGATCGCCTGCGTCGGCCGGGCGCTGCTCGGGGGTCTTGGCGAGCAGGTCGAGCACGACCCGGTCGAAGAAGTCCGGCACCTCACCCCGGCGGTCGCGCAACGGCTGCGGCGCGGTGTCGCGGTGGCCGACCAGGATCGCCCAGGTGTCGTCGTCGTCGAAGGGCGGCGCGCCGGTGGCGAGCTCGTACAGCACGCAGCCGAGCGAGTACAGGTCGCTGCGGTGGTCGATCTGCCCGCCGCTGATCTGTTCCGGTGACATGTAGTGCGGGGTGCCCATGGCGATGCCGGTGCCGGTGAGCTTGGCCGTGAACCCGATGTCCTCGCCGAGGCGGGCGATGCCGAAGTCGCAGATCTTCACGGCCCCGTCGGTGAGCCGCATGATGTTGGCCGGCTTGAGGTCCCGGTGGACGATGCCCTGCTCATGGGTGTACGCGAGCGCGTCGGCGACCTGGTCGGCGATGTCGACGACATCGGCGACCGGCAGCGGCCGCTGCTTGTTGTCCATCAGCAGCTGGCTGAGGTTGCGGCCCTCCAGCAGCTCCATCACCAGATAGAGCACGCCCTCGTGCTCGCCGAAGTCGTGGACGACGGTCACGCCCCGGTGCTGGAGCGCGGCGGCCACCCGCGCCTCGCGGCGGAACCGCTCCCTGAGGACCTTGGTGAAGTGACGGTCGTGCTGGGAGCCCAGCGGCTTGAGGCACTTGACGGCGACCAGCCGCCCGAGCGATTCGTCGCGGGCCTGCCACACCTCGCCCATCCCACCGCGCCCGATGAGTTCGAGCAGCCGGTACCGGCCTTGGATCAGCCTGGTTTCCGCCATCGCGTGCTGTCGCCCCCGTTGCTCTCCCGCGCCCTCCCCGGCCGGTCCAGTATGGCGGCCTGCCTGCGGAGTTTGTACTGGGAGGGGCGGGCTTCGGGGCCGAGCCGCGCCATCGCCTTCAGAATGTGACCTGGCGGGAGCTGCCAGCGTGCCCGGGCGGGGATGCTGCGCAGCAGCCTGCCGGCAGCCGTCAGCCGGCGGGTGACGCGCTCGGGGGCGGGGGCGCTCCTGCCGTAGAGCTCGTGGGCGTAGGGAGGCAGTGCGCTGTACGCGAGGGCCGCCACGCGTCCCCACAGCAGTTCCCGCGCGGGGACCAGCAGGGCGCCGACCGGGGGGCGGCGCAGGAAGTCGTCGACGTCGTGCGCCTCGGGACCGGCGGCCAGTTCGTGCCGTACCTCCTTGAAGTAGGCGGCGAGCTGACGGCTGTCCGCGGGCACCGCTCCCGGGTCGAGCCCGACCAGGCGGGCGCTCTCGCGCTGCTCGTCGAGATAGCGGTCCGCCTGTGCGTCGGTCAGCGGAAAGCCGGAGCGGCGTGCGACGTCGAGGTAGGAGCCGACCTCGGCGCAGTGCACCCACAGCAGCAGCTCCGGCTCGTCGACGCCGTACGTCTCGCCGGTGCCGGGGTCGGTGGCCGCCAGGCGGGTGTGGATGCGCCGTACGCGGGCGCCGGCGCGCTCCGCGGCCTCGGTGGTGCCGTAGCTGATGGTGCCGACGAAGTTCGCGGTGCGCAGCAGCCGGCCCCAGGCGTCGTTCCTGAAGTCGCTGTTCTGCGTCACGCCGCGTACCGCGCGAGGGTGCAGGGCCTGCAGATACAGCGCCCGCACCCCGGCGATCCACATCATCGGATCGCCGTGCATCTGCCAGGTGACGGAGTCGGGTCCGAACAGCCCCGGGTCGGCCGCGTGCGGGTCGGTCCGGCTCATGGTGACCACGCTTTCTACCGGGCACCGGGTGGTGACTTCGACGTGCGGTCATGTCAAGTCTCCCTCACCACCTGCGACCGTGAACAGGGGCCCCCGATCAGGTCTCTTAGCCCCAGCCGCCGCGCGAACACAGCCGCCGGGTCCTGGAGTTCATCTACCAGCAGACGGTGACGGACGTGGTTCCGCCGGGCTTCGTGTACAAGGTTCCCGCGTCCACACCGAGTGATTACGTCACGTTCGACGGTCACAGGAGCGGAACCCTCATCGGGCCAAGTACCTGCACAACTCCGACCACTTCATCAATGACGCCACGGACACACCCGTGAAGCCCTTGATGCCGCTACCACGTGTCCGGCCTAGACGCCCTGACGCTGCTTTTGCGTCACCCCCTTCCTCACGTCACGTGTGACCAACAGACTTGGACCTCGCGCACAGCGGAGGCGGCCTGGGAGGTGTCCGTCACGGAATTCACGCCTCCTGCTTGGCGTCGATCTCGGCGATCAGGGCTTCGATGCGGTTCTTGATCTCGTCGCGGATGGGGCGTACGGACTCGACACCCTTGCCGGCCGGGTCCTCCAGGGTCCAGTCCAGGTACTTCTTGCCGGGGAAGACCGGGCAGACGTCGCCGCAGCCCATGGTGATGACGTAGTCCGACGCCTGGACGGCCTCGGTGGTGAGCACCTTCGGCTGCTGCGCGGAGATGTCGACGCCGACCTCCTTCATCGCCTCGACCGCGGCCGGGTTGACCTGGTCGGCGGGCAGCGAGCCGGCGGAGCGGACCTCGACGCGGTCGCCCGCGAGGTGGGAGAGGAATCCGGCGGCCATCTGCGAGCGCCCCGCATTGTGGACGCAGACGAACAGCACGGACGCGACGGGGGTGGAGGACATGGGATCTTCCTTCAGGTGATCGGCAGGTGGAGCGGGAGGGATGTTCAGGCGGGCGGAAGGACGGCCGGCAGCTCGGTGATGCGGGCGTCGATCTCGTCGCGGATCTGCCGGACGACGGCGATCGGGGCGCCCTCGGGGTCCGCGACGGGCCACGGGCTCCGAAGGACGGTCCAGGCTGGTATCAGCGCCGGGTGATGTGACAGTATCAGTCCATGCTGACGTCAGTCGACACTGAACTCATCCGGGTGCTGGCCGACCCCCTCCGGCTCCAGATCGTGACTCTGCTCGCCAAGGAGACGCTCTGCACCACGCACCTCGCCGAGGAGACGGGCGCCAGGCAGACCAACCTCTCCAACCACTTGAAGGTGCTGCGCGAGGCCGGGGTCGTGGAGACCGAGCCGTGCGGCCGGTACACGTACTACCGGCTTCGCCCTGACGTCATTGAGCAGCTGGCCGGCCAGTTCGCCGACCTCGCGGAGACGGCACGCGCCTCGGCCGAGGCAGACGTCAAGCGGTCCTGCCCCTGACCCCCTGTCGCCCGTGCGACTGCACCGAGGAGTCCTGTTGACCGCCACCCACGCGAGCGCCGCGGAGTCCACGCCCGGCGAACCGTCCAGTGCGCCCCGGCCCGCGCCGGGCGCCACCCCGCCTCGTACACCACTGGTCGCCCGTACCGCCGCCGAACTGGTCGGCACTGCCGCCCTGGTCGCCGTCGTGGTCGGCTCGGGCATCCAGGCCACGGAGCTCACCCAGGATGTCGGCCTGCAGCTGCTGGCCAACTCGATCGCCACCGTCTTCGGCCTCGGCGTGCTGATCGTGCTGCTCGGCCCGGTTTCCGGTGCGCACTTCAACCCCGCTGTCACGTTGGCCGAGTGGTGGACCGCCCGCCGCGGCGGCCCCGGGGTCACGGCCCGTGAGACGGCCGCGTACGTCCCGGCCCAGACAATCGGCGCGATCTCCGGTGCGGTGCTGGCGGACGCGATGTTCGGCGAGCCGCTGGTGAAGTGGTCCACGCACGACCGCTCCGCAGGCAACCTCCTGCTCGGTGAGGTCGTCGCCACCGCCGGTCTGATCCTGCTGATCTTCGGACTGGCCCGCACCGACCGACTCCGCTTCGCACCGGTCGCAGTCGCCTCGTACATCGGCGCGGCCTACTGGTTCACCTCGTCCACCTCGTTCGCCAACCCGGCAGTGACGATCGGCCGCGCGTTCACCGACACCTTCGCCGGAATCGCCCCGGCATCGGTCCCCGGCTTCATCGGTGCCCAGCTCGCCGGAGCCGTTGTCGGCCTGGCGCTGGTGGCGGTCATCTTCCTGCGAGCCCGTCCGGTTGCCGAGCAGCCTGCCGCATGACGACAGCATTCCCGGGAGTCCCCGCGCCCGTTCTCCCCGGCCGGGCACTCGTCCCTGCCGGGCCGCCTCATGCCTGCGCGCCACGTCCTGAATCGACCGGGAGTGTGCGTCAGGCCGCGGCGGTGAGGAGTTTGCCCATGGCCGCGAGCACGGCCGGCTCGACGCGGTAGTACACCCATGTCCCGCGCCGCTCCGAGGTCAGGAGGCCTGCCTCTTTGAGCTTCTTCAGGTGGTGGGAGACCGTGGGCTGCGAGACGCCGACGTCGGAGATGTCGCACACGCATGCCTCGCCACCCTCATGAGAGGCGATCGCGGAGAACAGCCGCAGACGGACCGGGTCGCCGAGCGCCTTGAACATCTTCGCAGCCGTCTCGGCTTCTTCCGCCGACATGGGGCGCTCGGTCAGCGGCGGACAGCACGGCGCCACGGCCTGGGTGACGTCGGGTTCCAGTAGCGGCAGCACCTTCGCATTCGACATACGTCTATGTTGACATACGTCGAACCAGTGGGGCCAGGTGCGCTTCCTGCTCCACCGGCGGGCCAGGTGGATGGCCAGGCCCCCGCCGCCCGGCCGACACCCCGTCCCGCCCCGCGCACCGAGGTCGACGACAGGCTGCACCCACTCCAGCCCGACGAACGGCAGCAGGGAGCTGCACCAGCGGGCGAGAGCAGCGTGAGGCCGTGGTTGCTGCACGGCCGTGCCCCGGCCACCCGGCCCGACGCCTCGAGTACCACCGGCTTCAGTCCGCGCTGGTTCAGCGCGTGCGCCGGGGCCGGCCCGGTCCGACCGCCCCCCAGCGCCGCGAGGTCGACATGCCCCGCGAAAGAACTTCCAGATTCGATGAGTGTCTATGTTGACGTCCATCGAAGCAAGTGCCATGCTGATCGCACAAGCATCGACAAACATCGAAACACGGAGGAGTGATCGTGAGCGCGCCTGCCACCACTGAGCTGCCCGTCGTCGTGATCGGAGCCGGTCCCGCCGGTCTCGCGGCCGCCGCCCACCTGCTCGACCGCGGCCTCGAGCCCCTGGTCCTGGAGGCAGGGACGGTCGCCGGTGCCGCGGTGCGCCAGTGGTCGCACGTGCGGCTGTTCTCCCCCTGGGGCGAGGTCACCGACCCTGCGGCCGAGAAGCTGCTGGCCCCGACCGGCTGGGTGAAGCCGGCCGCCGCCACCTACCCGTCCGGCGGCGACTGGGCCGATCACTACCTGAAGCCCCTGGCCGAAGTCCTCGGCGACAAGGTGCGCTTCGGCGCCACCGTCACCGGGGTCTCTCGCACCGGACGTGACCGCATCGTCGACGCCGACCGCGAGACGCAGCCCTTCGTCGTACACCTCACCACGGCGGACGGAGGCGAGGAGCGCATCTTCGCCCGCGCCGTCATCGACGCCTCCGGCACCTGGGCCACTCCCGGCCCGGCAGGGGGCAGCGGGCTGCCCGCCCTCGGCGAGCGCGCCGCCGCCGACCACATCACCTACCGCGTCCCCGACCTCAAGGACCCCGCCGTCCGGGCCCGGTACGCCGGCAAGCGCACCGCGGTCATCGGCTCCGGAGCCTCCGCCTTCACCGCCCTCGCCTACCTGGCGGATCTCGCCCAGGCCGGCGACGGCAGGGGGACACACGCAGTGTGGATCCTGCGCCGGGGCATCTCCGGCTCCACCTTCGGCGGCGGCGAGGCCGACCAGCTCCCCGCCCGCGGTGCCCTCGGCCTCGCGGCCAAGGCCGCCGTCGACAACGGGTACACCGAAGCGGTCACCGGCTTCCGGACCGATGCGATCGAGCGGGACGGTGAGGACCGGCTGATCCTGATCGGCGAGGACGGGCGACGCCTCGACCCGGTCGATGAGGTCATCGTGCTCACCGGCTTCCGCCCCGACCTGTCCTTCCTCTCCGAGATCCGCCTCGGCCTCGACGAACGCCTCCAGGCACCACTCGAACTGGCCCCGCTGATCGACCCGAACCAGCACTCGTGCGGCACGGTCCATCCGCACGGCGTGAACGAGCTCTCCCACCCCGAGAGGGACGTCTACCTGGTCGGCATGAAGTCCTACGGCCGCGCGCCCACGTTCCTCGCGATGACCGGCTACGAGCAGGTCCGCTCCATCGCCGCGTCTCTGTCCGGCGACCGGGAGGCCGCCGAGCGCGTGGAGCTGACGCTCCCCGAGACCGGTGTGTGCGGCGGGGCGGGGCTGTTCGACGAGCCCGAGGCCGTGCAGGCCGGTGACGGCGGCTGCTGCGCGGCCCCGGCCACCCTCCAGATCGGCGTCGGCGCCCCGTCAACCTCCGGCGGCTGCTGACGCTTACCCGCCCATCCCCAACAGGAGGTCCGTCATGTCCCGCATACAGCTCGCCCTCCGCGTTCCCGACCTCGCGGCGTCCGTCGCCTTCTACACGAAGCTCTTCGGCACCGAGCCGGCCAAGCTCCGTGACGGCTATGCCAACTTCGCCGTCCCGGAACCCCCGCTCAAGCTCGTCCTCATCGAAGGCACGGCGGGTGAGGACACCCGCATGGACCACCTCGGCGTGGAAGTCGAAAGCACCGAGGCCGTCCACGCCGCCACCACCCGCCTGAGCCAGGCGGGCCTGGCGACGGCAGAGGAGAACGACACCAGCTGTTGCTACGCCGTCCAGGACAAGGTCTGGGTCCACGGCCCCGGCCAGGAACCGTGGGAGGTGTACGTCGTCAAGGCCGACGCCGACACCCTGACCAAGCAACAGGGCAGCACCTGTTGCTCCAGTCCGACCACCGCCGAAACCGATCCGCGAGGGGCGTGCACTTGCGCTGCCGCCCCGTCGCACTGATGGGGAGGCCGCGGTGTCCGCCACGGCGCGCTCCAGGCCGCCACGTCGTGGGTGCCCATCCGCGCGGCAAAGGGTGAACGGAATTCACGCACCGGGCATGAAGAGAAGCCTCCGCCGCCTTTCAACGCAGGCGGGATCCATGGCGCCGGCGGCCGGCTCGCCGCCGAATGTGGACGGTCTTCGATCACCCCGTTCCGAATGGCTCGCCGGTAACCAGGGTGATGTGCGGAACCCCGGTACGGGGATGCGGCACGACTTCGGCGTCGACGCGGTAGACCTCGGACAGGAGCTCGGGCGTGAGGACCTCCTTGGGTGACCCGGTGACCACGACACGGCCGCCGTCCATCACGCAGATGCGGTCGCAGAACGCCGCAGCCAGGTTGAGGTCGTGGAGGGCGACGACCGCGGTCACGCCGAGCTTCCGGACGAGGCGCAGTGTGTCGAGCTGATGCCGCAGGTCCAGGTGGTTGGTCGGCTCGTCCAGCACCATCGTCCCGGCGCGCTGGGCCAGAGCACGGGCGATGAGCACCCGCTGTTTCTCGCCGCCCGACAACCGGCTGAAGGGGGCGTGCGCCAGGCCGGTGGCGTCGACTTCGCCCAGCGCACCCATGATGATGCCGCGGTCGTCGGCGTCGTCGCCCTCGAAGGCCCGCTTGTGCGGAGTGCGGCCCATGGCCACCACCTCGTACACCGAGAGCTCGAAGTCCCCGGCGGATTCCTGCAGGACGGCGGCCAGCCGTCGTGCGAGGCTCTTGCCGGACATCCGCCGGACGTCCTCGCCGTCCAGCAGGACCTGCCCCGAGGTGGGGCGCAGCGCCCGGTAGACGGTACGCAACAGGGTCGACTTGCCGGCGCCGTTGGGGCCGACGAGCCCCACCACCTCGCGGGGTGCAACCTGCAGTGACACGCGGTCCACCAGCGCCCGCCCGCCCACGACGACCGAGACGTCCTCCGCAGCCAGTGTGCCGGGCGCCGTCGTGACCGTGACCGTCTGCGTCACGCGGACCTCCGTCGCATCAGCCACAGGAAGAAGGGACCGCCGACCAGGGCGGTGAGAATGCCCACGGGAATCTCCTCCGGGCTCATGACGGTGCGCGCCGCCAGATCGGCGGCGATGAGGAATGCCGCGCCGAGCAGGGCTGCGGCGGGCAGCGCGCGTCGATGGTCGGCACCGACCACCAGCCGCACCACGTGCGGCATGATCAGGCCGACGAAGCCGATCTGACCGCTGACCGCGACGATCGTGCCGATCATGACGGCGACGAGGGTGAACAGTGCGGCACGGAAGCGGTGCACGTCCAGGCCGAGCGCCACGGCGGCCTCCTCCCCCGCCAACAGGAGGTTGAGCGGGCGGCTGACGCCGAGGAGGACGGCCGTGCCGAGGAGAACGGCACCGACGGGGATCCACACCACCGTCCACGTCGTGCCTGCCAGTCCGCCGAGCATCCAGCGCAGCGCCGACTGCGTCTTGTGCGGGTCGTTGGAGGTGACGACGAGGAAGCTGGCGAGCGCGGACAGCACCTCGGCCGTCGCCACTCCCGCCAGCACCAGCCGCACCGTCGTCATCCGCCCACCGGACCGGGCCAGGAAGTAGACGGCGACGAGCGCGGCGAGAGCGCCGAGGAACGCGGCCACCGGCAGGGAGAACACACCGAACAGGGTGACGTTGAAGACGAGGACCAGCACCGCGCCGACCGAGGCGCCCGACGACACCCCGAGCAGCATCGGGTCCGCGAGCGGGTTGCGCACGAGTGCCTGCAGCGCCATTCCGGACACCGCAAGGCCCGCGCCCACGACGCCGGACAGCAGCACTCTCGGCAGCCGGACGTCGATGACGATCGTCTCGCGGACCGGTGTCCAGGTCGGCTCGGCGAGCGAGGGATGCACGCGGTGCAGCAGAATGCCCCACACCTGGTCGGCCGGGACGCTGATGGACCCGGCCGCGATCCCAAGGGTGGCCGCGACGGCCAGCAGCGCGGCCAGCAGCAGGAGCACGACCGGGTAGGGGATCCCTGAGCGGCGGACGGCGGGGGCACCGGCCACCGCCGTCCGCTCACTCGTCGCGCCGGTCGCCCCGGGCGTCGCTTTCGCCTCCGTCGCCTCCGACACGCCCGTGGCGTCGGTCACTTGAATCGGTCCGGGTGGAGCTGGCGGGCCAGGGACTCCACGCCGGACGGCACCCGGACTCCCAGCACCGTGGACGACAACGGCAGCACCGCGAACCGCTTGTGCTTGATGGCGGGTACGTCCTTCAGCGCCGGGTTCGCGAGGAGGAACTTCTTCTTGTCCTCGACGGACTGGTCGCCGTAGTCGTAGATGACGATCACCTCGGGCGCGCGCTCGGCCACCTGCTCGAACGACACGTCACCGAACGCCTTGTCCAGCTCGGCGAAGAGGTTCACCCCGCCGGCCTGGTTGATCATCTCGTTGCCGATGCCCGCGCCGCCCGCGGTGAAGGCGGTCTTGTCGCCGCTGTCGTACACGAAGATCTTCACCGGGGTGACGCCGGCGAGCTTGCCCTCGACCCTGTCCAGCGTGCCGTGGAGCTTCTTCAACTGCCGCTCCGCCCGGTCCGGCACGCCGAAGATCTTCGCCACGTTCCGGATCTCCTGGTCCATCGTGGCCATCGTCACCGGACCGGACGGGCACTCCTCGATGTTCAGATAGGAGTTGACCCCCGCCTTGGAGAGTGCGTCGCGGCTGCGCCCTTCCTTCTCGTCGAAGGTGCTGGCGAAACCGCCGTAGGTGAAGTCCGGTTCGGCGGTCAGCAGCGTCTCGAACGAGGGGTACTCCTTCGCCAGGACCTTGATCCCGTCGTAGGCCTCCTGATACTCCGGCAGGATCTTGTCATCGAGATAGGCGGTTCCCACCATCGACTTCTTCAGACCCAGTGCCAGCATGACCTCGGTCGCGTGCTGGTTCATCGACACCGAACGCTGCGGGGGACGCTGATAGGTCGTCTTCACACCGCAGTTGGACACGGTGACCGGAAACCCCTTGGCAGTGGAGTCCGCCGACGAGGCGTCGTCCCGGGCTGCGGTGCCGCCGCATCCGGATATCAGTAGGGCCGCGGCCATGGCCGACAGCAGGGATATCGGGCGCTTGCCCATCATGTGGTGGATCCTCTCACCGCAGGGGTGGTCCTGAACGGTCCGGACAGCGGTCCGGAGGCTGGTCAAAATCGAGAGACTCGTCGTCGGAAGACGTTCGGTCAGACGTGGGAAAGGTGGTGGGGCGTCCGCGGCTCAGCCGGCGTCGGGGAGCGGCACGGACCGGGCGCGCCGAGGCGGGGTGAAGGCGTAGAGCTCGAGGATGTCCGGTGGCGCGGCGACGCCCGGTCCGCCCGCCCGTACCCAGGCGGCGATGTCCTCGGTCGCGGCGGGGTCGTTGACGAGGCCGAACCAGGCCGCCCGGCCGCCCGCGGCGCGCCCCTCGGACGAGGGCTGCACGACGATCACGTTCGCCTGGTCGCACACGTCGAGACAGCCGGAGACACGGACGGGCGCGTCCTCGGCGAGACGCGCGGTCTGCTTCCCGTGGTCGACCCCGGTCACCTTGGGACTGCCACAGCAACAGTCCCGGCACACCACGACCCGGCACGGAACCGCACCGGCCGACGATGGTCTCCTGGGCATCCCGACGAGCCCTCCTCTCCGGGGAAATCCGCCCCAGTCACTTCGAGGAGGCGACCGCGTGAGTCTCCTGGCTCTCGGGTCAACGCTCGTCCCGGCCTTCCCACCCGCATCCGGGCAGTGGTCTGTTCGGGATCCGCTCGCCGATCACAGTGGCGGGACCGCGCCGGATTCACACCGGCTTCCTCGTTCCGCCGTCGCCTATTTCGCGGGACATCATGGCAGAAGGACGCTCCACGTCATAAGCCCGGGCGCCGGACAGGCCGGGGCGAACGGCGGCACACGCCCCCCCGGGCGCGGGCGACACACGCCCCCGCAGGCTCTCGCGCGCTCTGTACAAGCTGGCCGGTCCGGAGTCACTCCGAACGGTTCGTCACGGGACCGTCCGCACATGCCGGCGGCCCCTGGTGGGGCGGGCGGAGGTCGGTGAGGCGGAACACCAACTCGAGGTGGGGTCCGTCGTGGTCGGGCAGTCCGGGCATCGGCACGGGCACAGTGCCCGCCGGGCCGGGCGCTGGTTCCGGTTCGGGACGACGGCAAGGGCTGCGGCCGAAGGCGGTCCGCACTCACTGCACGGCCGGCCTGCTACCGACAGTTTCGCGGATCTCAAGAAGTACGCGAAAGGCACCTTCCAGCCCAACCCCACGACGACAGAGCAGAAAGTGGTGTTCCACAACGATCTGCAGATTCCCATACAGGTCGTCCTGATCAATCGTGATGGTTCGCTCTCCGGGAAGAGTTACAAGGTGACTCCCGGAGGCAAGACGGAGGAGCACTCAGGCAAGGTCAACGACGCCTGGCTGGTCAGGGCCGCCAACTCGGGAGCCTTGATCGACGTCCTGACCGTCACCGCCTCGCAGCCGGGCGACGTGAACCCCCGCAGGGACCCCAGAATCAACTATGTGCCCAATATGAGCGTCCTGAGCGATGGCCCGCCCAGCGCCTCCGCGACCAATAAGTATCCGACCGAAGCGGATGCACACAATTTCCTGGTGGGGCAGGGGGAGAACCCCCACGACTCAAAGGGGGCCGTGACCCGGGAGGTCTGGTGGAACCTCTCCGGCCAGTCGTACTCGCTCGCCCCGGACGAGAGCCTGAGCTGGACGATTGCGACGATTAGCGGTGTCGAGCGTTCCTCCACCGTGGAAACCCAGTTCATCACGAAGCTGGGCTTGGAAGCGAAGGGCGGATGGGAGGCGATCACCACCACGATCAACGCCTCGTTCGAAAAGTCTTACAGGCAGAGTGAGTCAATCACCCTCAAGGAATCCGTGAGTTCTACGGAGACTCGAAGCATCGTGAACACCAGCTCATTCAACAAGATCTACCGGGTGTGGCAGATTATGGAGACGTACACCATCTGGAAGGGAGATGAGATCGTCGCAGAGCTTTCCAATGACACCGGAAACATTGCCACCCCCTTCGCCTGCTACGATTCCGGAGGAAATTGGGTGGAATGCGGTTCGACTCACTGAAGGATCCGTGTTCATGAAGTCCGGGACTCCGAGGTCATTGCCCGGCCGCTGACCCGAAGCCGGCCGGAGGGACGCGAAGTCGCCGTCGTGGCGGCGCCTGCCACGACGGCGACTTCGCGTCTCCGCACGGGCGCCGTTCCCCGGCCGAACCCCGTCGAGCAGCGGCTTCGCGGCCGCCCGTACTCGCGGACCTGTGGGTGGGCGGGCGATTCCCGGCAAGCAAGGGTCGCGGCGGCGGCCGGCAGGAGGGGTCGGCGCGCAAGTTGTGGTACCAGGCGGGTTCTTGGGGCCGCCGTCGGCGGGGGCGATGACCACGCCCTTACCGTCGATCTCCCGGTGGCCGACGCAACTGGTGGGCGCGCGGCCGCCCTCGGGCACCGGCAGGGCCGGGTTGCCGTCGGCCAACGGCCCGCCGGCTTGCCGCCGTTCGCCGGAACTCCTCGACGCCCGGCCGTTTCCGGTCGATCGCCGAAGCCGCCCGGTGTGAGCGGCGCCCACCAGAGGTTGCCGGACACGTCGGTCCAGTGCGCGCTGACGGTCAGCCCCTGGACCGTCACCACGACCGCGGTTGCCGTAGAGGGCCGACCCGGCAGCTCCCGGAGGAACCATCTTCCGGTCCCGGGCGGATCCTGGGACAGATACCGGACGTGCCCCCACCCGTCCTCGTCCTCTGTGAGGACGAACGCCTCAGGAATGCCGTCCTTGAACGGGTTGCAGAAGGCGGCGACGGGGGCGGGACCGCTCCGGTCGAGGCGCTCCCGGCCTCGTTCTCCGTGCGCTTCTGCTCCGTAGCAAGCCATTGCAGCCTCCTCGGCCGTGTCCGGGAACGAAAGCCCCTTGGTGCGCCGTACGACGGGGCCGGTGAACTCCGGCCCCGATGGCTCCATCCCTCCAGTGGGTCGCGGGTCGGCCGCGGTTGCCTGAAGTCGTTTCTCGGCGCATCGCCGGGCGGGCGGACAGACGCTGCCGGAATCAGGCATACGCCAAAAGCGTCGTTCGAGGGATCATCGCAATTTCAGGCAGAAGCCAAAAAGTTCCCCGAGCGCATTGCGTGGCCGATCTCCAATGCTGGGTTGCGTGACGGAGTCCTCATTGATCGGAGGATGTTCATGTGCAGCCAGCAGGCTGTGTTTTCACAGCAGTCGAAGACCGATTCCTTCTCCGCCGACGGCCGGCCCTGTCGGGCCCCGCTCCCCTGTGCCGCGAGGCCCGATTACCGGGCCGCAAATTCTGCCTGCAGGAAAGAGGGGCGCCGTTCTGTGAGCCCCTACGACAGGGGATGGATCACGACAGAACTGAAGCAGTTCGCACCACGCGCCGAAGCGGGAGAGGAGATTCAGAAACTTCGGGAAGAGCTCCTGGAACACCTCTGGCCGTGGGCGAGGCGGACAGCCGACCGCCTGGCGGCAGGCATTCCGGCTGAAGCTGACCGCGACGCGGTGCGAAGCGAGGTCATGTGGGAGCTCTACCAAGCGTTCCTCAGGATCGACTGGACCCGGTACGAGGTCTGGCCGGCACTGCTGAAAGCCCGCATCCGGGGCGCGTTCACGGCCGTCGCGCGGGCCGAGGACCCGCTCTCGAGAGGCCAGCGCCGCGCGCGCAGGAAGTTCCTCGCACTGGAGGAGTCGACCGTGCAGGGTCTGGGGCGGATGCTCACTCCGGGCGAGAGAGCCGGCCTGGCGTCCCGGGTAGGCCCGAAGAACGGCGAGTTCTACGTTCTTCACGGCTTCCAGCGTCCCGCGAGCATCGAGGACGTCGAACCGTCCCTGGCCGACCCAGCGCAGGACCCCGAAGGCGAGACCATCCGCAGAAGCTCCGTAGCGGCCTTCCGGAGCTGGCTCGAGAACGATCTCCCTCCTGAGCTGGCCGCGTACCTCGCCGAGTTGCTGCTTCGGGACGCCGGTTCCCTGCCCGCCGGAATGCGCAGAAGGCTGAATCCGTACCTTCCGGCACTTCGGCTTCGCCTGGCTGATCCCGTCGAACGTGCGCCGCTCCCGCAGAGGAACCGGAATGCCGCGTAGCGCTCCCTGGCCCGATGACGAAGGAGAGAACACATGGTGACCATTGCAGAGAAGGCGGAACGGCTGTGGCGCCGGCCACTGGCGCTGGCGACAACGCTGCTCCTCACCGCAACGGCCTGGAGTGCCACGGCACTTGCGTCGGCGCACGCACCCGCGGGCCATCCGGTGACACCACATCGGACCGAAAGGTCTGTGGCTCAGCAGCCCCTCGGCGGCCTCGACCAAGGCAGTGGCGAGAGCGCGGGCGGCGGGGCGAGCAGCGAGGGGTGGCCGATGTTCCGCTTCGATTCGGCACACACAGCCTTCAACCAGCACCTCACCACCCTGCACAAGTCACAGGTGCCGCAACTGCAGTTGCGGCCCGGCTGGCCCTTCGACGCCGGGGACACCGTCGCCTCCTCTCCGGCGGTGGTCGATCGGGTCGCCTACGTCGGTTCCCACGACATGCACCTGAACGCAGTCGATGTGCACGGCAAACTCCTCTGGCGCTTCCCCACCAACGGCGATGTCATGGCCTCGCCCGCGGTGGTGGCGACCAGGTCTTCTTCACATCCGCTGACGGCAGCCTCTACGCCGTCAGCACGTCGGGAAAGCAACTGTGGTCCAAGCCATACGGGTTCGGGCGTTCGTCCCCAGCCGTCTCCGAGGACGGCACGACCGTATTCGCCGCGGCCGAAGGCGGGGACAAGCGTCTCTACGCCTTCGATACAGCAACCGGAAACCTCCGGTGGACCTACCCCAAGGCAGGAGCCGGAAACGGCTATCAGGCTTCGCCGGCCGTGAAGGACAACAGGGTCTACATCGGTGACGAGCAAGGCGTCGTGGCTGCCGTCGACGCGAGCACCGGCGCCGAGGTCCGGACACATGAGAGTCCCGGCGCGGAAAGCATCCTCTCCTCGCCGGCTGTGACCGACGAAGCCCTCTACATCGGCATCGGCAACTCGCTGACGGCACTCGATCCCGCCACGGGACTCCCCAAGTGGCAGGTGCCGACCGGCGGGCGTGTCACGGGCTCTCCGGCCGTAGACACGGCCCACGCACACATCGACCGCGTCTACGTGACCGCCAACGACGGGTTCCTCTACTACGTCGGGAACCAGGGCACCGCGGTCCAGCACACACGCGTGGGCCCACCGGGTACGTCCGGGATGGCGTCTTCGCCTGCCGTGGCTCACGACGTCGTCTATGTCGGCGCCGGAAACTGTGCCGCCGGATACGACGCAACCGACCTGAGTCTCCTGTGGACGGGCGAGCCCACGAACGGCCGTGTGACCTCGTCGCCGACCCTGGCGGAGGGGCAGGTCTTCGTCGGTTCGGAGGACGGAGGGCTGTACGCCTACTACGTGCCTGACGCTTCCGCTCCGACCGCCCCCGCGGTTCCTCAGGTGCCGCCGCCCGCCCCCATGCCCCCGGGGCAGCCGCCGACGGCCGGCTCCGCGCCGCCCCCGCCGGCGGCCACTCCCCCGGTACCGCCCAGGGGCGGTACCCCCTCCTAGTCTTCTGAGTCAGGAATTCTGTTCAGATATGAGGCGAGGCGTTCGAGGATCTCGTCGGCGGTCTTGGTCCAGACGTAGGGCTTCGGGTCGGTGTTCCAGGCTGCGATCCAGTTGCGGATGTCCTTCTCCAGGGCTTGGACGGACCTGTGGACGCCTCGTCGTATCTGCTTGTTGGTGAGTTCGGCTATCCATCGCTCGACGAGGTTGAGCCAGGATGAGCCCGTCGGTGTGAAGTGCAGGTGGAACCGGGGATGTGCCAGCAGCCACTTCTTGATGGCAGGTGTCTTGTGGGTGGCGTAGTTGTCGCAGATCAGGTGGACATCCAGGCCGGTGGGCACTTCCTTGTCGAGCTTGACCAGGAACTTCTTGAACTCCTCGGCGCGGTGTCGGCGGTGCAGGGAGCCGATGACTTTGCCGGTGGCGACCTCCAGTGCCGCGAACAGTGTGGTGGTACCGGCGCGGACGTAGTCGTGGGTCGCCCGCTCGGGAACCCCGGGCATCATCGGCAGCACGGGCTGGGACCTGTCCAGGGCCTGGATCTGCGATTTCTCATCCACGCAGAACACCAACGCCCGCTCGGGCGGGTCCAGGTAGAGCCCCACGACGTCGTGGACCTTGTCGACGAAGTACGGATCGGTTGACAGTTTGAAGGTCTCCGACCGATGCGGCTGCAGGCCGAACGCCCGCCAGATCCGTGACACTGACGACTGCGACAGGCCCGTCTCCTTCGCCATCGACCGTGTCGACCAGTGTGTTGCGTTCTTCGGTGTGGACTCCAGTGTCTTCGTGACCACCGCGGCGACTTGCTCGTCCGTCACCGTCCTGGGGCCGCCCGGACGCGGCATGTCACCCAGGCCGGCGATCCGGTACTGCACAAAGCGGGACCGCCAACGGCCCACCGCATGAGGTGTGGAACCGAGCCGGGCCGCCACATCCTTGTTCGAGGCACCCTCGGCGCAGGCAAGGATGATCCGGCACCGCAAGGCCCATGCCTGCGGCGTGGAACGACGCCGCACCCACCCCTCGAGTGCAGCCCGTTCCTCATCCGACAGTCTTAACTCGGCCTTCGGCCGCCCCGTCCGCGCCATGAGGCAAGCCTACATATCTGAACAGAACTCCTGACTCAGAAGACTAGGCCGTGTATCGAAAGTTCTGCCAGATCGCGCGAGTCGATATCGACCACACATGGCTGTCAGTGCCCTCAAGTAGGTTCTGTCCGTTCGGCCCGACAGATGGGCCGCTAAGCTGAAGGACTCGTCGTAGTGAGCATCTACCTGCACTTTCGCGCCGTGGCTGAGTCCGAGATCCGGGACGACCACACCTGGCTCGCTGCGTTCATGTCTGAGGCTTGGGAAAACGACACTGCCGAGTACGCAGCGGGCATCGCCCACTCGATCAACAAGGGCTGGGACGCTGTCAACGACCTCTATGCCGCGGCCAATGCCCTCTACTCAGATGCCGACGAGCCCTGGACACTGCCGATCTACGGCGGCCGCCCCGTGCCCCACAGCGCTGGCGCCGACCCCTCCGATCCCCCGCTGATGCTTCTGGAGCCGCCTGGCGTGTCACAGGCCGCGCGTTTCCTTACGGCTGTCTCTTTCGACGAGCTGTGGAACGTTGTCGGTGCCAGGTTCAGTGCCCTCGGCTGCGCCAGGCAGGAGTACCTCGAACATCACCGGGACCTCCGAGAGTTCTATGGGCAGGCGGCTTCGGCAGGCCACGCTGTGGTCAAAGTGGTGTGGCCTTGAGAAGTCGCCATGTGCTGGTCACAGCCATTCGTTGATGGCTGCGACCAGCACGGTCGTCTCGTAGCGGACCGCGAGTTTGTCGTACCGGGTGGCGACAGCGCGGTGCCTCTTGAGGCGGTTGATCCCGCACTCGACCGCGTGGCGCTCGCGGTAATCGATCGGGTCGAAATGCGGAGGCCGGCCGCCGCGGGAGCCGAGCTTCTGGCGGTTGCGTGCCTGGTCGGCCTTGTCCGGGATCGTGCAGCGGATCCCCCGGCGACGCAGGTAGGCACGGTTCTTCCTGGAGGCGTACGCCTTGTCAGCCCGCACGCGGTCAGGGCGGACGCGTGGCCGGCCCGGCCCGATGCGGGGCACGCGGACCTTTGCCAGCACGGGTTCGAACTGCGGCGAGTCCCCGCGCTGCCCTGCCGTCACCACGATCGACATGGGCTTCTGGCCCTGCTCGACGGCGAGGTGCAGCTTGGTGGTGAACCCTCCGCGCGAGCGACCCAGCCCGTGATCACCAGGCTCGGTGAACACGCCGCCCGGTGGTTCCTTCTGCAGGCCACCCTGCTTGCGGGCCCCGGCCGCATGCTGATGGGCACGGCACACCGTGGAATCGACGCTCAGGTCCCACACACGATCGCACCCTTCACGTCGGCCAGGGACTGAAGCCGGGTGAGGATGCGGTGCCAGGTGCCGTTCCGCTGCCATCGGCGGAACAGGTCGTAGACCCGGCCCCACGGCCCGTACTCGACGGGCACGTCCCGCCACGGAACACCGCTACGGACCCGGAACCGTATGCCGTCGATCAGCTGCCGCCGAGACCAGACGGGCGGCCGCCCCGCCTTGGCACCCTTCGGCAACAGCGGCTCCAGCACCGCCCACTGCTCGTCCGTGAGATCTCCCCGCCCCATGCACCGTGATCATTCATCGCTCATGATCCACTTTCGACACACGCTCTAGTCTTCTGAGTCAGGAATTCTGTTCAGATATGAGGCGAGGCGTTCGAGGATCTCGTCGGCGGTCTTGGTCCAGACGTAGGGCTTCGGGTCGGTGTTCCAGGCTGCGATCCAGTTGCGGATGTCCTTCTCCAGGGCTTGGACGGACCTGTGGACGCCTCGTCGTATCTGCTTGTTGGTGAGTTCGGCGAACCATCGCTCGACGAGGTTGAGCCAGGATGAGCCCGTCGGTGTGAAGTGCAGGTGGAACCGGGGATGTGCCAGCAGCCACTTCTTGATGGCAGGTGTCTTGTGGGTGGCGTAGTTGTCGCAGATCAGGTGGACATCCAGGCCGGTGGGCACTTCCTTGTCGAGCTTGACCAGGAACTTCTTGAACTCCTCGGCGCGGTGTCGGCGGTGCAGGGAGCCGATGACTTTGCCGGTGGCGACCTCCAGTGCCGCGAACAGTGTGGTGGTACCGGCGCGGACGTAGTCGTGGGTCGCCCGCTCGGGAACCCCGGGCATCATCGGCAGCACGGGCTGGGACCTGTCCAGGGCCTGGATCTGCGATTTCTCATCCACGCAGAACACCAACGCCCGCTCGGGCGGGTCCAGGTAGAGCCCCACGACGTCGTGGACCTTGTCGACGAAGTACGGATCGGTTGACAGTTTGAAGGTCTCCGACCGATGCGGCTGCAGGCCGAACGCCCGCCAGATCCGTGACACTGACGACTGCGACAGGCCCGTCTCCTTCGCCATCGACCGTGTCGACCAGTGTGTTGCGTTCTTCGGTGTGGACTCCAGTGTCTTCGTGACCACCGCGGCGACTTGCTCGTCCGTCACCGTCCTGGGGCCGCCCGGACGCGGCATGTCACCCAGGCCGGCGATCCGGTACTGCACAAAGCGGGACCGCCAACGGCCCACCGCATGAGGTGTGGAACCGAGCCGGGCCGCCACATCCTTGTTCGAGGCACCCTCGGCGCAGGCAAGGATGATCCGGCACCGCAAGGCCCATGCCTGCGGCGTGGAACGACGCCGCACCCACCCCTCGAGTGCAGCCCGTTCCTCATCCGACAGTCTTAACTCGGCCTTCGGCCGCCCCGTCCGCGCCATGAGGCAAGCCTACATATCTGAACAGAACTCCTGACTCAGAAGACTAGAGCGACACCCCGCTCAGGGCCTCGTGCCGACTCCCATGCGGGAAAGCAGCCGGTTCCCGCAGAATCCGGCCGGTCACGACAGCAGCGCCGGGCCATGGTCCGGCGCTGCTGCTGGATTCTCCAACTGCCCACTTGTCAAAGCACGGGAGCCGAAGCAATGAGCTCCCCGCTTCGCCGCCCGTGGTCCCGGAACAACACGAAGGAGGTCTGCCGCGATGAAGAACCCGAAGCAAACTCTGCATGGCCTGATGCACACTCTGGTCGGTCTCGTGTTGGTGATCCCCGTCGTCGTAGAGGTCAGTGGCCTGCACACCACACTTCCTTGGGTCGCGGGAGCGCTTGCTGTGTCAGCAGCCGTGTCTCGCGTCCTGGCCGTCCCGACTGTTCGAGATGCCCTGCCCGAATGGTTGCGTCCGGTCCATGAGAAGCCGTCCGGCGACGGAACGACCGACGTTGACAGCTGACGAGCCGGCTCCGTACGGGAGGACGGGGCGCGGCACGCCGAGCAGTTCAGGACGAGTGGAGCGACCCCGGTGGCTCAGGCAGGCGCGAGTACCGTACGGAAGGTCGCCGAAACACGACGGCCGCGCGGGATACGTCCCACCGGCCCCGGGTCCGACTTGCGCGCCGCTATCGCGTGGCGCCAGTCGTAGCGCGCCGGGCCCGTCATCACGCACAGGCTCCCCGGGGCCAGCCGGACGGGGACCCTCGCGCCGCTCGCCTTGTGGCTGAAGTCCATGACGCAGCCCGAGCCGAGTGTGATCGCAGCGACCACCGGGCCGAAACACGGGACGCAGTCCAGGTGGGCGCTGATCCCCTGGCCCGGTTCGTACTCGTTGACGATGACCTGGTCCGGCATTTCCATGATTCCTTCCTGGACCAGGAGCCGGGCCAGTTCCTGCGCCCAGTGCGGCAGGGGTGCGGCGGCGGACGCAGTGTGATCAGCCGATACGCTGCGGCTGCCGTAGTCGTAGCGGTGGCCGTAGTGCTGCACCCGGCGCCGCAACTCCGTCGACCACGGCTCGGAATCGATCCCGGACAGCAGCTCGCGGCAGGACTCCGCGGTGAGCCAGTCGGCTGTGTAAAGCAGCCCAGGGACACCCGTGTCGCCCGTCTCGTCCCCCGCGCCGAAGGTCAACTGCCCAGGATTCTCGGTCATGCGCGCAGCCTAGACCGCGCCACTGACAGCCCCTACGGACCTCCGCCCCTCGGTCCCGACTCCCCTACCACCGAGTCCGCATGGCTGTTCGCCTTCGCGTCAGACGCCCTGCGCACTGTCCGGCTCCCGTGGAGCCGCGAGACAAGTTCCAACCATGCGGCTTGTGCCTCCAGGTCGTCCTGAGCCTCACCGAGGTCTCCGCGACCGGTCGCCGCTTCCGGCGCGTTGACCGCGAAGCCCGCGTCCTTGCGTGCCATGGCGTGCCGCAGACACACCGCTTCCACCGCTGCGGCCAGCTGTCGTCCTGTCAGCCCGGCTGACACCAGGTGTCGGCTCGCCTCGTCTCTGGCGGCCTCGCTGCGATAGAGGTGCAGCGCGAGCATGCCGTCACTGATCTCGATGATCCGCCGGTGCAGGAGCACCTTCGGATCGCGCTCCAGCTCCGCAGGCAGCGGCAGCACCACCTCGGGAACACCCTTCCCAGTACCTGCCACAGCGGACGGATACCACGCAGCTGCGAGTGACGGAGCGGTCAGCGTCGCGCCTGGTCAGGGCTGGCCGGCGCGGCGGGCCGACGGGCGGGTTGGAACAGCTCGATGAGGTTGCCCGCCGGGTCGGACAGCAGGATCTGGCGTCCTCCAGGACCGGCGACGACCTCACTACGGAAGGAGACACCGGCGCTGCGCAGCCGAGCGATCTCGGCATCAAGGTCGTCGTAGGTGAGGTGGATGCGATTGCCGCCCGCGACGGCAGCCTCCTTCGGGGTGGCCCGGGCGCCCGAGCTTGCCGGGCCGGACAGCAACAGTCGCAGCCTGCCACGGACCACGTCGGCGAAGGCAGGGACGGCGCTGGAGTGCAGCGTGAAACCGAGGTGGGTGGTGTAGAAGTCGATGGTGGCCTGCACGTCGTCGACCAGGTAGCGGACGCTGACGTATTCGTCGTGAGTGGTCATGGCTCGGACCTCGCAACGGTCTCGGGGGTGTTCAGGACCGGCATCAGATGCTTGATACGGGCGTCTATGTCTGCCGCCGCGTGCTGAAAGGCCGCGTAGCCGGCCTGGTCGGTGTCTCCGGCCGCGCCCGGGTCGTCCATGCTCCAGTGGACCCGCCTCGAGCCGAACTCCGGGCAGAACTCGCGAGCCTTGTCGCACAAGGTGATCACGTGGTCGAAGCGGCGGCCGACCAGGTCGCCCACGTGCTGGGTACGCCGACCGGTGAGGTCGATGCCGAACGACTCGCGCAGCACCCGGACAGCGTGCGGGTGCACCTGCGGCTTGGGACTGGTGCCTGCACTTGCCGCGGTTACGCGGCCGGCGGTGTGGTGGCGCAGCAGGGCTTCAGCGATCGGCGAGCGGGCGCTGTTGCCTGTGCACACGAAAAGCACCGCAACACGGCGGGCTCGCGCCCGGACGACCGGACGACGCGGCGGTGAGGGGGCCTGGCACAACGCCGGGTGCAGGGCGGCGGCGCTGGCCGCCAGCGCCTCAGCGCAACGCTCCAGGTCCAGGCGGTAGTAGCTGTCCCGGCCATCAAAGTTGCTGCGCCTGGCCGTGACCAGACCACCGTCGCGCAGGAGCCGTAGGTGATACGAGACCAGGTTCTGCGGCTCCCCGACGCGTTCCACCAGTTCACGGACCCGATGGTCGCCGTCGGCGAGTTCCGTCAGCAGCCGCCAGCGCACCGGATGCGCAGCCAGGCGGACGAACTCGGGCGGCGTGACGGTCCCGCCCCAGAGGCGATATCCCACATCTCGAAGATACATCAATTCAGATTGATACATCAACCCCAATTGATCGGATGCCGGCGCGCGCGGCGGCATCGCCCCCGGGCCATGACGTCAATCTGCGGTTCGCAGGCCATCGCGGTCGACGGGGACTTCAGCTTTCCCTCTGTGCGAGGCCGACGAACGCGACATCTCTTCCCGCGAGTTCGCTACCTGACTGGGGTGCGACGCAACCCCACCGCCAAGGCCGAACTCCACGAGGGCGACCGGGTACAGAACCTCGGCTCGGCGAGGGCAGCGACATCGCCTGCGCACTGTCCTCCACCAAGTACCAGGAAGGTCCGGCGGCCGGAGCCACGAACAGCACACTCACGCCAACCCGCCGACGGCATACACCTCGCCATTTGTTTGGCAGGTCGCCGGCAGGGGAGGCGAGCCGGAGGTTGGCAGCGCCCACACCTCAGCACCTGTATCCGGAGCCGCTGTGATGCGCTCGACACAGCCCGACCCAGTCGGTGCCGCTGTACAACATCGAGAGGCCATGAGCCAGCGGGGAGCCGCTGATGCGCCCCGAGGCGCCCATGTCGGCACATCGCCGCACAGACTTTCCTCGCCCGCTCGCCCATCAACGAGGTTCCGGGTCCAACCCTGGACGACACATGCGGCTATCTTTGCGCCAACCGTCCCTCTTTTGTGCCAACCAAAGGGCTTGGGGTGAGGAAGCAGAGCGTCCAGCAGGCGCCGGATCTCCGCCACGGTGAGCGGAGCGAGGGCTGATCCGATTCTGCTGCCCCCATTTTGACGCTCACCGCCCACGTCACCGCCTCGCTGGGCTGGCCGGGGGCAGTCGCCGCCTTCCTGGCTCTGGCCGTCGCAGGGCTGTCCAGCAGCGCGCCCCAGACGGTGCGGGGCGCCTATGTAGCGATGGGGCTGGTGGGTTGGTTCGTGATCGTCCCATTCTGCCTTGCCTCGCTGCTGACCGGCATTCTCCAGTCACTGGGTACCGTCTGGGGGGCTGTTGCGTCACTACTGGGTCATCGCGAAGCTGCTGATCACCGTGCTGGCGACGCTGCTTCTGCTGGTGCACATGCAGCCGGTCGGACACCTGGCCGACGCAGCCGCGCCGACAGCGCTCGCGGGCGGCGAGCTGGCGGGCATGCGCATCCAGATGATCGCTGACGCGACCGCCGCTCTGCTGGGCATGCTCGCAGCGGCCGTCCTGTCGGTGTTCAAGCCTCGCGGGGTGACACTCCAAGGGCGCCGCCGCCAGCGCGAACAGAACTCGCTGCCGCGCTGAACAGAGCCCCCGAGTTCGGTCTGTCTCAGCTCCACACCGTCGAGGCCCTGCCGAACGGCCCCTACTGGAGGACCTCCGAGAGGATGGGTGCGGCCAGCTGACCGGGCCCAGCCACCGCCTCCGTCCTTCGAGCCCAAGGTCGGGATGAGGCCCTGCGCTCGTAATAGCTACGGCGAGGGGACAAGTAGCTCTCGGTAGTTGCTGTGGCGTGGGGTCAGTTGGGCGCCAGGTCGGCGTACCCGGATGCCTGGGATGCCGACCAGGCGAGTGGGGGCGGGAGGCTGAGGCGGTGGTCACTGTGGTTCGCCTCCTCCATTGCGCTTGCCCGAGGCGGCGGTGTAGCGGCTTGGGTCGGCCTCGAACGCGGCGGCGCATTGGACGGAGCAGAAGTAGTAGGTGCCGGTGTCGGTCTGCCGGTGTTCGGGCGCGGTCGCCTTCTCGACGGGCATGTCGCACACCGGGTCCAGGGACCGCTCGTCGCCGTGGGGCTGGTGCGCGGCGGCGGACATCGTGTGGTGGTGCGGCTGGGCCCCGGCGGCTGCCGCGGTCCGGTCGGCGGCGGACTCGACCCTGGGCCGAACGTGGGCGGGCCTGACGGGTGGCAGCGGCGTAGCGCGCCAACCGCGCAGGCGGGAGGCGTTGGTGACGACGGAGAGGGAGGAGGCGGCCATGGCGGCTGCGGCGATGATGGGGCTGAGGCGGATGCCCGACAACGGGTAGAGGGCGCCGGCGGCGAGCGGTACGCCGACAGCGTTGTAGATCAGGGCGAAGAACAGGTTTTGGCGGATGTTGCGCATGGTGGCGCGGGAGAGCCGGATGGCGGTGACGACGCCGGTCAGGGAGCCGGAGATGAGGGTGATGTCGGCCGCTTCGATGGCCACGTCGGTGCCGGTGCCGATGGCCAGGCCGACGTCGGCGGCGGCCAGGGCGGGGGCGTCGTTGACGCCGTCGCCGACCATGCCGACGGTGCGGCCTTCGCCCTGCAGGCGGCGGATCTCGTCTGCCTTGTGCTCGGGCATGACCTCGGCCAGTACCCGGGGGACGCCGACTTGGGCGGCGACCGCTGCGGCCGTGCGGGTGTTGTCGCCGGTGATGATGACGACCTCGAGGCCCAGGCGCTTGAGGGCGGCGATGGCTGCGGCCGAGTCGTCCTTGACGGTGTCAGCGACGGCGAGGACGCCTACGGGCTTTCCATCGATGGCGGCGAGAACGGCGGTTTTGCCTTCAGCTGAGAAGTCGGCCGCCACGGGGGCCAGGACGGAGGTGTCGACGCCGACGTCGTCGAGGAGCCGGGCGGTGCCGACCAGGACGGCGTGTCCGTCGACGGTGGCCTGGACACCCTTGCCGGTGACCGAGTCGAACCCCGTGGCGGCGGGCCACACCAGCCCGCGGTCGCGGGTGCCTGCGACGATGGCCTGCGCCAGCGGGTGTTCGCTGTAGGACTCGGCCGCTGCCACCAGCCGCAGCAGGCCGGATTCGTCGAGGGCGTCGATGGTGCGGACGTCGGTCAGGACGGGTTTGCCTTCGGTCACGGTGCCGGTCTTGTCCAAGACCACGGTGTCCAGCTTGTGGGCGGTCTCCAGGGCCTCGGCGGAGCGGATCAGGATGCCAGCCTGGGCGCCCTTGCCGGTGCCGACCATCACCGACAGCGGGGTGGCCAGTCCGAGCGCGCACGGGCAGGCGATGATCAGTACCGCGACCGCGGAGACGAGGGCGAGGGTCAGCGCCGGGGACGGCCCTACGGTGAACCACACCGCGAACGTGGCGATCGCGACGGCGATGACGGCGGGCACGAAGTAGGCGGAGACCGCGTCCGCGAGCCGCTGGATGGGGGCCTTCGAGGCCTGCGCCTGCTGAACGAGGCGGATGATCTGGGCCAGCATGGTGTCGGCGCCGACCTTGGCCGCCCGCACCCGCAGGGAGCCGGTGCTGTTGACGGTGGCGCCGACGACGGTGTCTCCGGCGTGCTTGGTGACGGGCATCGGCTCACCGGTGACCATCGACTCGTCCACCGAGGAGGATCCGGAGAGCACCTCGGCATCTACGGGGATCTTCTCGCCTGGCCGGATGACCACCTCGTCGCCGACGGCGACATCCTCGACGGGAATCTCCCTCTCGGTGCCCTCGCGTATGACGCGCGCGGTGCGGGCCTGCAGGCCCAGCAGTGCGCGGATGGCTTCGCCAGTGCCGGCCTTCGCGCGGGCCTCCAGGAGCCGGCCGAGCAGAATCAGGGTGAGGATGACGCCGACCGCTTCGTAGTAGACCTCGCGCACGTCCTCCGGAAGCAAACCGGGGGCGAGGGTGACGAGCAGGCTGTAGGCGTAGGCGGCGGTGGTGCCGAGGGTGATGAGGCTGTTCATGTCGGCGGCGCGGTGGCGTAGGGTCAGCCAGCCCGTGACATGGATCGGCCAGCCGGTGAAGAGCATCACCGGGGTGATCAGCGCCAGCTGAAGCCAGTGGTTCAGCATCCAGGTGGGCACCCAGTCGGCGCCGAAAAGTTCGTGCGCCATGACGGCGAACAGCACCGGTGCGGTGAGCACCGCCCCGACCTGCACCCTGCGGGTGAGGTCCTTGATCTCCGCCTGCCGCTCGGCGGCGTCCGCGTCTTCCGCCTCCGTTTCTTCCCCGGCCGGAGGGCCGCCGCCTGCGGCGGGGGCCGCGGTGGCGGTGCCGTGGCCGGCGGGGGAGGACGGTGGTGCTTCGGAGCCGTCGGCTGGTTCGACCAGCAGTGTGCCGTGGATCATGTTCATGCCGCAGGCGAAGCCGAAGGAGCCCGCCCGCTCGGGGTTCAGCCGAACGGTGGTGCGGGTGTGAGCGGGCAGCCCGGCGCCGACCTTGAGATCCGGGAAGACCACCCGAGAGGTGCACTCTCCGGATTCCTGCCGGTCGAAGACCAGCTCCACCGGAATGCCCTGCCGGACCTTGATCAGGTTGGGGCTGTAGCCGCCCCGCACTGTCACCTGAACGCGCTGTATCCCGCCTTCGACCCGAGCGGCGCCGACGCGGCGCGGTCCGAAGAAGAACCAGCCCAGTGCGGCGATCAGTCCTGCGGCGACCAGTACGACCACGACATCGAGGGCACCCATGGCAGCTCGCCTCCTTGACGGCTCCCTTCCAACCTCCCGCAGACAACCCCTGCCGAGTAGGGACTGATCGGCCCACCGGCCCTGGACCTTCTGGGCCGAGCGTTCCGGGCGCCGCGGAGGGACGACGCATGTGAAGGCAAGGACTCGTACGGTCGCCGGGCTTCCAAGTCGCCCGGCCGTTGAAGCAGCCGAAACAGGTTCGGCCACGGCGTCAGCGGATGGGGCAGGGAGATCGACGAGGAGGGGTCCGGCGCCGCCTGAACACGCTGTCCGCGTCCAGCTCCCTGCCAAACCCTGACCTTCTGGCCCCTGCGTGAGGAGGCGCCGTGAACAACGACAAGACGCGCAACTACGGTCTGAATGCCATCGCAGCCGTTGTCCTGGTCGGCGCCCTCGGCACGCCGCTCGGCTCTCTGCTCCGGCTCGGCCTCGTGGCTGCTTGCCCGCTGATGATGTTCTTCATGATGCGCAACATGCACAGCCCACGGTGGGCCGGTATTCACCGTCGTCATGAGTGCCGGCTCCGGCGCCCGTCCCTGACAGACCTTCGCCAGGGGCCTGCTTCTACAATGGCACCGTGAGCCGGAAGGCACCGATGCCCTGGGGGCGGCCGCAGCCCCCAGGGCGGACGCGGGCGCTGCTCGTTCTCACCGTCCTGGTCGGGCTGCTGGGCCTGCACGGGCTGGCTCCCGCGGCGGCACTGCCCGCCCCGGACCACGGCACACACCACGTGCACCACATGCAACCGCTCGAGGTCGGCCAGGTATATCCGTGCGACAGCACCGGCGGCCACAACCACCGTACCGACCAGGTGTGTACCTCCGCGGCGATCCCCGGCACCGCAGCGCTTCCAGGCCTGGCGCCCTCGCTCTCCAGCGACATGACCACCACGGCTGCCCAGCCGCTCACCTCTTCGTATCAGCCAGCAGGCGGACGTGCTCCGCCATCGCTCGCTGAACTCCAGCTCCTGCGGATCTAGGAAAGCCCGCGATGGCCGCCCCGGTGGGCTCCGTCGCGTGCGTGTACGTCCTCAGATCCGTCGAAACAGGAGCTTCCGAAACCATGAACACCAGCATTTCCCTGTCCCGCCGTGCCGCGCTGGCTGCGAGCGTAACGGCCGCCGCGCTCGTTCTGGCTGGCTGCGGCGGCAGCGACAGCACTAGCGGCACCGACACCTCGCCCGGCACCACTACCTCTGCCTCGGCCGAGGCGGGCAAGCACAACAACGCCGACGTCGCCTTCGCGCAGGGCATGATCCCGCACCACCGCCAGGCCATCGTCATGTCCCGCATGGCCACGGCGCGCGGCGCCTCCGCCCAGGTCAAGGAACTCGCCGCGAAGATCAAGAAGGCACAGGCGCCGGAGATCCAGACCATGTCCGGCTGGCTCAAGGCGTGGGGTGAGAAGGTTCCATCCGGTATGGACCACGGCAGGGGGCAAGGCGACGACACCCCGTCCATGCCCGGCATGATGAACGACCAGGACCTCGACGAACTGAACGGCGTCTCGGGCAACCCCTTCGACACCATGTTCCTGACCATGATGATCGAACACCACGAAGGCGCCATCGAAATGGCGAAGACCGAGAAGCAAAAGGGCGCCTACGAGCCCGCCAAGAAGCTCGCAGACGACATCATCACCGCCCAGACCGCCGAGATCACCCAGATGAAGAAGATGCTCAGCGGAGGCTGAGCCGCTGTTTTCGCAATACAGCGGGGACGGTGCACCGCGCCAAACCCGCGCCCGGGCGGATGTCGCCCGGGCGCCTGGCACGTTCGTGGACCCATTCGTGACTCCCCGAGCGCGTCCGAGCCCGGTCAGCCAGGCGCACAGCTTGATCTCGGCGGCTCCTGGGAGACCGTGCGCTGGGTCGCCGGCTTCGACTTCCCGGAAGCCGAGACCGACGCCGACTTCCTGGCTCTGGCCCAGGGGGAGGACGCGTCACGCGCGGTGACGGCGGGCCGGCTCATGACGACCCCCGCCGTTACCGTGCAACCGGACACTACGATCGCGGGCGCCGCGCGGTTGATGGCCCGCAG
>NZ_JBEXSW010000037.1:0-95903 GCF_040613775.1 Streptomyces sp. NPDC006208 | reverse complement strand
GCGGCCCCGCGCGGCCGCGCCGCCCCCCGCCTGCCGTGCCGGGTGGCTTGCCCCGCCCCCCCCCCGCTCGGGGGAACCCTCGCCGCGCGCCCGGTCCGAGATCTCGGACCGGGCCCGCTCCGTATCAGTCTTTGCGTGAGCCGTCTCTGCGTGAGCCGTCTTCGGGCCTCAGCCCGCGAGCAGCTGCTTCACCGCGGCGGCGACCCGGCCGCCCTCGGCGCGGCCCGCCACCTTCGGGTTCACGATCTTCATGACGGCGCCCATGGCCCGCGGCCCCTCGGCGCCGGTCGCCTTGGCCTCCTCGACGGCCTGGGCCACGATCTGGTGGAGCTCGTCGTCCGTCAGCTGCTGCGGCAGGTAGGTGTCGAGGATGACGCCCTCCGCCTTCTCCCGCTCGGCCTGCTCGGCCCGACCACCCTGGGCGAACGCATCGGCGGCCTCGCGGCGCTTCTTCGCCTCCTTGGCGATCACCTTCTGCACCTCGTCGTCGGAGAGCTCACGGGCGGTCTTGCCCGAGACCTCCTCCTTCGTGATCGCGGCGAGGGTCAGCCGGAGCGTGGAGGAGCGCAGTTCGTCGCGCGCCCTGATCGCCTCGGTGAGGTCTTCCTGCAGCTTGGACTTGAGGGTTGTCATGACTTCTTCATAGCCTTTTCTCATGGACCCGGTCAACGAGGATTCGCAGGTCAACAATGACTCGGAACGGCTCCGCAGACCGGCCCGGATTGCCGGGTCTCGGCGAGACAAGCGCAGTCGTACCGACTGGACAGGGGAACCGGCGGCGATCTACTGCCGGATATCGCACGTGAACGACGACGATCAAACCGGTGTCGGCCGACAAGAGCGTATCTGCCGTGACATCGCGCAGCGGCTCGGTGTGACGGTCGATCAGAACCTGGTCTTCGTGGACAACAACCGATCGGCGTGGCGGCGCAACCGGAAGCGGAAGGGGTGGGATGCCCTGCTCGATGCCGCACGGTCCGGAGACATCCGCCACATCCTCACCCACCACCCGGACCGGCTGATGAGGCAGCCGCGCGACCTTGAGGAGCTTCTCCGGATCGCGGACGACCACAGCATCACCCTGCACGGTCAGGCGAACCAACGGGATCTTGCCGACCCCGACGACCGGTTCCTTCTGCGCATCGAGGTGGCGCACGCTTGCAGGTCCAGCGACGACACCTCCCGACGACTCAAAGACGCACTGACCGACCGCGCTCGGGCCGGCAAGCCGCACACCGGCAAGCGGCGGTACGGCTACGACAGGAGCGGCACGGCCATCATTGCCGCAGAGGCCGAGATCGTGCGCGAGATTTTCTCCCGGTACCTCGACGGCGAGTCGACCACAGCCATAGCCGTGGATCTCGATCGGCGCGAGGAACGGACCGCACTCGGCAGGGGATGGAACAGCTTCAACGTGCGGGCGATCCTGGACAGCCGCCATGTGGCGGGCATCCGGGTGTTCCGAGGGGAGGAGCTCGGCCAGGGTGAATGGCCGGCGATCATCCCCCGTGGCACATGGGACGAGGCACAGGAACGCCGCAGCTTCCGCACCGCGGCAGGCTGGGGCCGAACGGCGCCCAAGCATCCCTACATCCTTCGCGGGCTGGTCGTCTGCAAGGAGTGCGGGAACCGCATGGGCGGCAGCGGCGGCAAGTACATGTGCAATCGCGCCGCACGATCCGACACCCTGCGCTGCTACCGGACCGTGAGCGGTGCACCACTGGAGCAGTTCGTGACCGATGCCGCGATCACGCTGCTGGAACGCCTGGACATGACCGGACAGGAGGAAGCCGCCGTACTTTCACCGGAGGATCAGGCGGCGATCGACACCGACCGGGAAGAGCTGGCGGGGCTCAAGGACACGTGGGACAGCCGCGAGCTGAGAACCCACGAGTACCGCACCATGAAGAAGACGGTCGAGGAGCGCATCGCGAAGATCGAGCGCCAGCTGCTCGTCCGCCCGGCCGTCGAGGTTCTCCGGGGGCTGGTCGGCCGGGACGCCCGGGAGAACTGGGCGAAGCTGTTGGAGGCCAAGGAGTACGACCGCATGAACGCCGTCCTGCGGTTCCTGTTCAACGCCGTGATCATCGACGAACCGAGCACGAAGGGCAGGTACTTCGACTTCGGACGGGTGGGCATCGAGGCACGCTGCCTCAACAGAGGACTGCTGGACATATCGGATGAAAGATAGGTAAGCATGCCCTTCCTGGATGTGGGACGCGTCTGGTGAAACCATGACTCATAGGCATGCAGCCGCCGGTGCGGCGCCTCTCTGTGCCACCCGGCCAGGAACATGGGAGGCGAACCATGCAGGGCGACCCCGAAATCTTGGAGTTCCTCAACGAGCAGCTGACCGCCGAGCTGACCGCGATCAATCAGTACTTCCTGCACGCCAAGATGCAGGAGAGCTTCGGCTGGACCAGGCTTGCAGCGCATACCCGGCACGAGTCGTTCGACGAGATGAAGCACGCCGAGATCCTCACCGACCGGATTCTCCTGCTGGACGGTCTGCCGAACTACCAGCGGCTCTTCCATGTGCGGGTGGGCCAGGCAGTGACCGAGATGCTCCAGGCGGACCGCGAGGTCGAGGTCGAAGCGATCGACCGCCTCAAGCGCGGCGTCGAGGTCATGCGGACCAAGGGCGACATCACCTCGGCGAACCTCTTCGAGTCGATTCTCGCCGACGAGGAAGACCACATCGACTACCTCGACACCCAGCTGGACCTGATCGAGAAACTGGGCGAGCCGCTCTACCTCGCCCAGTTGATCGAACAGCCGGAGGGCTGACTCCGCCGCGCCCCTGACCGGCGCCGGGCAGCCCGGGTACGTCCAGTCGCGGGTTGCCGGCCGGCACGTCACCGTTCCCTGTCGCAGGTGTGCCCTCGGAGACCCTGCAGCTCTGCGCGTCTTGCCGCTCGGATCGGACCAGCGGTGACACCCACTCGTTCAACCGGCAAATCTCGCACATCCCCTTTGTCTGAGCTTAGCCTGACTTAAGCGAGGTTAGCCTGACCTAACATGGTCGGGTCGCCCGCCTGCAGACCGGCCGGCAACGGAGGAGTGGGGATGGTACGTACGCCCGGTATGAGGGTGAGGCTCGTGCTGGCGTCGGCGAGCGTCGGTCTGCTGGCCCTGGGCACCGGGGGATGCGGCGAGGAAGCCGGCGGGAGCGAGCAGCGGACTGCCACCCCGCGCGCCGACAAGAAGATCACCGTGTACAGCGGGCGGAGCGAGGAACTCGTCAAGCCGGTGCTCGAGGACTTCGAGAAGGCCAGCGGTATCACCGTCGACGTGCGGTACGGCGAGACCGCGCAAATGGCTGCCCAACTGCAGGAAGAGGGCGGCCGGAGCCCGGCGGACGTCTTTCTGGCGCAGGACGCCGGGGCACTGGGAGCCGTGACCGAGCACGGCCTGTTCGCGACGCTGCCCGACCAGATTCTGGACAAGGTGCCATCGGCCTACCGGGCCGAGGGCGGGCAGTGGGTCGGAGTGACCGGCCGCGCGCGCGTGATGGTCTACAACGTGGACGAGGTTCCCCGGGCCGACCTGCCCACGTCGGTGTTCGAGGTGACCGAGCCCGAATGGAAGGGCAAGGTCGGCATCGCGCCGACCAACGGCTCGTTCCAGGCCTTCATCACCGCGATGCGAGTGAAGTACGGCGACGAGAGGACACAGGACTTCCTCAACGGACTGAAGGCCAACGACGCGCAGATCAGGGAAGGAAACGCGCCGATCGTCGCCGACGTCGACAAGGGCACGCTCGCCGCCGGGCTGGTCAACCACTACTACGTGTACGAGCTGGCCAAGGAAAAGGGCACCGGCGTCGACGACCTCAAGGCGCAGAACCACTTCTTCCCCGACGGAGACATCGGCTCCCTGGTCAACGTCTCCGGGGTCGGCGTACTGAAGAAGGCCGGCGACGACCCCGACGCGCGGGAATTCGTCGACTACCTGCTGGGCACCGAGGCGCAGACCTACTTCGCGGAGGAGACGTACGAGTATCCGCTGGTGGCCGGCGTCGACACCGCGCCCGGCCTGCCCGAACTGTCCTCCCTCGCGGCGCCGGACATCGACCTCGACGATCTCGCCGATCTGGAGACCACGATCAAAATGATCAAGGATTCGGGGCTGGCCTGAGCACCACGCCGGCCCTCGCCCTCCGTGGGGTGCGGCGGCTCGTGCCGCGCCCCGCGCTGGCCATCGCTGCGTCCCTCGCGGCAGGCGTCGCCCTCATCCCCCTGGCCTACCTGGGTGTTCGAGTCGGCCAAGCGGGCTGGGACCGGATCGCCGACGAACTGTTCACGGCACGCACGGCGGAACTCGCCGCCCGGAGCATGGCGCTGGCGGCCGTGGTCACCGCAGGATGCACGGTGGTCGGCGTGGCCTCGGCGTTCCTCGTCACCCGGACCGACCTGCCGGGGCGACGGCTCTTCGGGGTGCTCGCCACGCTGCCACTCGCCGTGCCCACCTATGTCGCCGGGTTTGCCTGGGTCTCCACGGTCAATGGATTCGAGGGTTTCTGGCCGGCCGCGCTGGTACTGACGCTGTGCTCGTACCCGTACGTCTACCTGCCCGTCGCGGCCGCGTTGGCGGGCGCGGACCCGGCGCAGGAAGAAGTCGCACGGTCGCTCGGGCGCGGGCCGTGGCGCACGTTCACCGGTGTGACCATGCGTCAGGTGCGACCGGCGATCACCGCAGGTGCGCTGCTCGTCGCTCTCTACGTGCTCTCCGACTTCGGTGCCGTATCCCTGGTGCGGGTGGATGTCCTCACGCGGGCCGTCTTCGCCTCGATCACCCTGGGATTCGACCGCACCGGCGCGCTGGTCCTCGCCACCGCTCTGTGCGCGCTCACCGCGCTCGTCCTGATGGGCGAGCAGCTGACCCGGCGCCACGGGGCCCGCTATGCGCGGCTCGGCGGCGGAGGGGGACGGCCCCCCGTGCAGCTGCGGCTGGGGCGGCTGCGTCGGGCTGCCGTGCTGGGGCTCACCGGTGTGGCGGCACTGGCGCTGGGGGTCCCGGCGGCAAGCCTGCTGCGGTGGTCCGGTGAGGGCGTCTCGAGGCCCGGGTCGGCGGCCGGGATCGCCGCGGCGGCGGGCAACTCGCTGTGGTTCGCCCTGGCCGGCGCGGGCCTGACCATGCTGCTGGCGCTGCCACTGGGACTGCTGACCGCCCGCGCTCCCGGGCTGGTCGCCGTCGCCCTGGACCGTCTGGCCTATGTGTCGCACGCGCTGCCGGGCGTCGTCATCGGGCTTTCGCTCGTCTTCTTCGGGATCAACGTGGCATACCCGCTCTACCAGAGCGTGTGGCTCCTCGCGCTGGCGTACGCGGCACTCTTCCTGCCGCTCGCGGTCGCCGCGGTCAGCAGTGCCGCAGTGCAGGCACCGCCCGCCCTGGAGGAGGTGGCCCGCTCGCTCGGCCGCCGCCGGTTGTACGTACTGCGCACGGTGACCATGCCGCTGGCCGCACCGGGCATCGGCGCCGGGCTGGTCCTGGTCTTCCTCACCTGCATGAAGGAGCTGCCCGCCACGCTGCTGCTGCGCCCGACCGGAATGGACACCCTCGCCACCGAGCTGTGGACCCGGACGTCGGTCGCCGCGTACGCCGCCGCCGCGCCCTACGCGGCCCTGCTGGTGCTCGTCTCCGCCGTACCCGCCTGGTGGTTGTCGGCGCGCACCGGCGTCCTCACCCGGGGAGGAGGCAGCTGACATGGCGGAGCTGCGTATCGTCGACGTCCGCAAAGCCTATGGACGCGTCCACGCGCTGACCGGTGTGAACCTCACCGTGCGCTCCGGAATGCTGATCGCCGTGCTCGGCCCCTCCGGCTCGGGCAAGACGACCCTGCTGCGCTGCATCGCCGGCTTCGAGACATTGGACGTGGGCGAGATCCACGTCGGAGGCCACCGTGTCGCCGCCCCGGACGCTGCGACTCCGCCCGAGCGGCGGCGGATCGCGGTGGTCCCCCAGGAGGGTGCCCTCTTCCCGCATCTGTCCGTCCGCGACAACGTGGCCTACGGGCTCGACCGGGCCGCCCGGCGCGCCGGCCGGGCCGACGCCGTGCTGAACCTGGTGGGCCTGGCCGGTCTCCAGGACCGGATGCCGCACCGCCTCTCCGGCGGTCAGCAGCAGCGCGTCGCCGTCGCCCGCGCACTCGCGCCACGACCACGGGTGGTGCTGCTCGACGAGCCGTTCAACGCGCTCGACGCCGGGCTCCGGGCCGAGCTGCGTCAGGACGTGTGGCAGGCGCTGCGCGCCGACGGCGCCACAGCGGTCCTGGTCACGCACGACCAGGCGGAAGCCCTGTCGATGGCCGACGAGGTCGCTGTCATGCGGGACGGCCGGATCGTCCAGAGCGGACCACCGGAGCTCGTCTACGGCTCACCGGTGGACCCGTGGGTGGCCGGCTTTGTCGGTGAGGCTGTGTGGCTGCCCGCCACGGTGGACGGGTCCCGGGCCCGCACCCCGCTCGGCACGGTACCGGTGACTCCGGTCGCCGGCGATCCGGCCGTCGGGGGTCCGGCCGTCGGCCCGATGCGCGTACTGCTGCGCCCCGAGCAGATCACTCTCGCCCCACCCGGGGTTCCCGGCACGGTCACCGCGACGGTCGTACAACGCGACTTCTACGGCCACGACGCGATGCTCAGCATGCGGCTCGGCGACGGCACCCCGGTGGCCGCCCGGATCTTCGACCCGGCCACGGTCCCGCCCGCCGTCGGGGACGAGGTCGGCGTGCGCGTGCGCGGCACCGCCCGCACCTTCCCGTCCCACAACTGCCATGACCGGTCCGGGCAATCCGGGCGGCCTTCCGCGGAGTGAGTCACCGAACTCGACGATGTGCGGAACAGATACCCGAGCCGCCAGGGCGGTCATGGCGGAACTCCTGCCCCAACTCGCGCGTCCATGGCGCGGACAGCGCGGCCGCCTGGTGCCCCGCACTGCTCCCGCGGCGGCCGCCGGGCAGATCCCGGATGCCCGCGACCTCCCGTAGGGGGCTGCCGCCCGTGACAGGGCCCCGGGGGGACGGCTGCCCCGCGCAGGTAGATGACACGACGTCACTTTCGTGAAGACCAGCGCCTCCTGCGGGTGATCGTCGCGAGAAGCACGGCGGCGACAAGGACGGTCATGCGGTCGGCGTGTCAGGTGCGGCGCGCAGCGCGCCCGCGCGTTTCCGGGTGCGCGGGGGTGTGATGAACGGCGTACGGACAACGCCCTGATCACGTACGGCCCTGCCGGATCCGCATTTGGTAAGGCGGCGGACATACATCGGCCGCCGTACGGCGACGGCCGCGTCGCCTCCTGGTCATCGCCCGTTGACAGCCTGCGCAGATGCCGTCCGTCCGCCTCCGTCTGCCCGTCGAGCCCCGCCACTGCCAACTGGTGGGACTGGTGGGCTCCGCGGCACTCGCCGCGGGCGGCGCGAGCGCCGGAGCGCTGCCAGTGCGGGAGGTGCTCGACCCGGGCTCGGGGCGTGCGGCGCTGGGCCTGGTCGGCGTGTACTTCGGACTCGTGCTCCTGATAGCGGCCTGGTGGATGCTGGGCCGGGCGGTGCGCGGCACGCGCCCCCCGTCCCCCCGCACCCTGCTGCTGACCCTCGCCCTGTGGGCCGCCCCGCTCGTGGTGGCCCCGCCGCTGTTCAGCCGGGACGTGTACAGCTATCTCGCGCAGGGCGCCATGGTCGACGCCCAGCTCGATGTGTACGCGTACGGGCCCTCCCGCCTCGGTGGCCCGCTCACCGCCGAGGTCGCGCCGCTGTGGCGGGACACCCCGACGCCGTACGGCCCGGTCTTTCTCGCCTGCGCGTCCGCCGTGGCGGGTGTCACCAGGGCGCAGATGTCCACGGGCGTGTTCGGCATGCGGCTTGTCGCGCTGCTCGGACTGGCGCTGATGGCCGCCGCACTGCCCCGGCTGGCCCGGCACTGCGGGGCCGACCCGGCGGCGGCACTGTGGCTCGGGGCGCTGAATCCGCTCGTACTGCTGCATCTGGTGGCCGGCGCGCACAACGACGCGGTCATGCTCGGGCTGCTGGGCACCGGCCTGGTCGCCGCACTGGGCGGGCGGCCGGTGCCCGCCACCGTACTGGTCACCCTCGCGGCGCTGGTGAAGGCGCCGGCGGCGCTGGGGCTGGTGGCGGTGGCGCTGATCTGGGCCCGGAGCGGCGGCACCGCGGGCGTACCCACTTCCTGGCTGCGCACAACGCCGGGATCTGCGCGAGACCGGGGCAGGGCGCTGAGCGGCCCGCCGCTGCGCACGCTGCTGACCCGGCGCCTGCTGCGGCTTCTGCTAGTTCTACGGCTTCTACGGCTTGCACCGCTGCGGCCCGTTCGGACCTCGCGGATGTCGCCGGTGCCGACGCCTCTGCGAACGCCCCGGCCCCTGCTGACGCTGCGGGCCCGCTTCCCTCGGCTGACGGCCGGCCTCGTCGTCCTCGGCGTGTGCGCCGCCACCACCACGGCCACGACCGCCTTCACCGGCACGGGATACGGCTGGCTGGCCGCCCTCGACACTCCCGTGTCGCCCGGGAACTGGTCCCTCACCAGCACCCTCGGCCGGATGACCACCACCCTCCTGAAGGACGCGGGCAGCGCACTCGCTCCCCTGGCCGCGCCCACCTGGCATCTGCTCGGTCTCGCCGCCACCGCGCTCGCGACCCTGCTCGCGTGGCGCAGGCACCACGCGCTGCGCCCCGTGTACGCGCTCGGCCTGAGCCTGACGGCGGTGGCGCTCCTCGGACCCGCGATCCGTCCTTGGTACGTGCTGTGGGGGCTGTTCCTGATAGCCGCAACAGGGCCGGTCCGTTCCGTACGCCGCTCTGCCGCCGCGGCCAGCGGCGTACTCGCCCTCGCAGTGCTGCCCAGCGGATTCGCCCCGGACGGGGCGCAGTTGACGCAGGCCGTATCGGGCGGGCTGCTCGCCGTGGCAGCGCTGTGGTGCGCCCACCGGATCGCCCGACGCTCCGCACACCGCCCCCTTGGGAGTACCGCATGACCCAGCCACCCCCGACGACGCTGCGGCCCCTCGCCCAGCGCGCCCGGCGAGGACCGACGACCACGCGCGGGCGCGTGCTCACGGTGGCGGGGCTGGCGACGGTGGTCGGCGTGTTCCTCGCCACGGTGCCGCTGCACCGGGACTGGTTCGACCTGGGCGTCTACTACGGGACGGTCGACCACTGGAGCCGGACCGGCCGTATCTACGACTACCTCGTGCCCGGCACGCACTACGGCTTCACGTATCCGCCGTTCGCCGCTGTGGCCATGCTTCCGATGACGCTGGTCGACTGGCCCAGCGCGGTCGCGATCAGCGTGCTGCTCAACGCGGGTGCGGCGGCGGCGATTCTGCACTGGTCGGCGGGGGCGACGCTGCGCAGGCACAGCAGGCACTGGTGGTTCGCGTTCGCCGTCGCGGGCTGTCTGCTCGCCCTGCTCGAACCGGTCCGCGACACCATCAGCTTCGGCCAGGTGAATCTGCTGCTGCTGGTGCTCGTACTCGCGGACGCCAGACTGCTCTCGACCAGCCGTACGCGATTCGCCCGGTACGCCCGGTGTGCGGGCATCGGGATCGGCCTTGCTGCCGCGATCAAACTCACCCCGGCGATCTTCATCGGCTATCTGCTTCTCACCCGCCGCACCCGCGCCGCCGTCACCGCCACGGTCACCGCGGTCGCCGCCACACTGTTCGCCCTGTGGGCGGCGCCGGACGCCTCCCGTATCTACTGGACCGAGGCGATGTGGAACACCGACCGCATCGGGTCGCTCGCCTATGTCTCCAACCAGTCCTGGCAGGGCGTCCTGGCCCGCATCACCGAGCCCGCCGCCCCGAGCCGTGCGGTGTGGGCGATCGGCGTGATCGTGCTGCTGTGCGTCTGGGCGTGGCGGGCCCGCGGGGCGGCGGCGGCAGGCAACGACGCCGCCGGGTTCGCGCTGACGGGCATCACCGCATGTCTGATCAGCCCGGTCACCTGGGTGCATCACCTGGTCTGGCTGGTCCCGGCCCTCGCCATCCTCGTCGACGCGGGCCTGCGCTCGGCAGCCGGTTCCCCGGCCCGCCGCCGGCTGCTGCGGTGGAGCGTCACCCTTTATGTGGTGCTGTGCAGCAGTGTGGTGTGGCTGTGGGGCAAGGACTCGTCCGGCATCGACGGTTTTGTGGGCGGCAACACATACGTATGGATCTCGCTCGGCCTGCTGCTCACTCTGCCGGTGCTGCCCTCGCCCGCATCCGCAGCCGACGACGTCCCGCCGGTCCACAGCCCCTGACAGGTCTGCAACGATGGGCGTATGCGCGCACGCTACGGGCTCCCCCTGAAAATCACCGCAGGAATCACGGCAGTCGGCGCGGCCGGCATCGCCTACGCCGCCGGGATCGAGGCCCGGTCGTTCCGCCTGCGGCGCATCACCGTCCCCGTTCTGCCGCAGGGCATGCGACCGCTGCGCGTACTGCAGATCTCCGACATCCACATGGTCTGCGGCCAGCGCAAGAAGCGCGCATGGCTCCAGTCGCTGGCCGGTCTGCGCCCGGACTTCGTCGTCAACACCGGCGACAACCTCTCCGACCCGGAGGGCGTGCCGGAGGTGCTGGACGCGCTCGGTCCGCTGATGGAGTACCCCGGCGTCTACGTCTTCGGGTCGAACGACTACTACGGCCCCAAGCTGCGCAACCCGGCCCGCTATCTCCTCGAGAAGGCCCAGGGCCGCCACGGCCTCAACGGCAACGCACCGGCGGTCGGTGTGGTGCACAACCCGTGGGAGGGGTTGCGCGACGCGTTCGACGCGGCGGGCTGGACCGACCTGACGAACACCCGCGGCCGGCTGAAGCTGGACGGCTACGAGATCGCCTTCACCGGCCTCGACGACCCGCACATCAGGCGCGACCGCTACGAGCAGGTCGCGGGCGGCCCCGAACCGGACGCCGACCTGTCGCTGGCCGTGGTCCACGCCCCGTATCTGCGCACGCTCGACGCCTTCACCGCGGACGGCTACCCCCTGATCCTGGCGGGCCACACCCACGGCGGCCAGCTGTGCATCCCCTTCTACGGCGCCCTGGTCACCAACTGCGACCTGGACACGGAGCGCGTGAAGGGCCTCTCCACCCACTGGGCCGCCGGCAACGTGTCGTACCTCCACGTCTCGGCGGGCTGCGGCACGAACCGCTACACGCCGGTGCGTTTCGCCTGCCCACCGGAGGCGACCCTGCTGACGCTGACCCCCCGCGACTGACCGGTCGTGACCGGCCGCTGGGCCTCGAAAAACCGGATTTCGTCTCCGGCCGCGGGTGGGCTAAAGTAATCGATGTCGCCGCGACAGCGGGGGCATCGGGGTGTAGCGCAGCTTGGCAGCGCGCTTCGTTCGGGACGAAGAGGTCGTGGGTTCAAATCCCGCCACCCCGACAGCTGAAACACCAGGTCAGGGCCGGTTTTCCTTCACGGGAGACCGGCCTTGACTCGTTCCTCGGGGCCCCTGGGGAGTGAGCGGGGAGTGTCCCGGCGACGTAGCTCATCGGCCGCAAGCGGCACATCCTCACCGACACCCTCGGCCTGATGCCGGCCGTCCTCGTCACCGCCGCCGGCGTCCACGACTCCCACGCCGGAACCCAGCTGATCGCCCACATCGCCGAGCGCCACCCACGGTCACCAAAGCCTGGGCCGACAACGGCTACAAGACCAAAGCCGTGGAGCACGCCGCCACATGCGGCATCGACCTCGAGATCGTCCAACGCGACCCCGCACGCCGCGGATTCCACGTCCAACCCCGAAGACGGGTCGTCGAACGCACCCTCGGCCGGCTCATGCACCACCGCCGCCTGGCCCGCGGTCACGAAACCCTCCCGCACCGATCAGCCGCCATGAGCCACCTGGGCAGCCATCAACCTCATGACCCGCCGGCACACTCGCCTGCAACTCGCTCGGTCCGACCGCCCTCGTGGAGCGCTGTGGCCACTCTTCGCGCCGGGTAACCGGCGTCACGCGAAAGCAGCGACCCTGGTGCGGTGGCACGGCGTCGGCACGGGCGCCGCGGCCATCCTGGCCCTCTGGACGCAGGCCGCCGACGACTGGCCGAGTGATTGCAGCAGGTCAGAACGTGGGGCGGCTGAGGTGCAGTGCGTGAGAGACTCCGGCCACTTTCAGAAGTACTGATCCACCCGCGTTACCTGGGTGGTCACTGCGCTGCGGCCATGTTCGAGTACCACGGTTGGATCACCGTTCGGGAGAGCGCCGGCGCCGGCCATGATGACTGCGAGACCGATCGTCTACGGGAGATCGTCGAGGGTATCCAGGGCCGTATCCGGGAGATCAACAGCCCGTATCTCCTCGATCTGAGGTGGATGAACGGCGAGCCCTTGCTTCACCTAGGGGGCTCCTCCAACCACCGTGACCGGCAGATCCTTCGATTCTTCGAAGAGGTGGGTCGGCGGGCGCCGGGGTCATACGGCCTGCTGCACGTTCGGGATGACGAGCACACTGGTCGCGAAAACGAGGTCCTCGTTCTCAGGCTGGTGCGCGGCAAGGTGACCGAACATGCGGAGCCGTTGGAGAGCAAGGACACGAAGCTGTGCCGGAGCTCCTGAGGTGTCCACTCGTCGGCGTTGACGCCCTCGGCATCCTGAGCGCCTGGCGGAACGCCTACCGGAGCTTGGTCGCGTCGAGCAGCTTGCCCACGGCCGACGAGAAGAAGAGCCCCGTACTCCTCCCACTTGTCGCCAGCCGCGAGCCGGTCCCAGAATCGGACTCACCAGAACGAATCGGCTGTTTCAATGACGCGGATGTCGCCGAGGTGCGGCTTCCACAGGCCCGAGTGCCCACGAGCGGGCACGGTCCTACTCAGAGGGCGCACATCTGCGAACCTCCAGAGCCGGCTGCCGCCCGATGAAGTCGCCTCTGCCCTGGAGCAGTCGACCAGTTGGACTACCGCGAAGGTCGGACCGAAGTGGCGTCGCCACAGCTCGGGTGGCCATCCGTAAGTACCCCGGCCGATCCAGAGTCGGCCTCTCTTGCATTCCCGCCGGGAACTTGGCTGCGTGATCCTCGGTGCGTCACGGCGCGAAGCGCCGCCTCCCGCGATCGACGTGCTGCGCGACTGGGCATCATGACGCCTCCCCCTGCCCTTTGAGGATCACCACAGACTTGAACCACTCGGTGGCGGCCACCGTCAACCATCAGCTGGGACCGAGGTGTCAGGCATCTCCCGGGACCGGACGCGTATCCCGTAGCGGCGCCGGCCGGGGCCGGGGAGCGGAGCGACACCACAGGTGAGAACCAGGCCGTGGCTGGGGCGGCCGGGCAGTGCGATGCCGGAACTGCTGCTGTGTGAGGCATGGATTGCTCATAGCCGTACGACGACCAGGGCGGTGTCGTCGTCGGGGCCGTCACCAATGGGATGTACGTCAGTGAGCAGGGCGCTGGCGAGGTCTTCGGGATTGAGGTCGCAGTGGCGGGTGAGGCTGTCGGTGAGGCGCTCCAGACCGGTGTCGATGTCTTCGCCGCGGCGTTCGATGAGTCCATCGGTGTACAGCACGAGGGTCGCTCCCGGCTCGTAGGAATGCGAGGCCTGGTTTCTGACCGTGTCGATGTCCCAGACGCCGAGGGGCGGGTCCACGACCTCGTCCAGGACTTCGGCGGCGCAGCCGTCGGGGTGGAGCAGCAGGGGTGGCAGGTGTCCCGCGCGGCTGTAGGTGATGGTGTGGGCGGTCCGGTCGACGATTGTTTGGAGGGCGGTGGCGGCGAGGGCGCCCTCGATCGTGAGGGCTTGCAGGGCGAGTGTCTTGAGGGCGGCGGCCGGCTCACCTGTTGCGCGGACGGCGGCGCTGAGGGCGCTGCGGAGCTGGCCCATGACTCCGGCGGCCTCCAGGCCGTGGCCGACCACGTCGCCGACAGCGACGGCAAGGCGGTCCTGGCCGAGGTCGAGAACGTCGTACCAGTCGCCACAGACGTTGAGTGAACTGGTGGCAGGGCGGTACCGCACCGCCACCTCGCTGAATCCCGCCGGGACGGCCGGCAGCATGGCGCGCTGCAGGCTGATGGCGATCTCGCGTTCGCGCGAATGGGCGAGGCGCAGCCGCTCATTGAGTTCCTGCAGATCCTGGGACCGCGCGAGCAACCCGGCCGTCATGGTCACCTCATCACTGAGCGCATCACCGGCTTCCTGCAAGGCGGCGCGGATGCGGACCAGCTCGGTGACCTCTTCCACCCGGGAAATGATCAGTGCCACCTGCCCGTCCGGGCCGAGGACCGGCGCGTTGACCGGACTCCAGTACCGCTTCTCCAACTCCCCCGGCCGGCCGGGCGTCTCCAATTCGTACCGCCGCAGCGGCATGGCGTCCTGCCGCGCTGTGGTCAGCACCCGGTCCACCGAGGCGCGCAGCTGGCTGCCCGGTGCCTCCGGATCCGAGGGGGCCACGGGGAACACTTCAAATACAGCACGGCCCGCCAGGTCCCTACGCCCGCGACCGGACCGGTCCAGGAATGCGTCGTTGGCGTCCACCATGACCAGGTCAGGGGTGAGAAGCAGCGCAGGCCCTGGGAACGCGCGGAAGACCGCCTCGTAGTCGACATGGAATGGCGCGGCCTCGCCAGAGGTGTCCGGATCGCTCATCCTCAGACCTCTACCCCGGATCGGCTGACACTCCAGGTGCGACACTCCCAAGGCAGCAACGAAACGATTGATTGCCGCGGCGTGGGTAACGGACCCTGAGCAGATGCTGCGGCTCTCGTGGCCTCGAGCGCTTCCGCTACTGACCACAGGTGCGACGCCAGGCCCGGCTCTCCTGCGCACGTCTCAGTTTCCGTCTCATTCAGCCCCGTTCGCGGCCGTTCAGGCGAGATCCAGGCTGCGCTCACAGAGACGGCGAGGTGAAGGTGAACGCAGGTGAACGCCCTCGGGACGCGGCGCAGCCGACCACTGACAGCAGATCTGCCGGTGATCGACCGTTGAGCGGTGAGTGTCTCCTTCGAGGAAACCGGCCCTGCTTCGTGGGCACCGGCCAGTTCAGCGCGACCGGCTGGAGCGGGAGGCGGCTGCGCCGGCTCCCGAGCGGGCCGGCGGGCGGAAGAGCCTCAGGCGTTGCATGACCATGCATTGTTATGCATACTCTTTCCATGTCCAAGGTTCTCACTTCACTGCCCACCGGCGAGCGCGTCGGCATCGCCTTCTCCGGCGGCCTCGACACCTCGGTCGCCGTCGCATGGATGCGCGACAAGGGTGCCGTCCCGTGCACCTACACCGCCGACATCGGCCAGTACGACGAGCCCGACATCGCTTCGGTGCCCGGCCGCGCAAAGACGTACGGCGCCGAGATCGCGCGCCTGGTCGACTGCCGTGCGGCCCTGGTCGAGGAGGGCCTCGCCGCACTCGCCTGCGGCGCCTTCCACGTCCGCTCGGGCGGGCGCGCCTACTTCAACACCACGCCGCTCGGCCGCGCCGTCACCGGCACCCTGCTGGTTCGGGCGATGCTCGAGGACGACGTACAGATCTGGGGCGACGGCTCGACGTTCAAGGGCAATGACATCGAGCGGTTCTACCGCTACGGCCTGCTCGCCAACCCCCACCTGCGCATCTACAAGCCTTGGCTGGACGCGGACTTCGTCTCCGAGCTCGGCGGCCGCAAGGAGATGTCGGAGTGGCTGCTCGCCCACGGGCTGCCCTACCGCGACAGCACCGAGAAGGCGTACTCGACCGACGCCAACATCTGGGGCGCCACCCACGAGGCCAAGACCCTGGAGCACCTGGACACGGGTGTCGAGACCGTGGACCCGATCATGGGTGTGCGGTTCTGGGACCCGGAGGTGGAGATCCCCGCCGAGGACGTGACGATCGGCTTCGACCAGGGCCGCCCGGTGACGATCAACGGCGAGGAGTTCGCCTCGCCGGTCGACCTGGTGATGGGGGCGAACGCGATCGGCGGCCGCCACGGCATGGGCATGTCGGACCAGATCGAGAACCGGATCATCGAGGCGAAGAGCCGCGGCATCTACGAGGCGCCCGGCATGGCACTGCTTCACGCGGCGTACGAACGCCTCGTCAACGCGATCCACAACGAGGACACCCTCGCCCAGTACCACAACGAGGGACGGCGCCTCGGCCGGCTGATGTACGAGGGCCGCTGGCTCGACCCGCAGGCGCTGATGGTGCGCGAGTCGCTGCAGCGCTGGGTCGGCTCGGCGGTCACCGGCGACGTCACCCTGCGGCTGCGGCGCGGTGAGGACTACTCGATCCTCGACACCACCGGCCCGGCCTTCAGCTACCACCCGGACAAGCTGTCGATGGAGCGCACCGAGGACTCGGCGTTCGGCCCCGTGGACCGGATCGGCCAGCTCACCATGCGCAACCTCGACATCGCCGACTCGCGCGCAAGGCTCGAGCAGTACGCGGGCCTCGGCATGGTCGGCACCGGCCAGGCCGCGCTCGTCGGCGCCGCCCAGGCGGCCTCGACCGGACTGATCGGCGCGATGCCGCAGGGCGGCGCCGAGGCCATCGCCTCGCGCGGCGAGGTCTCCGGCGACGAGGAGATGCTCGACCGCGCCGCGATGGAATTCGGCACCGACTGAACACATCACCTGATCCGACCGGGAGTGGGCAGGCTCAGGCGAGTGACCGCCGGCTCGGGAGCCGCATCAAGCAGAGGCGGCTCGTCCGCGGCGCCGGCCGGACCGATCTCGAGCCTCCGACCTCGCCCAGCCGCGCGCCCACAGCTTCCTGCCAGGCGTCACCGCAACGGCAAGAATCGTGCACCAGCTCACAACTACCCGGACTAGACGGGGAGTTGGGAAAAGTCAATACTCCTTGACGCCCGATCCTGCTCGTCTTTCGGTAGGACGCGCCCCATGATCACTCCCGACTACCTTCGCGTATTGAAAGATCCGTTCGATACGGGGAGCGTGCATGACCAGCACACTGAAGAAGTTCGGAACGAGCGCGTCGGCGATAGGCCTGCTGGCCGCGGGCATGACGTTCGGTATCGCGCCGTCGGCGCAGGCCGCCGTCGGCCCGACCGGCTGCACCGCATACGTGTCGCACACCGACGACCACCAGGCCGTCGGCTGGTGCCGCTCGGGCAACGGCACCTGGAACATCGAGGCCTGGTGCGGCGGGCCGGGCGGCGCCAGGGGCCCCTACAAGGGCACCCCCGGCTACCGCACGCGTGGCATGGAGAAGGCGGCGACGCTCAACTGCGGCTCCTCCGGCTACCCGTACAACATGAAGGTCGTCAACATCAAGGCCTGACCCCTGGGTCGGAACGCCGGCGCCGAGGACCGGAAGGTCCCGGCCCCGAGGGTGCCCGGGTGGCCCGCGGAGACCGCCGCGGGCCCCTGGGGCCTTCCGGGCCATGCGGCATCCCCACGGTTCATGCCCCTCCCGGGTCGAGTCCACGGCCGACCGGGCGGACTTCGCACCCGATGGGCGGCTCGGCGACTGCCGGATCAAGGCCTCGACGGGCGCCATCCACCTCGAGCCGGCTTCCCGCCCGAGAACCGGGCCTGATCACTGCCCCTGCCACCGCGTCCCGACCGGACCGCGGTCCCGCACGGCGGAGCCGTCTCACCTGGGTTGCCTGCGAGTGGGGGTGCGACGTGTGATGGATGGTGTGCAGCGCGAGCAGGAAGACCTGGACAGCGCTGTCGGGCAGGCCCTGGCCACCCGGCTGCGGGCGATGGAGCGGGCATCACAGCTGATCGGCACCACACTCGACGAGCGCACCACCTGCGAGCAGCTGGTCGGTTTTCTCCACCCGGACCTGTGTGACGCCGCAGCCGTGGATCTGCTCGGCGAGGAAGCGGTCGCCGTGGACGCCTTCTCCCCGGCGGCCCTCACCCGCGCTGCGACGGCGGGCAGGCGAGAGCTCCTGGAGGCACTGTTCGCCGAGGATGCCCGGCCGCGGAGCTCGGGCAGCCCCGGATCCGGTTCCGTACGGGTCCCGGACCGGGGAGGGCCGCTCACCAGCACCTCGGTGGTGGCGGGACAGCATCTGCTGGGTGCCGTATCGGTACCGCTGCTGACCGGCGACCGTGTGTACGGGGTGCTCGTCGTGGTCCGGGCCGGCAGCGGCTTCAGCGATCACGAGGCGGCCGTCGTCCGTCACGCCGCGCAGCTGGCCGCCGTGCACATCGGACACGCCCGGCGCCATGCCACGGTCCGGCGCACCGCGCTGCGGCTGCAGCGTGCGCTGCTCGCCGAGCCCGGGCGGCCCCACCCGAATCTGGAGATCGCCACGCGCTACCTGCCCTCCGGCAGCAGCAGCATCGTGGTCGGCGGCGACTGGTTCGAGACGGTCCGGCTGCACTTCGGGCGCACCCTGCTCGTCATGGGTGATGTCATGGGCCACGGTCTGGACGCCGCGGTCGACATGAACGCCTACCGCACCGCGCTGCGCTATGTCGCCTCCACCGATCTGCAGCCCCACCGGGTCCTGCGCCAGCTGGATTCCACCGTGTCCGAGGAGGCCGAGCGGCGACCCGCGACCTGTCTGCTCGTACGGGTCGACCCGGCTCGCGAGGTCGCGGCCTTCGCGAGCGCCGGCCATCTGCCCCCCGCGATCTTCTCGGCGGACGGCACCGCCGAGATCCTGGATGTGCCGGTGGGGCCCCCGCTGGGCACGGGACTCGGCGGATACGAGCTGTCCACCCGCACCGTCACGCCCGACGAGACGCTGCTGCTGTTCACCGACGGCCTGGTCGAGCGGCGTGATGAGGACATCGATGTCTCCCTGGCCCGGCTCGCCGGGCTCCGGGTGCCTCCCGGGGCCGGGGCGGAGCAGATACTCGGGGAGGTGCTCAGGCACCTCGACGTCCGTCACGCCGAGGACGACGTCGCCGTGCTCGCGGCACGTATCCGCAAGCGGCCCGACCCACATGAGTCAGGGCCGCATGGGTCAGGGCCGGTCGTCTGACGGCAGCATCGTCCGGCCAGGACGGACAGCGGCGGGTTTGCCCGATCCCCGTCCGCCTTTCTGACACGATGCACGCACCCCAGCCACTGCGGCGCCCCGACGGAGAAGCGGACACAGACATGGCCGGACAGTTCGAGGCAACGGTCGACATCGACAGGCCCGTCGAGGAGGTGTTCGCCTTTCTCGCCGACGGCCGCAACGACCCGAAGTTCAGCCCCCGGGTCCTGGAGATCACCCGGGCACCGGACGGCCCGACCACGGAGGGGACCGTCTTTCGGAGCACGGTCAAGGACGCCGGGATGACGACCAAGCGCGAGTTCCGCATCAGCGCGTTCGAGCCGCCGCGGCTGATCCGCTGGAAGGAGATCTCGAAGAACAGCGTGACCGCGCGAGAAGGCGGCTACGACCTCGAGGCCCTGCCCGACGGCAGGACCCGGGTCCGTATCCACAACGTTCTCGAGGGCCACGGGATCGGCAAGCTCATCGTCGGGCTCGCCCTGAGCGCCGCCCGCAAGGACGCTGATGCCTTCGGGCGGCGCATCAAGGCGGCCGTCGAGGCCTCTTGAGCAAGGCCCCGCGGGGCTCAGGCCGTGGCCGCGCGGTTGACGTGGTACGACGCGAGTGCCCAGATGATGAACACGTCGATCGCCATCACGACCACCGACCAGATCGGCAGGTACGGCAGGAACAGGAACTGGGCGATGAGGCTCAGCGACGCCACGACGATGCCGACCACCCGGGCCCAGGGCTGGTTGCTCAGCAGCCCCCCGCCGACGACGGCGACGATGATCCCGAGAATCAGATGGAGCCAGCCCCACCCGGTGAGGTTCATCTTGAACACGTAGTCGCCGATGCGGGCGTACACGTCGTCCTCGGCGATCGCCGCGATGCCCTGGATCGCGGCCAGCACACCGCTGCAGAGCATCAGGACTCCGGCGAACACCACGCCCCCGCTCACCCAGCCGCTGTTGCCGTCGGGTGCTCGGCGTGTGGTCTGTCCGGTGGGGCCGCCCGCCGACGGGTTGCCCCTGACCTGCTGCGATTCCTGGCTGCTCATGTCCGGCCACCTCTCCTCCGCCGGCGTACTGCCGGCGCTCGGCACTGCCTGGTTCCGAGACTCCGGCCGCGGTCCGCCCCTCACCAGGTGACGTAGGCCGTTCGGGTGACGGGAGGCCGGACATCGGCGGCGTCCGGCCGGCGAGGAGCCCGGCGGGCCGTTGACTGACGGCGGTCAGCAGAGAGGAGACCCGATGCCCGGCACGTCCACCCAGGCGCCAGGGGCCGCATCGGACAAGGCCGGACCACCGACCCTGCGGGCGCTGCTGCTCACCTCCAGCTACGTACGGCTGCTCGTGCTGTGCCTCCTGGTCGGCGTACCCGTCGCGCTGGCGGCCTTCTTCTTCGTGAGCCTGCAGCACGTGCTGCAGCACTGGGTCTGGCACACCCTCCCTGAGGATCTCGGGTACGGCCGGGCGCCCTGGTGGTGGCCGCTGCCCGCGCTGCTGCTGGCGGGGCTGATCCTCGCGCCCGTCGTCACCCGGCTGCCGGGCAAGGGCGGGCATCTGCCGGTGCTGGGGATCGGCGGCGCGCCCCTCGGTCCGAGCGCGCTGCCGGGCGTCGCCCTGGCGGCGCTCGCGACGCTTCCGCTGGGGGTGGTCCTCGGCCCCGAGGCGCCGCTGATGGCGTTGGGCAGCGGGCTCGCGCTGCTCGCCATACGGTCAGCGAAACGGGCGGCCGAGCCTCAGAGAGCGCTGATCCTCGCGACCGCCGGGTCGACCACGGCCATTTCGACGATCCTGGGCGGCCCGGTCGTCGCCGTCCTGCTGGTGATCGAGGCCGCCGGCCTGGGCGGGCCGCAACTGGTCGCCCTCGTGCTGCCGTGCCTGATCGCCTCCGGGGTCGGTGGGCTGGTGTTCACCGGATTCGGCAGCTGGACGGGACTGTCGACCGGCGCCCTCAGGCTGCCCGAGGTACCGCCGGACACCGCTCCGGACGCGGCGGACTTCCTGTGGGGGATCCCCATGGCGGTGCTGGTCGCGTTGATCGTCACGGTGGGCCGGCGGCTCGGGCGTCTGACCGCCGGATGGACCGGTCGGCAGACCGCCGTACGCACCGTCCTGTGCGCGCTCGCGGTCGGCGTGTGCATCTCCGCGTACGCCCTGATCACCGGCCGTTCCCCCGAGGAAGCGGCGCTGTCCGGGCAGGCCACCATCGCCGACCTCGCGGCGCATCCGCACGCCTGGCCCGTCGGGGCGCTCGTCGCCCTGGTCGCATGCAAGGGGCTGGCCTGGGGGATCAGTCTGGGGGCCCTGCGCGGCGGTCCGATCTTCCCGGCCCTCATGCTCGGCAGCGCGGTCGGCATCGCCTGTTCGGGGCTCCCCGGATTCGGTGCCACCGCCGGCTTCACCATCGGCACGGCGACGGCGACGGCCGCGGTCACCGGGCTGCCGGTGAGCAGCGCCGTCCTGGCGGTTCTGCTGATGGGCTCCGACGCCCACAGCCAGATGCCGCTGATCGTCGTCGGTGTCGTGGTCGCGGTGATCGTCAGAGAGCTGGCGGCACGCCCGGCGGCCGCACCGCAGCCGCCCATCGGCCGGTGAGTGCGCCGTTCGGACCCCGCCCGGTGGCGGCCGGCGGCCGGGTGGACCGATCGTAGGAGGGCCACGGCAGCGGCGGCAGAGCGCGGCACTCCGGCGGGAGGCACAGGTGGCGGACCGCAGTTCCGGCCAGGGGACGGTAGGACGCTGGGTGCAGCGGATGGGGACGGTAGGCCGCTGGATCCTCGGGCTCGGCCTCCTGGCCGCCATGACCACGGCGTTCTACCTGCTCCCCATCAACAAGCTCGGACCGGACCGGCCCGCTGCCAGCTGGACGATCTTCGTCCTGGCGCTCGTGAGCATCGCGGCCCTGCTGCTCAAGGAGATCAGGGACGTACTGCTCGAACGCCCCGACACCCGTCCTGGCCTGGTCATTCCGCTGCTGATGGGTCTCACCGTGATGGTGTTCGCGAGCACCTACTACGCCCTGGCCACGCATCCAGGGCAGTTCGATGGGCTGTACACGCGCACCGACGCGCTGTACTTCACCATCGTCACGCTGGCGACGGTCGGCTACGGCGACATCACGCCGTCGGGCCAGGTCTCACGCGTGGTGACGATGATGCAGATCCTCTACTCCTTCGTCTTCCTCACGGCCGCCGGCACCGCCCTTGCGCAGCAGATGCGCACCCGGCTCGGTGAGCGGGCTGGGCGGAACGGGCGTTCCTGACGCCGGACGGGGAACCACGGTCACGGGTCGATCGTTGCCCCGTTGGGCAAAGGAATCGTCAAATGGCGCGGCCCGCGCCGGATTGCGCAGGGGATTTCCATGGGTGTCAGCCTGTCCAAGGGCGGCAATGTATCGCTCAGCAAGGAGGCCCCGGGCCTGACCGCGGTCACCGTGGGCCTGGGTTGGGACGTCCGGACCACCACCGGCACCGACTTCGACCTCGACGCCAGCGCCCTGCTGACCAACGCCGAGGGCAAGGTCGCCGGCGACGGCAACTTCGTCTTCTTCAACAACCTCAAGAGCGCGGACGGCTCCGTCGAGCACACCGGCGACAACCTGACGGGTGAGGGCGAGGGCGACGACGAGCAGATCAAGGTCAACCTGTCCGCCGTCCCGGCCGACGTCGACAAGATCGTCTTCCCGGTCTCCATCTATGACGGTGAGACCCGTCAGCAGTCCTTCGGCCAGGTGCGCAACGCGTTCATCCGTGTGGTGAACCAGTCGGGCGGCGCCGAGCTCGCCCGCTACGACCTGAGCGAGGACGCCTCGACCGAGACCGCGATGGTCTTCGGCGAGCTGTACCGCAGCGGCGCGGAGTGGAAGTTCCGCGCAGTCGGCCAGGGCTACGCCTCCGGCCTGCGCGGCATCGCGCAGGACTTCGGGGTCAACATCTGAGCCGTATCGGCTGGTTGGGGCCCGGTCCGCTCCGGGCCGGGCCCCGCTACGGTGCAGTACGGTCGATGCATATTGCCCAGGCCGACGCCGCCGGAGGACGAGATGCCGCTCGACATGCCCATCGGTGACGCTTCACGGTTGCTCCCGGGGCTGGAGCTGCTGTGGTCCGGCCGGGTGCCCGACCACGCCCGTGACGCCACCGCGCACCGCCGGCTCCTGGATGCCGAGGAGTCCGCACGGCTGGCCGGGTTCCGCCGGCCCGGCGACCGGGATGCGTACGCGGTCGCCCATGTGACCCTGCGCCGGCTGCTCGGACAGCGGCTCGGGCTGGCCCCGGAGGCGGTCACCCTGCTCCGTGAACCGTGCGCGCACTGCGGCGGACCGCACGGGCGGCCCCATGTGCCGGACAGGGCTGTGCACTTCTCGCTGTCGCACACCACGGGCATGGTGATGATCGCTCTCGCATCGGTGCCCGTGGGAATAGATGTCGAGGCGGTTCCGGAAGCGGCCACGGCCGCAGATGTGGCTCAGCAGTTGCACCCCCAGGAGCGCGCCGAGCTGGCCGCGGTGCCCGCCGCCGGGCACGCCGAGGCCTTCAACCGGTGCTGGACCCGCAAGGAGGCCCTGCTGAAGGCCATGGGCGTCGGCCTGAACGAGGATCTGTCGCTGGCCTATGTGGGCGCGGGACCGCAACCCGCCTCGCATCAGGGCTGGTTGATCGCCGATCTGCCGGCCGACGCCGGATACTCGGCGGCGGTCGCCGTACGCCGCGCCGAGCAGGACGCACCCCGTTAGGCCGTGTCGGACACATGGCGCCGTCCGCCCGAAGGGCGGGGTGCGCGGCGTCCGGTGCGTGCAGTCGCAAGGCGGTGGGGGTAAAGCCCGGCCGAAGGCCGGGGTAGATCATCCTCGTACCGGACGTACTCGGATGACACCGACAACGCAGCCGGGGGTACCCCCGGGCGAAGCTCCGAGGGAGGGCGTGCCGGGCGTCACGCAACGCACCAAGCGGGACGTGTCAGACACGACCTGGGCCGGCGCTAGGACTCCTGAACCGCCGCCCGTCCGGTCGCGTGAACCACCGCCCGGACGCGGCCCGTTCGGCGATCGCATGCCACCAGCCCGGCGGCGAGACTCCGCTGACCTGCGCGGTCGGCTGATCCGGGTGGAGCCCGAGGGCTCGCAGGGCGTCGTCGCGGACACTCACGGTGAACCAGCCGCGCCAGCGACCGTCGGGACCCGGCCCGCAGGCGAGGCCCCACCGGATGTCGTCGGCCGCGAAGGGCATCCAGTCGATGCCGCGGTCACGCAGTCAAGCGCGCAGGGCGGCCAGGGGGTGGAGACAGCCCGGCACGTTCTCGTACGCGGTGACGGATGTCCAGCCGGGCGTGGACGCCGGCGGCTGGGACTGTGCGGTGTTCATGAGCCTCCCCGGGTCGGTGATCCTGCCGTATCGCCGCCGCCCTTACCTTCGGCGGCCAAGGGGTGGCCGGTCAGTATCGCTCGGCCAGATGCTCGCGGCCCGCCGGCGGCTCGTACGGCTCGGGCCAGAAGTCGGTGACCGAGGTGATCCGGCCCTCGTCGTCGCCGGTGAAGAACACGATCGCATACATCTCCTCCAGGCCCACCGTCACATGGACCCAGGTGACGACCTGGTCCCCGTCGGCGACCACGCGCTCGGTCCTGATGTGCCAGTCACCCGGATACTCCTGGTTGAACCGGACATACCGCTCCCGGCCGCGGATCCGCTCACGCGTCTGCGGCAGCTCGTACACCACATCGTCGGCGAGGGTCGCCGCGAAGGCCGTCCAGTCCCGGGACTCCGCGGCCGACCAATACGTCTCAACTGTCTTGCGCAGTACGGTCATACGGCGAGTGTGCACCCGGCCACCGACAATCGGCCCGGAGCGGGTGCCGACGAAGTTGTCCACAGGCTGCGGCTGGCCTGGACATTTTCCGGTTTCATTGAGGGCATGAGTGACGCAGCCACCACTACGCCCCACCCGTCCGACCTGACCGCCGGGGCCGCGGTACCCGACTGGGAGAGGCGCTTCCGGGCACCGCGCGTCTCACTGCCCGACTGGGCCGAGGACGCACCCGACCGCTCCCTATTCGTCTCCAACGCCACCGGGACGTACGAGCTGTACGCATGGGACCGGGCCAGTGGCGGCCGGCGCCAGGTGACCGACCGGCCGAACGGCACGACGGACGGCGTGCTCACCCCCGACGGCAGGGCGATCTGGTGGTTCGCGGACACCGACGGAGACGAATTCGGCATCTGGATGCGCCAGCCCTTCGGCGGCGGGGACGACGAACCGGCGGCCCCCGGCCTGGAACCTTCCTATCCCGGGGGTCTGGCCATCGGCCGGGACGGCATCACCTCGGTGATCGGCCGCTCCACCGACGAGGACGGCAGCACCATCCATGTCGTACGGGCGGGCGAGGCACCGGCTGAAATCTACCGGCACCGGGAGTCGGCCGGGGTCGGAGATCTGTCGCACGACGGCACGCTCCTCGCGATCGAGCACACCGAACACGGAGACGCGATGCACTCCGCCCTGCGTGTGCTGCGGCTGGACGGAACGACGGTCGCCGAGCTCGACGACACCAAGACCGGCACGGTGGAGCTCGGGCTCGAGGTCCTCGGCTTCGCACCGGTCGACGGGGACACCCGGCTGCTCGTCGGGCATCAGCGCAGGGGCCGCTGGGAGCCGATGATCTGGGACATCGCCTCGGGCGAGGAGACCGCCCTGGCGATCGATCTGCCCGGTGACGTGAACGCCGAGTGGTATCCGGACGGCTCCGGGCTGCTGGTGGCGCACAGCTTCGAGGCGCGCGGCGAGCTGTGGCGTTACGACCTGGCGGCGCACGAGCTGACACGTATCGGGACGCCGACCGGTTCGGTCTCGGGCGCGACCGCCCGCCCGGACGGTTCGGTGGAGTACCTGTGGTCGTCGGCGGCCCTGCCGCCGCAGGTGCGCTCGACCGCGGGCGGTGTCGTCCTCGACCCTCCGGGCATGACGGCTCCCGAGTCGGTCCCCGTCGAGGACGCCTGGGTGGAGGGGCCCGGGGGCCGTATCCACGCACTGGTGCAGAAACCGGCGGGGGCGACCGGCCCGCTGCCGACCGTCTTCGAGATCCACGGCGGCCCGACCTGGCACGACAGCGACACCTTCGCCGCCGGCCCGGCGGCCTGGATCGACCACGGGTACGCGGTGGTACGGGTCAACTACCGCGGCTCGACCGGTTACGGCAGGGAGTGGACGGACGCGCTCAAGCACCGGGTCGGGCTGATCGAACTGGAGGACATCGCGGCGGTCCGCGAGTGGGCGGTGGCGTCCGGTCTCGCGGATCCGGCCCGGCTGATCCTGGCGGGCGGCTCCTGGGGCGGGTACCTGACGCTGCTCGGGCTCGGCACCCAGCCCGATGCCTGGGCGCTGGGTCTGGCCGCGGTCCCGGTCGCGGACTATGTCACGGCGTACCACGACGAGATGGAGGCGCTGAAGTCCATGGACCGTACGCTCCTCGGCGGCACTCCGGAGGAGGTTCCCGAGCGGTGGACCGCCTCGTCCCCGCTGACGTATGTCGACGCGGTCCGCGCACCGGTCTACATCTCGGCGGGGGTGAACGACCCGCGCTGTCCGATCCGTCAGGTCGAGAACTATGTGGACCGCCTGGCTGCGCGCGGCGCGGTCCACGAGGTGTACCGGTACGACGCGGGACACGGCTCGCTGGTGGTGGAGGAGCGCATCAAGCAGGTGCGGCTGGAGATCGAGTTCGCCACGCGGCATCTGGGCTGAGGTAAGGGCCCGGGTGCCGCTCGACCGTGCCCCGGCCCTGGTCGGCAGCAGACAGGACATCAACCGCGTTCCGGACAGGCCGGGCAGGCGGCAGGCGGACGGCCGACAGGCTCCTCACGGACCCCGCACCCGGCCGGGACGGGCGGGTTCCGTACCGTGGAGGGGTGTACCGCTTCCTGCTGACCCCTCGCTGGTGGGGGATCAATGTCTTCGTCGTGCTGGCGATCCCCTTCTGCATCTTCATGGGGTCGTGGCAGCTCGGCAGGTTCGAGGACCGCGTCGACAGCCACCGCGCGACCGAGCAGCAGACCGGTGCGGTGCACGAGGAGCGGGCCGCGCCACTCGAGGAGCTCTTGCCCGTCGACAAGGAGACGTCGGGCCGGCCGGCGACGGCCGGTGGGACGTACGGGAAGCAGTTCCTCGTGCCTGAGCGGGAGTTGGACGGCCGGCGCGGCTCGTACGTGCTGACGCTGCTCAGGACCGACAGCGGCCGGACACTGCCCGTGGTGCGCGGCTGGCTCGCCGAGGGCGGCAAGGCCCCGGCCGCACCCACGGGCCGGGTCACGGTGACCGGCGCGCTGCAGGCGTCCGAGACCGTGGGGACCGACGGGGTGCGCGCGGCGGGCGGGCTGCCGAGCGGTCAGCTGGGCATGATCAGCGCGGCCTCGCTGGTGAACATGGTGCCGGACGACGTGTACGACGCATGGATCACGCTCACCGAGGCGGACCGGGGCCTGACGGCCGTCCCGGCGGCCGCGCCGCAGAACAGCGGGCTGGATCTGAAGGCGTTCCAGAACCTCGGGTACACCGGGGAGTGGTTCGCGTTCGCCGGCTTCGTGCTCTTCATGTGGTTCCGGCTGGCGCGGCGCGAGGCGGAAGCGGCCAGGGACCGGGAGCTCGGCCTGGAGCCGGAGACCGCCTGACACCGGCGCCTGCACACCGGCGGCTCTGTCCACCGGCCGTCCGGCCCGACCGCGTGCACACTCGGACAGCCGTGAGGGGGCGGGACCGCAGTCGCGGTCCCGCCCCCTCACCCGTGGTGCCTCGTCACTGCCCCGGCAGCAGTCCGGTGTGGTAGATCGTGCCTGCGCAGGCGTTCGTGACCGTGGTCGTGGCAGTCGTCGCACCGCCCTGGGCGGGGTGCGACACCGTGACACTTCCGTCCTGCACGCCGCCGTCCGCGAACAGCTGCGTCGTGGTCTGGTCCGACGTGCCCGTGCCGCTGCTGTCACCCGGTGTGCCGTCCGAGGGCGAGGGGTCGGGCGAGGGGTCGGTGGTGGGGCAGGTGTCGGACGGCACCCACCCGAACTTCACCTCGTAGGCCGCGGACGGCTTCAGCACCACCGTCTGCAGTTCCTGGGAGGGGTCGGGCAGTGCGCCTGCCGCATCACCTGTGACATGGCGAGCCATCGTGATCTTGGTCGGGTCGGCGGCACCGGACACCGAGAAGGTGACATCGCTGGTGCTGACCGCGCACTCGCTCTGCGAGTTGTTCGCGACGCGGAAGGTGCCGTACACCTTGCCCTCGCCGTCCGGTGCGTTCGTCTGCGCCGAGATGACCACGAGGTGGGTGGAGTCGCAGACCGGGGCGCTCCCGGCGCCGGCGCCCGGCGACTGGGCCGCGCCCGATGCACCGTCTCCGGCACCGGTGGGCTGCTCGCCCGGCTCGGTCGTGCCGTTGCCCTCGCCCTGTTCGTTGCCCTCGCCGCCGGCGGAGGGACCCTCGGTCCCCTTGCCGGCGTCGCCCGCGTCCGGATCGTCGCCGGTGCCGCCGTGGGCCTGCTGGCCGTGCCCGGCGTTGACGGGGTTGGCGCTGTCACCGGCACCGGAGCTCGCCACATGGACGAAGGCGGGTACCGCGGTGCCGACCAGCAGCGCCGCGGCCGCCATGCCGACGAGCGCCTGCCGCTTGCGGGCGCGCCGTGCGGGGACCGCCCTGCGCAGATGGTCGAGGGCTTGGTCGGACGGCTGGATGTCCTCGACGACGCCGTGCAGCAGACGCCGCAGAGCTGCTTCCTCGCCGCCCAGGCCATCGCCCGGGTCTCCCAGGTCGCCCGGGCCGCCGAAGCCCGCTCCGGGGCCGCCCGGCCCCGCGCCCGAACCGCCGCTTCGATCTCCGCCGAGGCTGTTGCCCGGCTCTGCATCCGGCCCGTTGTTCACAATCTCGTTCCCAGTCCGGTCGTCAAACGGCCCGTCCGGCCCGTACCGCTCAAAGCTGTGCCTGTGCCCGCTCATGCCGTGGCCTCCATGGCGACGCGCAGCGCCGCGATGCCTCGTGAGCCGTACGCCTTCACCGAACCCAGCGAGATGCCCAGGGTCTCGGCGACCTGCGCCTCGGTCATGTCGGCGAAGTACCGCAGCACCAGCACCTCACGCTGTCGCCGCTGCAGCCCGCGCATCGCCTTGATCAGTGCGTCCCGCTCCAGCTGGTCGTACGCACCCTCCTCCGCGCTCGCCATGTCCGGCATCGGCTTGGAGAGCAGCTTCAGCCCGAGGATGCGGCGGCGCAGCGCGGAGCGGGAGAGATTGACCACGGTCTGCCGCAGATAGGCAAGGGTCTTCTCCGGGTCGCGCACGCGCCTGCGCGCGGAATGCACGCGGATGAAGGCTTCCTGCACCACGTCCTCGCAGGAGGCCGTGTCGTCCAGGAGCAGGGCGGCGAGACCCAGCAGCGACCGGTAGTGGGCGCGGTAGGTCTCGGTGAGGTGATCGACCGTGGTACCGGCAGTCATGGCGTCGTCAGCGCCCTGCCGCGGTGTCGGGACGCGGGTGGTCCGCGGAGCGGGCATGGGTGCGATCACCGGCAGGCCGCCGGGCGGGCGGGTCCTGCGGGCCGGACGCATCGAAGCGCCGCGGACCGGGACCACCCTTGCAATGTCGAGTACCTCTGCCACGCCTGTTGGACACGCTTCCCCCCGCCAGGGTTGTACGCGTACGCCACCGCTTTTGGCGGTGCACCATTTGCCCTCATGCGCACTCGTTCTTCCCCGATGCCCCAAATGCCCCATATGTCGCGGCACCGCATCGAGGCAACCGCATAGACGCTTCCCGCCCGACTACCGGTTGCAGCAAGGGGGAATGCGATAATCGAACATCCTGACGCTCCAGTTCAAGTGGTACAGACCTTGGGCCTTGGATCACAGGGTGCCCCCAGATCCTACAAAGCCCGGCCGTCAGGTCCCGCCGCGCGTCTGTCAGCCGGTGGCGGCGCGCTCGGCAGCCACCGCTTCCGCGATCTGCACCGAGTTCAGCGCGGCCCCCTTGCGCAGGTTGTCACCGCACACGAACAGCTCGAGGGCACAGGGGTCGTCCGGCGATCGCCGTACCCGCCCCACCCAGGTGGGATCGGTCCCCACCACATCGGCCGGTGTCGGGAAGTCGCCCGCGCCGGGGTCGTCGTAGAGCACCACGCCGGGCGAGGTCGCCAGGATCTCGTGCGCCCGTTCCACGGTGACCTCGTGCTCGAAGCGGGCATGCACCGACAGCGAGTGCGTCGTGATCACGGGGACGCGGACACACGTCGCCGTCACCCGCAGCCCGGACAGGCCGAGGATCTTGCGGGTCTCGGCCCGCAGTCCCAGCTCCTCGGAGGACCAGCCGCCCTCCTCGGGCGTGCCGGACCACGGCACCACATTGAGCGCGAGCGGCGCGGGCAGCGGCCCGAGGTCCTCGTCGCTCAGAGCGCGGCGTACGTCCCCGGGGCCCACGCCCAGCTCGGTCCCGGCGACCATGGACATCTGCGTGCGCAGCGCGGCCACGGCGTCGCGTCCCGCGCCGCTGGCGGCCTGGTAGGAGGAGACGACGAGCTCACGCAGCCCGAACTCCGCGTGCAGCGCCCCCAGCGCAGGGAGCAGGGTGAGCGTGGTGTCGTGCGGGCTCGCGACGATGCCGCGCGGCCTGACCCGTACGGCATGCGGATTGACCTCCGGCACGACCAGCGGAACGTCCGGGTCCAGCCGGAAGGCGGGCGAACTGTCGACGACGACTGCGCCCTTGGCCACGGCGACCGGCGCCCACGGCCCGGACACCTCGCCGGGCACCAGGAACAGTGCCACGTCGACGCCGTCGAAGGCGTCCTCGCCCAGCGCCACGACCTCGCACTCCTCGCCGCGCACGGCCAGCTTGCGGCCGGCCGAGCGCGGCGAGGCGACCAGTCGTATCTCGCCCCAGATGTCGGCGTGCTGCGACAGGATCTGGAGCATCACCGCACCGACTGCTCCGGTCGCTCCGACGACCGCGAGCGTCGGCTTGTGGATCATCGCCCGGTGCCGCCGTAGACGACAGCCTCGTCGGAGTCGCTGTCGAGACCGAAGGCGGTGTGCACGGCGCGCACCGCCTCGTTGACGTCGTCGCCGCGGGTGACCACCGAGATACGGATCTCCGAGGTGGAGATCAGCTCGATGTTCACGCCCGCGTCCGACAGCGCCTCGAAGAACGAGGCGGTGACGCCGGGGTTGGTCTTCATGCCCGCGCCGACCAGCGAGATCTTGCCGATCTGGTCGTCGTAGCGCAGCGAGTCGAAGCCGATCGCACTCTTCGCCTTCTCCAGGGCGTCGATGGCCTTGGCCCCGTCCGTCTTGGGCAGGGTGAAGGAGATGTCCGTCAGCGCCGTGGTGGCCGCCGAGACGTTCTGGACGACCATGTCGATGTTGATCTCGGCGTCGGCGATCGTCCGGAAGATGGCCGCGGCCTCGCCCGGCTTGTCCGGCACCCCGACGACCGTGATCTTGGCCTCGGAGACGTCGTGGGCGACTCCGGAGATGATGGCGTGCTCCACCTGCTGGTCTCCCTGCGGCTCGTTGCTGACCCAGGTGCCGCGCAGCCCGGAGAAGGACGAGCGCACGTGGATCGGGATGTTGTATCGGCGTGCGTACTCGACGCAGCGGTGCAGCAGCACCTTGGAGCCGGAGGCGGCGAGCTCCAGCATGTCCTCGAAGGAGATCCAGTCGATCTTCTTCGCCTTCTTCACGACGCGCGGGTCGGCCGTGAAGACGCCGTCGACGTCGGTGTAGATCTCACAGACCTCGGCATCCAGCGCCGCGGCGAGGGCGACGGCGGTGGTGTCCGAGCCGCCGCGGCCGAGGGTGGTGATGTCCTTGCTGTCCGCGGACACCCCCTGGAAACCGGCGACGATGGCGATGTTGCCCTCGTCCAGCGCGGTACGGATCCGGCCCGGCGTGACATCGATGATGCGCGCTTTGTTGTGGACCGAGTCGGTGATGACGCCTGCCTGGCTGCCGGTGAACGACTGGGCCTCGTGGCCCAGGTTCTTGATCGCCATGGCCAGCAGCGCCATGGAGATCCGCTCTCCGGCGGTCAGCAGCATGTCGAATTCGCGACCGGCAGGCATGGGAGATACCTGCTCGGCGAGATCGATCAGCTCGTCCGTCGTGTCGCCCATCGCCGAAACCACGACGACCACTTGATGGCCGTTCTTCTTGGCATCGACGATTCGCTTGGCGACACGCTTGATGCCCTCGGCATCGGCAACGGAGGAGCCTCCGTACTTCTGCACGACAAGGCCCACGTGCGCTCCTCGCTCGGTTTCTTGTGCAGTCTTCACTGCGGTCGGCTCAGTCTAACGAGCGGCCGCGCTTCGCCTCTGTGATGTCACATCCTGAGATGTCCCGCTCACTTTGTGATCCAGAAACGTCGCTCACGGCCGCTCGGAGCCACTCCTGCCCCCACCGGCACGGCGTACGCGAAGGTGTGGCCCGGCTCACACGACAGGAGGCCGGGTGTCAGGCCTGACGCAGCGTGGAGACCGTCAGCGAGGTGCGGGCCGCAAACGCACGGTCAGAGGACGTCCCCTGCCCGGCCGCCGTGTCGACCGCCGTGATCATCAGGGGCATGGACACGGCCGGGCCGCCCTTCGTGGCCCTGATGCGGTAGCGCTCGGTACGGACGGCGTCCTTGGCGAGCGGGGCGCCGCCCTTGTGCAGCGAGGGCGGCAGCGTGTCGTTGGCCACCCGCAGCTCGACCGCGCGCCAGGCGCCGGTGGCCGGATCTCGATGCTCGAGGACCATGCCGTTCTGCGGCGCCGCGGGGCCCTCGGAATTGATGGCGATCTCCATCTGGAACGCGACGACCAGTGCTCCGTAAGCCCGCGCGTTGCCGTTGCGGACGGTGATCGTGAACTCCTGGGCGGCCCCTCCGCGGGGCACTTGGAGCCGGCCGCCGGCGGTCGTGGCGTACATCGACGGGAACGTCGCCGGGACGGGACGCGCCGGCCGGGTGGGCGCGGCGGACGTCCGCACGGGCGTCGTAGGGGTCGCGGAGACGGGGGCGGACGGGGACGGCGAAGCGGTCGGCGTGGGCGTGGGGGACGCGGACCTGGATATGGCGGAGGAGGGCGAAGCGGCGGCGGCCGGGCTCGCCCCGCGCGTCGAGCATCCGGCCATCAACAGCCCTGCCCCCATCGCGACAAGCCCCGCCACCACACCAGTACGCACCCGTGCCACCGCGTCCGCCTCTGCCCGTCGACCCTGTTCCGCCCGTGGCCGGAAGCTAGCAGCACGCCAGGCATCGGGGGAACGTCCCCGGCGGCACTCGCCGGGCGAACGGTGCCAAGAACGCCAAGTGATCTTGGTAACTCCCTTTATCCGGAGTCCTGTAGACCGCTTCGGGCTATGACCACCGCCGACCGATCAACAACTCAAGCCGCATGGATCTGCTCGCCGGGCGAGAAGTACGTGCCCGGCAAGGACAAGGCCAAGAAGGCGATGGGCTTCTCCAAGGGCTGCTTCTACTGGAACACGCGCCAGTACGAAGGAACCTTCGAGGTGGACGGCGACGACAACTTCATGGGTCAGATCGAGTACTGACCTGGATCGCCGGTGCCCGGCGCTTCACGCACCGCGCCGGGCATCCGGGATCACCGTATGTGCTTCACCGTGCGCGAACCGTCACGGGGCGTTGACGGCTACGGCGCCGTACGCAGGCCCAGCGGAGCCGCGATCTCCTCCACCATGACCCTGCCGGCCTCCTCCGCCAGCGCGTCCTCGGGGAGGTCCTCGTCCGTGTCCAGGCCGTCCAGCTCCTGAAGCGGCTGGTCGAGGCGGACATGGGCGACCAGGGACAGCAGAGCGCGCAAGGTTGCGGACGCGGTCGGTCCCCAGTTGGAGAAGTACGAGAACTGCCACCACCACAGCGCCTCGGTGGTGCGGCCCGCCCGGTAGTGGGCCAGGCCGTGCCGCAGGTCGGTGACGATGTCCGCGAGGCTGTCGGAGATCCGGCTGGGGACCGGCGCCTTGCGCGGCTCGTACGGGTCGAAGACCTCGGAGAAGACGTCCACCGGATCGAGCAGGACGGCGAACCGCTCGCGCAGGTCGTCGACGTCCACGTCAGGCCCGGCGTCCGGCTCGTACCGCTCGTCCGGAACGATGTCCTCGTGCGCGCCAAGTCGACCGCCGGTCAACAGGAGCTGGGAGACTTCCAGCAGCAGGAACGGCACGGCACTGTCGGGCTCGTCGCCCTTCGCCACTTCGGTGGTCGCCACGATGAACGACTCGATCGAATCGGCGATCTGGACCGCGAAGTCGTCCGGGTCCTGGCCTACGGCGTGCAGCATGGCGTCAGACATCGAGCAGTCGTCTCCCCTCGAAGGCACGCCCGAGCGTGACCTCGTCGGCGTATTCCAAGTCTCCCCCCACGGGCAGACCGCTGGCCAGCCGCGTGACCTTGAGTCCCATCGGCTTCACCATGCGTGCGAGGTACGTGGCGGTCGCCTCGCCCTCCAGATTCGGGTCCGTGGCCAGGATCAGCTCCGTGACCGCACCGTCCGCGAGGCGGGCCAGCAGTTCACGGATGCGCAGGTCATCGGGTCCGACGCCCTCGATCGGGCTGATCGCGCCGCCGAGGATGTGGTAGCGGCCCCGGAACTCGCGGGTCCGCTCGATCGCGACGACGTCCTTCGGCTCCTCCACGACACAGATGACCGACAGGTCGCGGCGCGGGTCACGGCAGATGGTGCACTGCTCCTGCTGGGCGACGTTGCCGCACACCGCGCAGAAGCGCACCTTGTCCTTGACCTCGAGCAGCGCGTGCGCGAGACGGCGCACATCGGTGGGCTCGGCCTGCAGGACATGGAAGGCGATCCGCTGCGCGCTCTTGGGACCGACGCCGGGCAGCCTGCCCAGTTCGTCGATGAGGTCCTGAACCACGCCTTCGTACAACGGAACGCCTCTCCCGAGAGTGCTTGGTGCTAACGGTAGTTGGTGGATGTGAGGCTTAGAAGAGCAGCCGCGGGAGCTGCTGCTAGAAACCGAGTCCCGGCATGCCGCCGAGTCCCTGTGCGAGCGGGCCGAGCTTGGTCTGCTGAAGCTGCTGCGCGTTCTCGTTCGCGGCCTGTACGGCGGCGACGACGAGGTCCGCCAGCGTCTCGGTGTCCTCCGGGTCGACGGCCTTGGGGTCGATCACGAGGGCGCGTAGCTCACCGGAGCCGGTGACGGTGGCCTTCACCAGGCCGCCGCCCGCCTGGCCCTCGACCTCGGTCTGCGCGAGCTCCTCCTGGGCGCGGGCGAGGTCCTGCTGCATCTTCTGGGCCTGCTGGAGCAACTGCTGCATATTGGGCTGGCCACCACCGGGAATCACGGTCACTCCTGGCATGTCGACGACGAATGTTCGGTAAGCCGAGCCTACGTGGTCGCCGGGGCACCTGCCCCACCCGACGGCGACCAACTCTTTCGAGTGAGTGGCGCCGGGCTCCTCTACCTGATCAAGACCCTCATGCGGGCGGAAATACCCGGTTTTCCGGCCCACAGCCCACCATTCGGCGGTAGGAAGGGCATGCGCACCAGAACGCACGAGCGCACCGTACGTCACAGGGTGTAACGTCAACATCTTTTGAGGGCGTTGTCCGTACCAGAGCGCAGAGGAGTGCACCGGTGAGCCAGCCGGAGATGCAGCCCGGGGGGTCTGCCCGGGAGGAGGGCGGCGAAGCGCCGCTGGGTGATCTGACCGGGCGCGCGTTCCCCCTCGGCGACTGGGGCGAGCCGGCGGAGCGGCTGGACGAGCTGTACCGGTGGGTCGAGGCGGACGCGCTGCGCACGGCGGACTGGTATCTCGCGGACCGGACCCGCAAGCGGCGCTATGCGCGGCTGCTGCGTCTCGGCACGGCGCTGGGCGCGATCGCGGGTGCGGCACTGCCGCTGCTGGATCTGGCCGGGGCCGTCGACGGGGCCGTGGGCTGGGGCTATCTGTCGCTGCTGGTCGGCGCCGCGTGCCTGGGCTGCGACCGGTACTTCGGGCTCACCTCGGGCTGGATGCGCAACGTCGCGACGGCGCAGGCGGTGCAGCGGCGGCTGCAGCAGCTGCAGTTCGACTGGGCGTCGGAGAGCGTGCGCGAGGTGCTGGGCCCCACGGAGGGCACGGCGAGCGAGGCGGCGGAGCGCTGCCTGGGCGTGCTGCGGCGCTTCTCGGAGGACGTCTCGGAGCTGGTGCGCTCGGAGACGGCGGACTGGATGGTCGACTTCCGCGCGGGCCCGGCGCCGCGGGTGATGCATTCCCTGGGCGGGCCGTCCCGCCCGGACGCGACGGCGCCGGCGCCCGGCGTCATCCAGGGCCGCTTCCCGCTGCCGCCGGGCACGCGCCCGAACATGCCGAGGCAGCGGCCCCCGGAGCCGCCGCGCTGAGCACGGTCCGTCTCCCAACGGGCGGCCCCGGAGCCGCGCTGGGCGCAACTCCGGGGGGCCGGTCCGGTCGAGGCGGGTCAGTTGGAGAAGTAGATGTACTTCCAGGCGCCATGGGTGGTGGAGTTCACCGTGTCGCCGGAGCTGTCGTTGACGTAGGACGCGCGGATCCGGGCACGGATGCCGGACTCTTCCGCCGCGCCCAGGTCGACGACCGACTTCCCGTTGGTGCCCAGCGTGAAGTACTCGCTGTAGCCGTCGTACGGTCCGTGGTCCGGGTGGGGCGGGTGGGAGCCTCTCCGCCCGCCCCACCCGGACCGGGCAGGTCCTGGTGCCTGCGCGGCGTTCAGCTACGGCGTGCCGACGTCAGCGCGCGGGTCAGGATCGGGGGGAGCAGGTCCTTCGCCAGGCGGCGGGCCGCCGAGGGGCGGGGGCGCGGGGCCGGCCGCGCGGTCGCGGCGGTCGCCGGTTCCGCCTTCGGTCCAGGCTTCTTCGACGCACGCTTCGCGAGCTGTTCGTGGCGCGAGACGGGCGGGGTCGGAGGCTGCGCCTTCGGTCCCTTGATACGGATCAGCGGCAGACCGGCCACCTCCTCCACCCCGTGCCACATGTCCGTCCGCGTCTCGAGCCACGCGAGCAGTTCCTCACGGGCCGCGGTCGGGTCGCCCCATGTCCCGTACAGCTTGGTGCCCGAGATCACGATCGGCTTGAGTCCGTCGGTGGCGACCGCGCCCCACACCGCCGCAGCGACACCCGGGCAGTGCTCGGCCCGGAAGTCGTCGAAGGCCACGATGCCGTCGGGCACCAGCAGTTCGCGCGCCGCCGCGATGTCGCCGTGGACGTGCTCGTACAGATGCGATGCGTCGACGTGCACGAAGCGGCAGCTGCCCGCGCGGACCCTGGAGGTGATCACCGAGGTCGGGGCCTGCACCAGGAGCGGCAGCTCGTCGTGGAAGGACAGGTAGTTCGCCTCGAAGGCGCGCCGTGTCAGCGTCGCGTACGAGCGGTCCATCTCCGCGCTGTTGGAGTCGTCCGGTGCCGGCGAGTCCCACAGGTCGCAGACCGTGAACTCCTCTCCCTCCCTCAGATAACTGCCGACAAAGATCGCGCTCTTGCCCAGGTACGCACCGAGTTCGAGCAGATCGCCCTTCTGGTCCGTCTCACGCTGACGGGTCAGGAACCAGTCGAAGAGCAGCTGGTCGACGGACCAGAACCAGCCCTTGACGTCCGCGAAACGCTCCGGCCTGGGAAGTTCGTCCGCGGTCTCCCCCGCGGTGGGGGTGTTCGTCTGTGACATACGTCATGTGCTACCAGACGGAGGTGAAGAGACGGCGACAACGAGGCAAGGAACCGGAGCCGCGACGCCTTTCCCGGCGCCCTTTCCGGCCGGTGGAGCATCCCCCGCCGCATGCGGCCGGCCCGTTGACGCGGGCGCGATCAGCTGAAAATGATCATGGAGCCCTGTCCCAGACTCCGCGTCGCCGCCGCGTGCAGCCCGAGCCACACATGCCGTTCCCGCGCGAACGGGCTCTCGTCGTACGGGATCGGGCCGGCCGGCTCCTCGAGCGAGGTCGGCCGGGTCGGCGGTTCGGGGGCGGCCGGAGGGTTGACCGGGTCGATGCCGATCGAGGGGGCGACGAACTCCAGCTCGCGCAGCAGGCCCTGGGTGGAGCCGAGCGGGCCGCCGCCCGCGAGCAGTTCGTCGTTGAACAGGGGGTTCGCGAAGTCCACGGGGACGTACGCGCCCGCATGGTCGTAGTGCCACACCAGGTGCGACTGCTGGGCGGTCGTCTCGAACATTTCCAGCAACTGCTCGTAGTCGCCGCCCAGTTCGTCGACCGGAGTGACCGCAAGACCGCACAGCTGGAGCAGATACGCCCGCCGCAGGAAGTGCAGCGCGTCGTAGTCGAACCCGGCCACCGGGGCGACATCACCCGACAGACCCGGCATATAGGCAAAGACGGGGACCGTCGGCAGACCCGCAGCGGTCAGTGCCTGGTCGTAGGACGCGATCTCTTCGGCGAAGGGGTTGTCGGGGCTGTGGCACAGCACATCGACGAGGGGGACCAACCAAAGGTCACAGGCCAAGACAGGCTCGCTCTCCAACAGGTACGGGTACAGCGTGCGATGGTCGGGACAGCGTAGTGCGCCAGGTACATTCCGCGAAGAGCGCCGGTCGGCCCAGCTCAGCCGCGTGGCGGGTTCGGTGCACCCACGTCCCATATCCACACGCCTGCCACTCGCTCACCGGGCCGCCCGATCAGTTTCGACACGGCGTCGTAGAGCGGCCCGTCGTTGTACTGCGGCGCCAGCACCACCACGCCCGCCTTCCACGCCGCCAGGTCCGCCCGGGCCTGCGCCTGCCAGTTGGGACCGATCTCCGGCACCCGGCCGGTGTTGCGTACCTCGCCCAGAAGGTTGGAGGTGTGGCGCGGGGTCGCCCCGTAGATGCCGATACGGTCCGGGCCCCACGGTCCGTTGAAGTACCCGCCCGCGACCTTGAAGTCCAGACCCGTGGACGACTGCCAGTGCAATGCCTCCGCGCTGCCGGGGCTCGGCAGCGGCACGGCGACCAGGGACTCGCCGGCGGCGAGGTACCGGCGGTAGGCGCCGTGCTCGATGAAGGCCGGTATTTCGATCCGCTCCCGTACCGGGTACGGCGTCGGCACCACCGGTATCAGCGCCGCCGCCAGCACCGCGAACCCGGCCGCCCGCATCAGCTGTTCCCGCGGCGCCGCGAGGCGGTCGGCCGCCAGCGCCAGCAGGACACCGAGGACCGGCGCACAGATCATCGCCACCCGTGACTCGATGACCGACTCGAACAGCGGCTGATGGGCGAGTCCCCGCCAGGGCCCGGTCAGGACGATGTCCGTGTACGGGATGCGGAACTTCGGCCCGAGCGACAGCAGCGCGGCCGCGACCGCCGTGAACGCCAGCGCCTTGACGAGCGCGAGCCGCCACAGGCGGATCACGATCGCCGTCGCGAGCGCGATCAGCGGCCAGCCGTAGAAGGCGTTCTGCTCGGTGCGGTTCATGGCGAGCGGGTCGGCCCCGGCGTCCGAGCCCATCAGCGCGCGCCCCGAGAGCTGCAGGAAGGCGAGCGGGCTGTTGCCGGCGTTGTCGCCGTGCAGCACGCTCTTGTAGCTCTGCGGTCCGAAGAACTGCCAGCCCAGCGGGAACGCCACCAGCGGCACACACACCAGCAGCGCGACGCCGATGCCGCGCAGCAGCGGCCGCCAGGAGGCCCGGGCCACATCGCGCCGCACCAGCGCGTACGACAGCGCGAACAGCAGCATGCCCACGGCGGCGAGCAGCAGCGGCTCCTCGCCGAGGAAGATCTGGTACGTCGCGAACAGGCCGAGCAGCACGCCGTCGCGTACGACGTTGCGGCCCTCGCACAGCCGCAGCGTCCGGTCGACGATCAACGGGATCATGAACAGGACGAGGAAGTTGGGGTGCGCGTTGCCGTGCGAGATCATCGGCGGCGCGAAGGCCGCGAACGCCCCGCCGAGGGCGGCCGCCCACCGGTTCGCCACCAGTCGCCGGGCGATCAGCCGGTACCAGGAGACGGCGGTCGCGGTCAGGCCGAGGGTGAGCACGAGCGCCCAGGTGACCGCCGGCCCGAGCAGCATTGTGACGGGTGTGAGCGGCACGGACAGGCCGAGCATGACGGTGTTCGCCATCAGGTTCACGCCGTCGGGGTTGTTCTGCAGCGTGGTGAACAGCGGGTTGCGCAGGTGGACGACGTTGTCGGCGGTGACCGCGAAGAACCACTCCCACTGGTTCTGGTCCTGGCCGGCGTCACGCAGGTAGGCGTCGCCGAGGTCCGCCCACAGGTCCTTGTAGAGCACGACGGACGCGAGCAGGAAGAGCGCGGCGACGGCGACGTCCACGCGGCGCACGGCCCGGGCGCGCAGCCGCAGCAGCTCCAGCAGCACCTTGCCGTAGTCGGCGGGCCGGACCTTGGAACCGGACACGTGCGACCAGCGGACCGGGACCTCGGTGACCTGCCAGCCCGCTCGCCGGAAGAAGCGGAGGATCTCGACGTCGATTCCCCACCCGTCGAGCCGTGAGTCGGCGAACGCGGCCCGCGCCTTGTCGCCGTCGAAGAGCTTGAAACCGCACTGGGTGTCCTGGATGCCGGACACCGCGACGGCCCGTATCAGGCGGTTGCCCATCCGGCCGAGCCATTCGCGGGTACGGCGCTGGTGCACCTCGATCCGCGACTCCGGGTGGGCGCGCGAGCCGATCGCCGCGTCTCCGGCACTCGCCGCGAGCCGTTCGTCGAGGCGGGCGAGCTCGTCGATGGGCGTCGCGAGATCGGCGTCGGTGAACAGCACACGGCGGCCGTAGGAGGCGAGCACGCCGCGGCGCAGCGCATGGCCCTTGCCGCGGTTGGTCCCGCCGGTGATCAGCTGGATACGCGGTTCGTCGGCGGCCGCCTCCTGGGCGATCTTCGCGGTGGAGTCGGTCGAGCCGTCGTCGACGACGATCAGCTCCCAGCTGCCCCAGCGCTCCGGATCGGCGCGCAGATAGGCACAGATCGCCTCCAGGGTCGGCCGTAGCCGTCCCTCTTCGTTGTACGCCGGTACGACGACGCTCAGATCCACGCTTGCGCCCAGGTCCGTACGTACGTCCGCGCTCACCGCCGCGCTCGTGCCCCCGTCGATACTCATGCCCTCAGCTCACCGCTCCAGCCGGTCCGCCCACGCGAGCGCATGGTCGTTGTACGCGCGGATCTCCGCGCGAACGGATTTCTCGTCACCCCGGGCGACCGCGTTCACGACGTCCTCGTGTCCGGCCCACAGCCAGTCCATCAGCCGCGGGTCGGCGCGCAGATACGGCACGGCGAACACCCAGGCCTGGACGCGCAGTTTGTGCAGAAAGTCGATGATGTAAGGATTTTCCGCGATCTGACTGAGTTCGCGCCAGAAGCGGATGTCGTAGCCGATGAGGATGTCCAGATCCCCGGCGCGAGCCGCCCTGGCGGCCTCCTCGGCCCGGCGGCGTACCGACAGCATGGCCTGCGCGTCCATGAGGGTGCCCCGCCCGGAGGCTCTGCGGAAGGCGCCGTCGACGACCAGCGCGCGGGCCTCGACCATGCTGCGGTAGTCGGCGACCGAGAACCGGTGCACCTTGAAGCCGCGGTGCTGGTCGGAATCGAGCAGTCCCTGAGCGGAGAGGTCGACGAGCGCCTCACGGACCGGGGTCGCCGAGACGCCGTACTGGTCGGCGATCTGCTTGACGGTGAAGGCCTGCCCGGGCTTCAGCCGCCCCGCCAGCACCTCGTCCCGCAGCGCGTCCGCGATCTGCTGTCGCAGTGTGCTGCGGGTGACAGAGGTACTGCCGCCGTTGCCGGGCATGGTGGCCTTCTCCTTTTTCCGGGTCCCGGACACGATAGGCCAGGGCCGCGCCACGGGGTGCGGGGCATACGTTCACCAGCGGCGGCACGAGGAGCTGAGGCCGGAGTGACGGACGGGTTCGAGCCGGCCACCGGCGACGGACCGGCGCCCGCCGGGACGGGGCGGGCCGCGGAGGTGCGGGCGGCGGAGGTGCGCACGGCGTTCGAGGGCATGCTGCAGATCCGCCGCCTGACCAACACGGACGCGGCGGACCCGGCCGCCGTCCCGGCCGCGTGGGAACTGCACCGGATGGTCCGCGCGGTGGCCCTGGCGCTGGAGGCGTCGGGCTTTGCGCCCTCGGGCGTGGATGCGGACGAGCGCCGTACGGCGACGGGCTACCGGGTCCGGGCAGGCGAGCGCCCCCACACGGTGCACGTGGACTGGCTGGGACCGGCGGGCAGCGGGGCAGCCCACTCGGAGGACGCAGAACTGACGGCGTGCGCCGAGGCGTTGGGGCGGCTGGGGTGGGAGGCACTGCTGTACCGGGGGCCGCGCAAGAAGCGGTTCCTGGAGGTGGAACGGGGGGTGTGAGCCTGGCCGGCCGACGGTCGCGTCACATCGGCTCCGCTGAGTCGGGGAGCGTGCACACCCTCTGTTGCCCGCACGGCCGGGAATGGCTCACGCGCGGTCACGCAGCCTGACGGCCGGCTGCTCCGAACAGGCCTGAACGCCGAATGCTGTTCACGGTAGGTCGAACCGCGACCGAGCGCGCCGACAGACACGGCATTGTGCCGGGGCGGCGCGCCGCTGCTTAGCCCCATCGGACCGATCGCGCTCCGCCGATGTGTTGATCACCGTGCGCGCCTCCCGTACTGCTTGCGAACGCGAACGGATCATGCCGGAGGTAGGCCCGGAACGGCTTCGGCCCGGGATCTACCTCGAGTGACCAGTTCGCACAGCACACACAGAGAAAGTAGGACACACCATGAGTCCTGACAGAAGGAACGGGTCCGGCCTCGGTCCGCTCCCCCAGCGGGGCAAAGTGCTCACCGGCGGTGCGCTCGCGTCGCTGGCCTTCGTGATGGTGGGCCTCAGCAACCCTGCGACGGCGGCAGCGCCGACCCAGCGGACGGCGGCCGCGGTGACTGTGGCACCCACGCCGAAGGACGACAGGTGTGACAGGTGGTACGACCGCCAAGGCCACCTGGTGGTGGAGAGCGGTGGAGACAAGTGCAAGCCCGCCAAGCCCGCCAAGAAGGGCCCCACCGGACCGACCGGACCCACCGGACCCAAGGGTGACACCGGCGACACCGGCGACACCGGACCCACCGGACCCACCGGACCGGGCGGCGACACCGGCGACACCGGACCCACCGGACCCACCGGACCGACCGGACCCACCGGTGACACCGGACCGTGCTCCGACATCGACAGCTACGCCCCCAGCAACTCCGAAGAGTTCAGCGTGGTGCTCACCGGCGGGCAGTACTTCGTCGGCCAACGGCTCCACGAGGGCAACACGGACACGAACGGCAACGGGGTCCCGGACCTCGATGAGGACGGCGACGGCCTCGACTTCGAGGCGGAAGGACCGTACGTCTGGCAGAACATCAGCGACGGACCGCCCAACGACAACTTCCCGGCCAACCCGTGTGCCGCGTCCATCACCGCCCAGGGCAACTCGGCCTTCGCCAAGGTGCTCACCACCGACGGTGAGGTGTGGGAGACGCACGGCGACGTCGAGGGGCAGCAGTTCGTCTGGGACGAGGACTGGGTCGAGCTCACCGAACCGGCGGCGCTCGCGGTGGACCGGTTCAAGAGCGAGAAGGCCCTCCGCGGCGCCCCGAAGAACAGCACCCTCAGTGGGATGCCGTTCCTGCCGCCGATGAGCGGTCGCTGAGGCATCCGATGAGCGGTCGCTGAAGCGTCCGATGCGCGGCCGTGTGCCGTGCCCGGTCTCCGGGCACGGCACACGTGCGTCCGGTCCGCCCCGCACCCCGGACGACCCCGAAGGCCCGGCACCTTCGCGCCCGCAGGACGTGGCGCGAGGTACGGGGAGATCCCCGACGGGCACGCCCGCTCCCTGCGACCGAGGCGCGAGCCCCTGAGCGCAGTGCCCCCCGATCAGACAGGGCAGTGCTCCCGATTACGCCACGTACTCGTCCGCGACCGAGAGCGCCGCGTCGAGGACCGCCAGGCCCTCCTTGGCCTCCGCCTCCGTCACGTTGCACGCCGGGACCGCATGCGTGCGGTTCATGTTCACGAACGGCCACAGGCCGTTCTTCTTGCAGGCCGCCGCGAAGGCCGCCATCGGCGCCGCCGCCTCACCCGACGCGTTGTACGGCACCAGCGGCTCACGCGTCTCGCGGTCGCGGACCAGGTCCAGCGCCCAGAACACGCCCGTGCCGCGCACCTCGCCCACCGACGGGTGGCGCTCCGCGAGTTCACGCAGGCCCGGGCCGAGCACCGTCTCGCCCAGGTGGGCCGCGTTCTCGACGACCTTCTCCTCCTCCATCACCTGGATGGTGGCGACCGCGGCCGCGCAGGCCAGCGGGTGGCCGGAGTAGGTCAGTCCGCCCGGGTAGGGGCGCTTGTCGAAGGTCGCGGCGATCTCGGCGGAGATCGCGACACCACCGAGCGGCACATAACCGGAGTTGACGCCCTTGGCGAAGGTCATGAGGTCCGGGGTGACGTCGAAGTGCTCGGCGGCGAACCACTTGCCCGTACGGCCGAAGCCCGACATGACCTCGTCGAGCACGAAGACGATGCCGTACCGGTCACAGATCTCGCGGACGCCCGCGAGATAGCCCGGCGGCGGCGTCATGATGCCGGCCGTGCCCGGGATCGTCTCCAGGACGATCGCCGCGATGGTCTGCGGCCCCTCGAAGGCGATGGTGTCCTCGAGGTGCGTCAGCGCGCGGGCGCACTCCTGCTCCTCGGTCTCGGAGTAGAACGGCGAGCGGTACAGGAACGGCGCCCAGAAGTGCACGACACCCGCGGTGCCGTTGTCGTTGGCCCAGCGGCGCGGGTCGCCGGTGACGTTGATCGCGGTGGCGGTGCCGCCGTGGTACGAGCGGTAGGCCGAGAGCACCTTGGGGCGGCCCGTGTGCAGCCGGGCCATCCGGACGGCGTTCTCGATCGCCTCGGCGCCGCCGTTGGTGAAGAAGATCTTGTCCAGGTCGCCGGGGGTGCGCTCGGCGATGAGGCGTGCGGCCTCGGAGCGGGACTCGACGGCGAAAGCGGGCGCGAAGGTGGCGAGCTTTCCGGCCTGCTCCTGGATCGCGGCGACGACCTTCGGGTGCTGATAGCCGATGTTCGTGTAGACGAGTCCGCTGGTGAAGTCGAGGTAGCGGTTCCCGTCGTAGTCCCAGAAGTACGCCCCCTCGGCACCGGCGACGGCGAGCGGGTCGATCAGGCCCTGGGCGGACCACGAGTGGAAGACATGCGCGCGGTCGGCGGCCTTGACGGCGGCGCCGGCCTGCGGATCGGGGGAGGTGAGGGGCTGAGGGGTCATGCGCGCCAGGGTAAGGACGCGCGGATGGAGACCGACATGGCCACTTTGTATGGCCTCTGCCTCTTTCATCGGCGATGTGTCGTGCGGGTGGAGACACCCACCCGGTCATTTGACAACATACTGTCGTTATGACAGTCTTCTGTCATCGGAACACCGCACACGTCCGGAGGGCTCCATGACCAGCACCACCGTTCATCTCGCCGTGTACGACACCTTCGCCGACTGGGAGACGGGCCACATCACCGCCCACCTCACCCAGAACGGCTTCACCGTGCGGACCGTCGGCCCCACCACCGAGCCGGTGACCACCATGGGGGGCCTGCGCATCCAGCCCGATCTGGCACTCGACGAGCTCGACCCGGCCGACAGCCGGATGCTGATCCTCACCGGCGCGCACCTGTGGGACACCGGGGACGACCTCGCGCCCTTCGCGGCCAAGGCACGCGCCTTCCTCGATGCGGACGTGCCGGTCGCCGCGATCTGCGGTGCGACGGCCGGGATCGCCCGTGAGGGCCTGCTCGACGACCGCGCCCACACCAGCGCCGTTTCGTTCTACCTCGACGCCACCGGCTACAAGGGCGGCGAGCACTACCGCGACGCGGACGCCGTCACCGACGGCGATCTGATCACCGCCGGCCCGACCGAACCCGTCGCGTTCGCCCGCGAGGTCTTCGCCAGGCTCGGCGTGTACGACGGCGAGAAGCTGGACGCCTGGTACCGGCTGTTCCACGACTCGGACGCGTCGGCGTACGAGATCCTCTCGGCATGAACACGCGAGACCCGCATCATCCCCAGGAGCTGCTGACGCGCACGGCGCTCGGCGTCTTCCGCCTGAACGGCCAGTTCCTCACCGTGTCGGACGGCCTGGCCCGTGAAGCCGGACTGACGGCGGCGCGCTGGCAGGTGCTCGGAGCGGTGGTGCGCGAGCCGCAGTCCGTCGCCGGGATCGCCCGCGCGATGGGCATCACCCGCCAGAGCGTGCAGCGCGTCGCCGATGTGCTGGCCGAGCAGGGACTGGCCGAGTACGGCCCCAACCCGGCCCACCGCCGCGCCAAGCTGCTGCACGCCACCGAACTCGGCCGGGAAGCGATCCAGAAGATCGATCCGGGGCATGCGCGGCTGGCGCACCGGCTGCTGGAGGCCCTGGGCCCCGAGGAGTTCGCCGAGACGGCACATGCGCTGGAGCAGCTCTCGCAGGCGATGGCGGCGATCGAGGCGGAAGGGCTCGGCGGGCCCACGGAGACCGACACCGCCTGACCAGGCCGGCCCACTGCCCCGAACGCGGCCTTCAGACAGTCGATGACGCCTGCCGTGTCCTCGACCGATGATCCACGGCGTGACACTCGTACAGCCCTCGGGAACCGGCTTGACCGTCATGACAGTCTCCTCGCTCACGGGGTCACGTCGATGAGACCGACCGCAGGCGGCGAACAGGTCGGATCCTGACCTATATGACCCCTGCGGGTGGCACTATCCTCGGTCCGTCGAACATCGGGTACGGGGGAGGACCGCACGGCGATGGAGCAGCTGTCAGCTGGGGATCCGCAGCACATCGGCGACTACCGGCTCCTGGCCCGGCTCGGCGCGGGCGGCATGGGACAGGTGTATCTCGCCCGCTCGGACCGCGGCCGGACCGTCGCCGTGAAGCTCGTACGGCAGGAACTGGCCCAGCAGGAGGAGTTCCGCAGCCGCTTCCGCCTCGAGGTGCGCTCCGCCCTGCGCGTCGGCGGGGAGTGGACCGCACCCGTGCTGGACGCGGACACCGAGGCGCCCGTCCCCTGGGTCGCCACGGGATATGTCGCGGGGCCCGCGCTGCACACCGTCGTCTCCGGACCGCACGGCCCGCTGCCCGAGCGCTCGGTCCGCTTCCTGGCCTCCGGCCTCGCATACGCGCTCACCGACATCCATGCGGCCGGACTCATCCACCGCGACCTCAAGCCGTCCAACGTCCTGGTCACCATCGACGGTCCCCGCGTCATCGACTTCGGCATAGCCCGCGCCCTGGAGACGGTCACCGACGGCGGCCTCACCCGCACCGGCGCACTCGTCGGCTCCCCCGGCTTCATGTCCCCGGAGCAGGTGCGCGGCGACCGGGTCACCCCCGCCTGCGACATCTTCTGCCTCGGGTCGGTCCTCGCGTACGCGGCGACCGGGCGGCTGCCGTTCGGCGCGGCGGAGAGCGGTGTGCATGCGCAGCTGTTCCGTATCGCGCAGGAGGAACCGGACCTGGACGGGCTGCCCGAGGGCCTGCGCGAGCTGGTGCGGGACTGCCTCCACAAGGATCCCGGGGCCCGGCCGTCACTGCCGCAGATCCTGGAGCGTACGACGGACGATGCGGACACCGAGCCGTGGCTGCCAGGGGCACTGACAGCCCAACTGGGCCGCCATGCTGTGCAGTTGCTGGAGTACGAGCAGCCACGGACACCGCTCCCCGCGCCCGCACCGACACCCGCGCCTCCGCACCAGCCGACGATCACGGCGCCCTCGACACCCCCGACGCCGATGCCGTCACCTCCGCCGCCGCCCCTGCCTGCCCCCGCCCCGGCGCCGCAGCCCGCGTACGGCTACCCGCAACAGCCGTACCCGCAGTACGCGACACCCGCCCTCACCCCTCTCCCGGCCCCCGCTCCCCCGCCGCTGCCCAGCAGTTCGCGCGGCGGCACGCTCGCGCTGACAGCCGTCGCCCTGGTGGTCGCGGTCGGCGCGGGCACCGCGGTGTACGCGTTCATGTCCAAGGACGACCACGGCACCAAGGCCGGCCCCGAGCCGACCGCCACCGCCAAGAGCGCCACCCCGTCCGGAACCCCGGCCACGGACGGCCCCTCGCCCTCGCCCTCGTCGTCCCCCTCCGCAGCCTCGGGCACGGTGCCGGCCGCGTACCTCGGCAGCTGGGAGGCCACGTTCGACACGGCCGACGGCACCAACACCCGCAGCATGACGATCACGCAGGGCTCGACGGGCGAACAGGTGATGACCTTGAGCGGCTCCGGCCCCAATTACGAGTGCCGCTGGTCCGCCACCCTCCGCGCCTCGGGCCCGCCCCTCGAACTGGGCCCGACCCAGGTCACGTTCGGCGACCCGGTGAGCTGTTCGCCGGGCCAGTGGAGCCGTCTGGCCATGCCCGACGGCACGACGATCGTCCGCGAACTGGTCGGCTCGGGCGGCGAACCGCTCACCTACAGGAAGACCGGCTGACCCTGCCTCAGGCCCACAACTGGGAGTAGTGGTCGCGGTAGTTCCTGCGCCCCTGCGCCGACTGGATCCAGCGGCTGGCCACCAGGAGGATCAGGCTCGCGACCATGACCCCGATCCCTGGACCGAGGGCGCCCAAGGGCCCGAGGCCGGCGGCGATCGACTCCACGGTGACCGATCCGCTCTCACCGCCCGGCGACGCGGGCGTACCGGCCGCTCCCGGCGCACCGGCTTCGGCGGCGGCCGGCGGCGGCACCGGCGCCTGCGCACCCGCCCCGGCGCCGTCCTGAGCGGCCGAGGCACTGCCCGCCAGGCTCACCCCGAGGTCGGCCAGCGCCTTGGTCGCCGGCTCGAAGTACGTGACGCCCCCGCTCGTGCAGTCCCCGTTGCCTCCGGAGGTCACGCCCAGCGCCAGGCCCTGGGCGAAGAGCGGGCCCCCGCTGTCCCCGGGCTCGGCACAGACCGTGGTCTGGATCAGGCCCGTGACCGTGCCCTCGGGGTAGTTGACCGTCGCATTCAGCGCGGTCACCTCCCCCGAGCGGAAGCCCGACGTGCTGCCGCTGCGGAAGACCCGCTGCCCGACCACGGGATCGGCGGCGGCGGTGATCCGTACGCCACGGCCCTCGCCGATCTCCACGACGTCCGGCTGGGCTCCGCCGAAGGGCTCGCCGCCCTCGTACCGTACGAGGGAGAAGTCGTTGCCCGGGAAGCTGGAGACGGTGGTCGTGCCGAGCGGTCCGGCGTCGCCCTGGCGGTCGACGAACCAGGTGGTGCCGACGGGGCCGCAGTGTCCGGCCGTCAGGATGAACGACTGCTGTCCGTCGGTCACATTGAACCCCGCCGAGCAGCGGCTGTTGCCCGCGAAGATCGGGGAGGCCCCGTTCACCCTGGTGGTGAAGGTGCCCGCGGTGCGCTCCATCTGGACGGAGCCGCCGATCCGTTCGGCAAGGCCGGTCAGGCTCGACCAGTCCGCGGCGGAGACGGTGCTGTCGGCCTGCACCACGACCCGGTTGGTCGCGTAGTCGACATGCCAGGCGGTCCCGGTGACCTTCGGCGCCTCGCCGAGGGCCTCGGTCGCCGAGCGGAGCCGGTCCATGCTGTAGCGCACGACCTTGGGCTTCGCACCGGCCTCCCGCACCTCCGCCGCCGCGTCCTCGTCGATCACCGCGACGACCGGCCGGCCGTCGGCCCCGATCCAGTTGCCCGCGGTACGCGACGTCCCGAGCCGCGAGACGACCTTCGCCGCCTCGGCCGTGGCGCCCGCCCCCGGGGACGGTTCGCTCGCCACGGCACTGGAGACCATCAGCCCGCCCGAGACGAGTCCGCCGATGGCCGCCAGCCGCGCGAGCCGCTGGAGGTTGCGCCGTGCGTGCCTCATCTGCGGCCCCAAGGTCGTCCGACTGGTCCTACGTCTATACGTGCCGCCGGGCCGCCGTGTTCACCCGGAAGCGAGGATCCCGCGCGAGGGTCCGGAGTCCGCTCCTACCGGACTCACCGGACGGCCCGGACACGATCACGGCCCCGGCCCTCAACGTCGCGCACACGACAAGGGGATCGTGCGAGGATCACCGAGTGGATGCGCTTACTCCCGAAGACCCTTCCCGCATCGGCCCGTTCCGCCTCATCGGCCGGCTCGGCTCAGGCGGCATGGGCCGGGTGTATCTCGCACGGTCCGAGGGCGGGCGTACCGTCGCGGTGAAACTCGTACACGCACAGCTCGCCGAACAGGACGAGTTCCGGCGCCGGTTCGCGCGCGAGGTGGCCTCCTTGGAGCGGGTCGGCGGGGCCGGGACCGCTCCCGTGATCGCGTCCGACACCTCGGCCGATGCCCCCTGGGTGGCCATCACCTATGTGCCGGGGCCGTCGCTGCGGACCGTGGTCGGCGAGGAGTTCGGGCCGCTGCCGCCCGTCACCGTGCAGGCGCTCGCGCACCGGCTCGCCGACGCACTCACGCACATCCACTCCGCGGGCCTGGTCCACCGGGACCTCAAACCGTCCAACATCCTGCTCACCGTGGACGGGCCGCGGATCATCGACTTCGGCATCGCACGCGCCGTGGACACCGTCACCGACGGTGGGCTGACCGGCACGGGCGCGGTCGTCGGATCGCCCGGTTTCATGTCGCCCGAGCAGGTGCGGGGCGAGAGGGTGACGCCCGCGTCGGACATCTTCTGCCTGGGCGCGGTGCTGGCGTACGCGGCGACCGGGACGGCTCCGTTCGGGTCCGTGGACAGCGGCGCGCACGCCATGATGTTCCGTATCGCGCACGACGAGCCGGACCTCACCGGCCTGCCGCCCGAGCTCGGCCCGCTCGTCCGGGCCTGCCTCGACAAGGACCCGCAGCGCCGCCCGTCCGCCTCCGTGCTCGCCGCGACGGACCCGGGGACCGGGGACACCTGGCTGCCCGCGGGGGTGCTGGCCGGGCTCGGTCGCAGCGCGGCACAGCTGCTGGACGCGGACACGCCCGTACCGGGCCGGGACGACCCCACGCCGGCCGATGAACCCGGCGCACCGGCTCCGCGCCGCCGACGGCGTACGGCAGTGGTGGCCTCGGCCGTGGCGATGGCCGTACTCGCCGCGGGAGGCGTTGCCGCGGCCGCACTCTGGCCGGACGGCGCCAAGCGCGACGACGGCAGCAACAACGCGGCGCGTACCCCGTCCTCCTCCGGTGGCAGCGGTTCGGCCAAGGCGTCCACCGCAGCGGCCGGGATCGTGCCCGGGTCGTTCCTCGGCGCGTGGGAAGGGGTGCTCGAGGGCACCGCCCAGGCGCCGTACGCGACCGGACGCATCGAGATCACGCAGGGCAAGGCCGGTGAGAAGGCCGCGGTGTACGTGATGGTCACCGGCGAACGCCTGTGCATGGGCCGGTCCGTGCTCGTCTCCGCGGACAGCGACCGGATCGTCTTCGGCGAGAGCGACGTCACGGTGAGCGTGCCCGAGAAGCAGTGCACCCCGGCCGCGCACCAGACGCTCACGGTCCGCTCCCCCGACGTGCTGGAGTGGCGGTCCGGAACGGTGACGTCGACCTTCCGCAAGTCGAAGAGCGGTCCCGATGTCGTGCCGGCGAGGTTCGTCGGCGTGTGGCAGGAGGACGAGTCGGGTCCCGAATGGGGACCCGGGCAGGCCGAGCTGTTCGACCGCCGCGTGACGATCACGCAGGGCCCTGTCGGCGCGCCGCTCGTACGGTTCGACAACACGAACCCGCGGACGGACGAGGAGACCGGAGAACCGACCGGCGGCTCGTTCCACTGTGCGGGCACGGCCGTGCTGGCGGGCGTCGGCACCTACCTCGTCGCGGGGCCCTCCACCCCGGACGAGGCGGCCTCGGACTCCGAGTGCGTGGACAGTCCGACATCGCAGTATCTGCGCGTCGACCGCTTCGAGGGCAAGGAGCGGCTGCTCGTGTACGGGATGAGCGCGGACGGCGAACCCGGGGAGTACTACCGCCAGTGACCACCGCGTCCAGGGGACTCAGCCGAGCAGCGTGATCACGGCGCTGCGCAGCAGGACCGGATGGACGAAGCGGTCGGCCATGACGGGTGGGAAGCGCCACAGCAGCGGCCAGGTGCGCCCGGCAAGCGCCGGGACCGGCACGTAACTCTCGCACCCGTTGGCCAAGTTGTAGCAGAGCGCACCGCGCGGCCAGGAACGGCGGGTGGTGCTGCCCGGCGGGAGCAGGAAGTACGCACAGCGGCGGCCGCTCACATCGACGACGACCGGGCCGGGCTCGCCGCCGGTCATGTGGTCCATCAGGTCGACGAGTCGATGGCCGTCGTCACCCGTGACCCTCACGGCGTCGAATTGCACTCCGGCCTTTCGGAGTCGGAATCCGGAATCAGGAATCCAGTCGAGGTTCGCCTCGCGACTTTGTGTATCCACCCGTCCAGTCTGGCGATCCCCCCTTAGCGTTTTCCATGGCGCACGGCGTGCCGTCACACAGGGGTTGACCTGCGGCAACGCCATTAGTTCCGGGTCGAGTTCGGCAGGGACGGGTTGTGATCGGTTGAGTCCGGTCGAGTCGGGAGGTGATCGGAAATGGCGCGTTCCGAGAACAAGGAGTCGGCGGGTCCGACGACGCGGCTGGTGGCCGACATGGCACGCCGGATGCGGGCCAGGAAGGGCTGGACACAAGAGCAGTTAGGCGACCGGATCGGCTTCACGGCGTCGGCGGTGAGCGCGATGGAGACGTGTGCGCAGCCGGCGAGCGACGCGATGCTGGTGCAGCTGGAGGCGGCCCTCGGGGACGGGCTTGGCCTGTTCGAGCAGGCGCGGGAGTACGTACGGCTGGACAAGTACCCGGCCCAGTTCAAGAACTACGCGCTGCTGGAACAGAAGGCGCTGGGGCTGCACTTGTACGCCACGCTGGTCGTGCACGGCCTCTTCCAGACGGAGGAGTACGCGCGGGCGCTGATCGGCGGTGGCTACCCTCCGTTGCCCGAGCACCGGGTGGAGGAGCTGGTGGAGGCGCGGATGGCGCGCCGGGCGCTGTTCGAGCGGGAGCCGGTGGCGCTGATCGAGGTGGTGCTGGAGGAGTCGGTGCTGCGCCGGACGATCGGGAGCGAGGAGATCATGCGTGGCCAGATGCGGTATCTGGCGGAGTGCGGGAGGCGGCGTAACGTGACGTTGCAGGTGCTGCCGTTGGATGCGGGCTTGAGCGGTGAGTACGCGGGCGCATATGGCGAGATGAATTTGATCGAGACGCCGGAGCACGACCACCTGGTCTACCTGGAACCGCAGGAGGAGTGCCTGCTGATCAACGACCCGGGAAAGGTGAGCACCTATGCACAGCGGTATGCGAAGATCCGGGCACAGGCCCTGGGTCCTCGTGAATCGCTGGGCCTCATCGAGCGGTTGGCAGGAGACCAGCAATGACCAGCACCCTCCGGTGGTTCAAGTCGAGCTACAGCAACCCCAGTGGCGGCGACTGCATCGAGGTTGCCTTCGACTGGCGCGCGTCCTCGTACAGCGACGCCAGCGGCGGCGAGTGCATCGAGGTCGCCGCCTGCCCCCACACCATCCACATCCGGGACTCCAAGGTCCCCGACGGCCCGGTCTTCACCGTGGCCCCCGAGGCCTGGGCCGTCTTCGTCGGTCACGCCGCCCAGGCGTAGCCGACGGGCCGGTCAGTTCTCGGCCGGCATGACCTGGGTCACCTTGCCCTTGAGGTCTGCCTGCAGGTAGCCGGTGACGTAGTCGTCGGTGAGATAGACGGCCAGGTTCAGCGGATCACCGAAGGTGTCGTCGGCGGGATTGACCAGGATGTAGCGCATGGTCGGCTTCTTCACGTTCAGGTCCTTGTCGGCCCGCTTCAGCAGGGCGGGGACGACGTCCCAGTCGAAGTCGTCCAGGCTGAACGGGCGATCGCCGCCGATGATCGAGCTGCTGATGATGCCCTTCTCCACACCCTGGCCCGGGCGGTAGGTGTAGCTGTCGTACTTCTTGTCGCTGCCCTTGACCATGATCTCCGCGGACACGTAGTCCTCGTAGACGGTGAACGCACACGCGCGGTTCGTGCCCGTCGCCGCCTTGATCTCCTTCACCGCCGTCCGGATGCCGTCCGGGGTCTGCAGATCGGTCTTCGCGTCGGCCTGCGACGCCGGTGCCGACGCCGACCGGGTGGCCGTGGGCGCCTTCTGCGTCGGATCCTTCGTCCCGGTCGACGACGACGAGCTCGGCGCGTTCGACGCGGTGTCGCGGTCCTTCTCACCGCCGTCCGGCAGCAGGGTCCACACCAGGACGCCGGCGAGCACGGTCCCGACCACCGACGACGCGATCGCGATGCGGCGCCGCGCAGGTCCGGACGGCGGCGTCTGCCGGGTGGGGCCTGCCGGGTAGGGGGTCGGCGACCCTATAGGGCCCGGCACGGCATCGTGCGGAGTCGCCGGACCGAAGCCCATCGGCGGCCCGAAGCCCGTCGGCGGGCCGAACCCGGCCGGTGCGGACGGCGCGGTCGCCGGTCCGGGAGGGGGCGTCAGCCGGTACGACGTGGTGGCGCCGGCGGGGCCCGGGGCGCTGTCCCTGCCCTGTGCCGCATCCGCGAGCATCCGGTCGACCGTCTCCGGGTCCGGCCGCGCGGCCGGGTCCTTGGTGAGCACGGCGGCCAGGACCCCGGCGAGGGGCCCCGCCTGGCGGGGCGGGGGAAGCTCCTCGCTGAGGACGGCGGCCAGGGTCGCCAGGGTCGTCCCCCTGCGCAGCGGATGGTGCCCTTCGACCGCGACGTACAGCATCATCGCCAGCGACCACACGTCCGCGTCAGGCCCGCCGTCGTGGCCGGAGATGCGCTCGGGGGCCATGTAGTCGGGCGTACCGATGATCGACCCGGTCGCGGTCAGTGCGGTCGACTCCCGGATCGCGGCGATACCGAAGTCGGTGAGGACGGGGCGCCCGTCGGGGCGCATCAGGACGTTGGCGGGCTTCACGTCACGGTGCTGGATGCCGACGTCGTGCGCGGCCCGCAGCGCGGCCAGCACGTCCCGCCCGACCCTGGCGGCCTCGGCGGGCGCCATCGGCCCCTTGTCCAGCCGGTCCTGGAGCGATCCGCCGGTCACCAGCTCCATGACGAGCCACGGGTAGGTGTACTCGCCGCCGTCCACCACGTGGTGGATGGTCACGACGTTGGGGTGGTCGACCCGGGCGAGCGCCCGCGCCTCCCGCAGCACGCGGGCCCGCAGCATCGCCGCGGCCTCCGGGTCGTACTCGGCGAGCCCGGGATCGGGCGGCCGCACCTCCTTGAGGGCCACGGCCCGGTCCAGCACCAGATCGCGTGCTCGCCACACCATGCCCATACCGCCGCCGCCGAGCCGCGCCTCCAGCTCGAAGCGCCCGTCGATGACCCGTCTGCCGGATTCCCCGTCGCTCATGGGCGGGAGCCTACGAGGCGCCGGTGACACGGCCCCGAGCAGGTCCTCCCTCATCTGCCGCCCGGAGCGCTCTACGCTGGCGCGCGTGGGTCGCACCGAGGAGCTCGCCGAAGGCGCAGGGCCGTTCACCACCAAGCTGACCTGGCGCAACGCCGAGGGTGACATCGCGATCTGGGAGTCGCGCGCGGTGCGCAAACTCGGTGCGCTCACCGTACGGGCCGGCGAGGACGCGAAAGCCGTACGGCATCCGGCGGACACTCAGTCCCTGAAACGACTGGGCAGGCTCAACACCATAGCCGCCGTGGCGTTCACGCTCGGCGGCTCGCTGTTCGCGCTCGGCGCCGCGTACGCACTCACGTCGAGCAGCCCGACGGCAGGCGTGTCGATCTACTTCGCGGGAGGACTGTTCTTCAACACCGGCGGCTACGCCTCCCTGCTCCAGTCCGTCAACGCTCCTCGCCGGCGCAGCGGTTCCGACACACTGGAGCCCGTCCCGTGGCGGTGGTGGAGCTACGAACCGATGCGGATCGACTGGCTCGGCACGTTCCTGCTGTTCGCCGGGACGCTCGTGTTCGGCATCAACCTGCTCGACTCGTTCCTGGAAGGGCTGACCTCCCGGCAGACCAACCGGCTGGTCTGGGCACCCGACGTCATCGGCTGCGTGCTGTTCCTGATCTCCGGGCAGCTGGCCCTGGCCGAGGTGAGCCATGGGCTGGCGAGCCTGCGCGTGCACGACCTCGGCTGGTGGATCGTCGCGGTCAACCAGCTGGGATCCGCGCTCTTCATGGTGGCGGCGCTGGCGGACTTCACCGTGCCGGGCACCGGCAACCTGGTGAGTGCGGCGGTGGCCGACTGGGGAACGCTCACCGGAGCCCTGTGCTTCGCCGTCGGCGGCGTACTCCAGGCCTTCGAGCACCCCTGACCGGATTCCTCCGGGCAGGACCCGAACAGACCGGCCGCGGCACCCGCCTCGCTTGAGGGCAGACGGCAGGGGCGCCCCGCACCATCCGGGGCGCCCCTGCCGGTGAGCCGTACCAGCCGTACTACAGGAACGAGTTGATCTCGATCGTCTCGGTCCGGCCGGGGCCGACGCCGATCGCCGAGATCGGGGCGCCCGACATCTCCTCCAGCGCCTTCACGTAGTCCTGCGCGTTCTTCGGCAGGTCGTCGAAGGTCTTCGCCTTGGTGATGTCCTCGGACCAGCCCGGCAGGTACTCGTAGATCGGCTTCGCGTGGTGGAAGTCGGTCTGGGAGTACGGAAGTTCCTCGACCCGCTTGCCGTCGATCTCGTACGCGACGCAGACCGGGATCTGCTCCCAGCCGGTCAGCACGTCCAGCTTGGTGAGGAAGAAGTCGGTCAGGCCGTTGACCCGGGTCGCGTAGCGCGCGATGACCGCGTCGAACCAGCCGCAGCGGCGGTCGCGGCCGGTGGTGACACCGCGCTCGTGGCCGATGCGGCGCAGCGCCTCGCCGTCCTCGTCGAACAGCTCGGTCGGGAACGGGCCCGCGCCGACGCGGGTCGTGTACGCCTTGAGGATGCCGATGACCCGGCTGATCTTCGTCGGTCCCACGCCCGCGCCCGTGCAGGCGCCGCCCGCGGTCGGGTTGGAGGAGGTGACGAAGGGATAGGTGCCGTGGTCGACGTCGAGCAGCGTGCCCTGGCCACCCTCGAAGAGGACGACCTTGCCCTCGTCGATGGCGTTGTTCAGGATCAGCGTGGTGTCGGCGACGTACGGCTTGATCTGCTCCGCGTACTGGAGCATCTCCTCGACGATCTTGTCCGCCTCGATCGCCCGGCGGTTGAAGACCTTGGCGAGGAGCTGGTTCTTCGCCTCCAGCGCCGCCTCGACCTTCTGGGTCAGGATCGACTCGTCGTACAGGTCCTGGACGCGGATGCCGACGCGGTTGATCTTGTCCGCGTAGGTCGGTCCGATGCCACGGCCGGTCGTGCCGATCTTGCGCTTACCAAGGAACCGTTCCGTCACCTTGTCGAGAGTGACGTTGTACGGGGTGATCAGATGGGCGTTTCCGCTGATCAGGAGCTTGGACGTGTCGACACCGCGGTCGTTCAGCCCGCTCAGCTCGGAGAGCAGAACCGCCGGATCCACGACGACACCGTTGCCGATGACCGGGGTGCACCCCGGCGAGAGGATTCCGGAAGGGAGGAGATGCAGCGCATACTTCTGGTCACCGACGACAACCGTGTGGCCGGCGTTGTTGCCACCCTGATAGCGCACCACATAATCAACGGATCCACCGAGGAGGTCGGTGGCCTTTCCCTTGCCTTCGTCACCCCACTGAGCACCGAGCAGCACAAGTGCGGGCACAGGCGTACACCCCTTCCGGGCGGGGCAAGACCAAGGTCAGGGGGCCTGAGCCGTGCCTGAGTCTTCGGACCGGTTGCCCCGGAATAGACGAAGCCCCTGGCGCAATAGCGCAAGGGGCTCTTGCACAAAGATGCTACCCGAGGAAGGACCGAGGTGTCGGATCACGACCAGCTGCTGGTGGTCATCGACCCGGTCGCCCGCCGAACTGACGGCGAGTCCGTGCGAATTGCGAAGGATGTGCTGTGCGGCGGGTCGGAGGCGAAAATTTGTCTCCCCCAGAGCCACGAAGAGTTCGCCCGGGCACTCGCCCGCAGGGGGCCGCGCCGGCCTGTCGTGGTGGGTGACGACCGGGCGCTGCTGCGGGCCGTGACCCTGCTTCACCGGGACCGCCGCCTCGGCGACGACGCGCTGGCACTGATCCCGGTGGGCGCGTCCGTGCAGCTCGCGCACTCGCTGGGCGTGCCCGCAGGCGCTGTCGCGGCGGCGAGGGCGGTGCTGGACGGGGCCGTACGGCGGCTGGATCTGCTGGTCGACGAGAGCGACGGCGTGGTGCTGGGCGATCTCACCATTCCCGCGGTGCGGGATCCGGCGCGGGACGCCGCCGACGGGCACGGCGCGTCGGTGTGGACCACCTGCCGCTCGCTGGTCCGCACCCTGGTCCGGCCCGCCCCGCCCGCGCCCCCTCCCCGTCGGCACCGGCTGCGCGTGGAGGCCGACGGGGTGCTGCTGACCGATCTGGACCAGCCGGTGGAGGGCGTGACGGTCCGGACGGCCGGCGGCCGGGCCGAGGTGACCGTCCAGCACGACGCCGGGTCCGTACCGCTGCGCGCCCGGGCCCTGACGGTCACGGTCTCCGGCGCGGACTTCCGCTACCGCGCGGACGCCCTGATCACGGGTCCGGTCCGGACCCGGACCTGGACGATGCGGCAGGGGGCGTGGGGGCTGACGCTGCCGGCGGCGTGAGGGCGCGGGGCGCCCGGGGCCGGTGGCGTCCCCGGCCGTGGGGCCGTACTCCCTGCGGCCGTTGCCGAGCCCGGTCACGGGGCCGCGCTTCCCACCGACCCGCGGCCGTCGTCGTGCACGCCCTTGGGGCCGTTGCTGTCCTGCGGACCCAGGGGCCGTCGCCGACCCCGGGTCAGGCCGCACCGGCGGTCACGCCACCCGCAGCCCCCGCGACGAGGCCCCCGACGCGCTGCATGGGGCCGTTGCGGACCTGCGGACCCGCGGCCTGCGCCGCAGCCGCCTGGACGCGTCAGCCCGCGCCGTAGATGCGCTCGCGGTGCTCCCGCCAGCGCTCCATCATCTGGGCGAGCTCCTTCTCGATGAACTCGAAGAACTCCAGCGTCTCGCCGAGCCTGCGGCCCGCCGCCGTCCGGGGGCCGAGCCGGGCCATCCCCTCCCGGAAGGTCGCCTCCCAGCGCTTGAGGACCTGGTCGCGATTGGTGAGGGCCTCGTACCACTGGTTGCTGTGGACGCGGTAGCGGTCGCGCCGTGAGCCCGGCTCACGTTCCCGCGTGACCATGCCGACCTGGGAGAGATAGCGGATCGCCCCGGAGACCGCGGCCGGGCTGACCTTCAGCTGTGCGCCGAGTTCGGCCGAGGTCATGACCCCGGCGTCGGACGCCAGGATGGCCGCGAAGACCCGGGACGGCATCCTGGTCATGCCTGCCTCGACCAGCTGAGCGGCGAAGCGCTCGACGAAGGCGGAGACCACGCTTTCGTCCGGCATCGCTGCGGTCTGTTCAGTCACTGTCGGATCATCTCCCCTGTTCACGACCGGGGTCGAGTTTATATGATTCCTTAACTTCACAATTTTGTGAAAACAGCGTACGTTCTGAAACATGACGAAGGCAATCAGCGTCTCCGGGCTGCACAAGTCGTTCGGGCGCACGCACGCGCTGGACGGTCTGGACCTCGCCGTCGAGGCCGGCGAGGTCCACGGCTTCCTCGGCCCCAACGGCGCCGGGAAGTCCACCACCATCCGGGTCCTGCTCGGCCTGCTGCGTGCCGACTCGGGAGCGGCGCAGGTGCTCGGCAAGGACCCCTGGCACGACGCCGTCGACCTGCACCGCCGGATCGCATACGTCCCGGGCGATGTCACCCTGTGGCGCAACCTCTCGGGCGGCGAGGTCATCGACCTGTACGGGCGCCTGCGCGGGGGCCTCGACAAGGCCCGGCGCGCGGAGCTGATCGAGCGGTTCGAGCTCGACCCCACCAAGAAGGGGCGTACGTACTCCAAGGGCAACCGCCAGAAGGTCGCCCTCGTCGCCGCCTTCTCCTCGGACGTGGACCTGCTGATCCTGGACGAGCCGACTTCCGGCCTCGACCCGCTGATGGAGGAGGTCTTCCAGGACTGCGTGACCGAGGAGCGCAGCCGCGGCCGGACCGTCCTGCTGTCCAGCCATGTGCTGAGCGAGGTCGAGGCGCTCTGCGACCGGGTCAGCATCATCCGCAAGGGACGGACCGTCGAGTCCGGCTCGCTCGCCGAGCTGCGTCATCTGACGCGTACGAGCGTGAGTGCCGAACTGGCCTCCCCGCCCGATGGACTTGCCCAGCTGCCCGGTGTGCACGACGTCGACGTGCAGGGCCACCGCGTAAGGCTCCAGGTCGACACCGACAAGCTCGACGCCGTCCTGCGCTCGCTCACCGGGTCGGGCGTCCGGTCCCTCACCAGCACGCCGCCCACCCTGGAGGAGCTCTTCCTCCGCCACTACGCACCTGAAGAGGCGATGTCGCGATGACCGCCGTCGCCGACGCGCCCCGGATCACCGCGGTCGCCCGCCGCAGCCGCCAACTGGCGGGAACGGGCACGCTGCTGAGGCTCGCCCTGCGCCGTGACCGCATCATGATGCCCGTCTGGGTCCTGGTCATCGGCGGCATGGTCGTCAGCGGCGTCGGCTCGCTGGAGACCCTGTACGCGACGCAGGCCGAGCGGGCCGATGTCGCCCGCTCGATGTCCGCCAACAGCTCGATGCGCTCCCTGTACGGGCCGGTGTTCGGCGACTCGGTCGGCGGACTGGTCGCCTGGCGGTTCGGCGCCTTCGCCGCGGTCCTCGCGGCCGTGATGAGCCTGGTCGTCGTCGTCCGGCACACCCGGGAGGAAGAGGAGACGGGCCGTCAGGAGCTGTTGTCCTCGGCCGTGGTGGGACGGCGCGCGCCACTGACCGCCGCACTGCTCACCGCGCTCGTCGCCAACGCCGCGGTCGCACTCGTGATCACGGCCGGTCTGGCCGGCCAGGGCGCGGGCGGTGCGCTCGCGCTCGGGCTCGCCGTCGGCGGTACGGGCATGGTCTTCGCGACCATGGCCGCGAGCGTCGCACAGATCACCGAGAGCGCGCGGCTCGCGAAGGGCGTGACGGCGGCGGTCCTCGGGTTCGCGTTCGTCCTGCGGGCGGCGGGTGACGCGGGGGGCACCTCCCGGGCCGGAGGCCTGGGAGGAGGCTCGTCGGTGCTGACATGGCTCTCGCCCGTCGGCTGGGCCGAGAACGTCCGCGCGTTCGCCGCCGAACGCTGGTGGGTGCTGCTGCTGGTCGCCGCCGCCGTGACGGTCCAGGCGGTGATCGCGTACGAGCTCACGGGGCGGCGCGACATGGGCATGAGCTTCCTGCCCGCCAGGCCCGGCCCGGCCGAGGGGAAGCTCGCCGGCGCGGGCGCGCTGGCCCGGCGGCTGCAGCGCGGCAGCGTGCTCGGCTGGACGCTGGGCTTCCTGCTCGCGGGAGTCGTCTTCGGCGGCATGGTCGAGGGCGCGGCGGACCTGGTCGGCGACAACGAGCGGGCCAGGGAGATCTTCGAGCGCATGGGCGGACAGTCGGCACTGACCGACGCCTTCCTCGCCACGATGGCCGGGATGTTCGGCATGATCGCCGCGCTGTATGTCGTCGCCTCCGTACTGCGACTGCACAGCGAGGAGACCTCGCAGCGCGCGGAGCCCGTCCTCGCGGGCGCGGTCGGGCGGCTGCGCTGGGCGTCGGGGCATCTGCTCATCGCCTTCGGCGGCGCCGTGCTGATCATGACGGTCGCCGGGCTCGGCCTGTCGCTCGCGTACGGCCAGGACCTCGGCCCGATCCTGGGCGCCTGCCTGGTGCAGCTGCCTGCGGTGTGGACGCTGGGCGGACTCGCGGTCCTGCTGTACGGGGCGTTCCCGAAGGCGGCGGTGGCGGCGTGGGGCGGGGCGGGCCTGTCGCTGGCACTGGGCTGGATCGGACCGGCGCTGAACCTGCCGCAGTCCGTGCTGAACCTGTCCCCCTTCGCCCATCTGCCGAAGCTTCCGGGCCCGGAGATGGCGTGGACCCCCGTACTGACGCTGACGGCGCTCGCGGTGGTGCTGGTGGTGGCGGGCCTGGTGGGCCTGCGGCGCCGGGACATGACCACCTGACCGTGTCCCCCCGGACGCGCGACGCCGGGCGGACGACCTGACGGGCCGTCCGCCCGGCGCCGGGCTTCGTCGCGTCAGCCCCGGCAGCCCGGGATGACCGAGCTGCAGTTGTTCGGCGAGTTGCCGGTGACCACGGAGTGGACCATGACCACGGGCCCGCCGACGTTGTGGATCCCGCCGCTCATGCCGGCCTGCGCGCTGTTCAGCATCACCGTCGAGGCGCTCAGCCGCGCCGTGCCGCCGGCGAGGTTCAGCAGCCCGCCGCCGGCCCGCAGGCCGGTGTTGCCGCGCAGCTTGGACAGGCTCAGCTCCAATGAGCCGGCGTTGGCGATGCCGCCGCCCGCCCGTGCGGTGTTGGCCTGCACCTTGGAGTTGATCAGCATCAGCTTGCCGCTGCTGGCGATGCCGCCGCCGAACCGGGTGGCGGTGTTGTCGCGCACCGTGGAGTTGCTCAGCGTCACCGTGGCGCCGACGTTCAGCAGGCCTCCTCCGTCGACGTCGAAGCCGTGGGCGATGCCCAGGCGGGCGACGTCCACCTGGACGTTCCGGCTGCCGCGGACGGTCAGGACAGTGCCCTCGTGGTTGCCGTCGAGTACCGCCCCGCCGACCCCGACCAGGCTGAGGCTCTTGCCGACCCTGAAGTTGCCGTAGCAGGTTCCACGGATCATGAGTGTCGCCCCGGGAGCGGCGTTGTCGATGGCGGTCTGCAGGTTCTGGCTGGTGCAGTTCACGAGGGTCTGGGCCGCGGCCGGCGTGGCCGCGACCACTCCGGCCGATCCCACTGCGACCGCCACGGTCACGGCCGGCACCCACCGGCGCCACACCGTCCGAGTCGCTGCCATCTTGAGCATGCTGTGTCTCCTGTCCGCGCGGGGCGGAGCGGTACGGCTCCGCCGTCGCTGTTGCTCCTCCGGGTCGGGCCCGGCGCGAGCATGGGTGCCCAAGGTGGTCGACAGCGCAACCGGGGCAGCCCTCGAGTCCCACGAACGGCCGGAGACCATGACCGGGGTGGACTACGGCCCTGTCGCGGGATCAGGCCGGATCCCGCCGGGCTCAGACCTCGACGAGCAGCTGCTTCAGACCGCGGATCACGAAGTTCGCACTGCGCTCGGGCTCCGCCGCGAGGCGCAGGGCCGGGGCCTGGTCCAGCAGCGCCGCCAGGGACGACGCGAGTTCGATGCGGGCGAGGGGAGCGCCGATGCAGTAGTGGATGCCCGCGCTGAAGGAGATATGAGGGTTGTCCTCGCGGGACAGGTCGAGGGTGTCGGGGTGGGCGAAGACGTCCGCGTCACGATTGGCCGAACCGAAGAGGAGGGCGACCTCGGAGCCGCGCGGGATCGTGGTGCCGTCGATCTCCACGTCGTCGAGGACCCAGCGCTCGAAGAGCTGGAGCGGGGTGTCGTAGCGCATCAGCTCCTCCACAGCTGTGGACAACAGCGAGCGGTCGGCGCGCAGGGCCGCAAGCTGGTCCGGGTGGCGGAACAGCGCCCACCAGCCGTTGACCGTGGTGTTCACCGTCGCCTCGTGGCCCGCGTTCAGGAGGAGGACACAGGTCGAGATCATCTCCTGCTCGCTGAGCCGGTCACCCGCGTCATACGCGGCGATCAGACCCGAGATCAGGTCCTCACCCGGATCCTTGCGGCGGGCCGCTATCAACTCCCGCAGGTAGGAGGAGAATTCGACGGACGCCCGGACGGCCGCTGACGCCGTCTCCTGCGAGGGGTTCAGCTCGTACATTCCGCAGATGTCCGCCGACCAGGGCCGCAGCTGCCCGCGGTCGGACTCCGGGATTCCGAGCATCTCCGCGATGACGGCGACCGGCAGTGGCTCGGCGACCGCGGTCAGCAGGTCGCCGCCGCCCTCCGCGACCAGCGCGCTCACCAGCTCGGAGGCGAGCGAGTGGACATACGGGCGCAGCCGCTCGACCGTGCGCGGCGTGAACGCCTTCGAGACCAGGCGCCGGATACGGGTGTGGTCCGGGGGCTCCAGGTCCAGCATCCCGTGATCGTTGAGCGTGTGGAACGGCTCGTGCGCCGCGGGCGGCGGCGTACGCCCGAACTCCTCGTGCGTGAAGCGGTGCAGATACGTGCGGCCGAGCCGCCGGTCCCGCAGCAGCGCGGAGACGTCCGCGTGGCGCGGAACCAGCCACTGCCGCGTCGGTTCGAACCAGTGCACCCGGCCGCGGGCGCGCAGTTCGGCGTAGGCGGGGTAGGGGTCGGCGACGAAGGAGGGCGACCAGGGATCGAACGTCTCTGCCATGCCCCGACGCTAGCGCCTCGGGGCCCCCGCACGTCAGCCCGGCGTGACCAGCCTCGCCTCGTACGCGAACACAGCCGCCTGCGTCCTGTCCCGCAGGCCCAGTTTCACCAGGACCCGGCTCACATGCGTCTTGATCGTCGACTCGGCGACCACCAGATGCGAGGCGATCTCCGCGTTCGACAGACCCTGGGCGATCAGGACCAGGACCTCCGTCTCACGCTCGGTCAGATCGCCGACCTGGGTCAGGGCCGCCGGGCGCGGGGTCTCGGAGAGCTTCGAGAACTCGGTGATCAGCCGGCGCGTGACCGTCGGGGCGAGCAGTGCCTCGCCCGCCGCCACCACCCGCACCCCGTCCGCGAGCTGCCGGGCGGACGCGTCCTTCAGCAGGAAGCCGGACGCCCCGGCGCGCAGCGCCTGGTACACGTACTCGTCGAGGTCGAAGGTGGTGAGCACCAGCACCTTCGATTCGCCGGGCGCGGCGAGGATCTCCCGGGTGGCCTCGATGCCGTTCAGCTCCGGCATCCGGATGTCCATCAGCACCACGTCCGGCGCGAGCTCCGCGGTCTTGGTGACAGCCTCGCGTCCGTTCACCGCCTCTCCGATGACCTCGATGTCGGGCATCGCGTTCAGCAGGACGGAGAAGCCCTCGCGGACCATCATCTGGTCGTCGACGATAAGGACACGGATGGTCATGACGCCTCCTCGGCGACGGTCTGGGCGACGGGGATGAAGGCGGTGACCTCGTAACCGCCCTCCTCGGTGGGCTCGGCGGTCATCTCGCCGCTCAGCATGGACACCCGCTCCCGCATGCCCGTGATGCCGTGGCCGGCCCCCGGGGAGGGCTTGACCAGGCCCTGCGGCTCGGTGTTCACGATCCGCAGGCCCAGACCGCCGAGCACGTACGAGATCTCGACCTTCGCCGTCGCGCCGGGTGCGTGCCGCAGCGCGTTGCTCAGCGCCTCCTGGATGATCCGGTACGCCGACAGCTCGACGCCCTGCGGCAGCGCGCGCACGGCGCCCGTGATCGTCTTCTCCGTCTCCAGGCCCGCCTCCCGGACATTGCCCAGCAGGTTGTCGAGATCGGCGAGGACCGGCTGCGGGGCGTCCGGCGCCTCGTAGTCCTCCGCCCGTACGACACCGAGGATGCGGCGCAGCTCGGTCAGCGCAGCCACCGCGTTCTCGCGAATCGTGGCGAACGCCTTCTCCAGCTCCTCCGGGGGGTTCTCCACCCGGTACGGGGCGGCCTCGGCCTGGATCGCGACGACCGACATGTGGTGCGCGACCACGTCGTGCAGCTCACGGGCGATGGTGGTGCGCTCCTCCAGCAGCGTGCGGCGGTCGCGCTCGACGGCCGTGACGGTCTTCTCGGCCGCGACCTCCTGCCGCGCCTCGCGGCGGGTGAGGAACATGCTCACGATCAGCAGGACGAAGGCGGAGGTGAAGAGCATCCCCGGGGCGTTGGAGCCGTATCCGCGGGAGATCGCCGTATCGGCGAACACCGAGTACGCAGCGGTGATCACCCACATCCAGGCCGCCGTGCGCGGCCGGGTCCGCAGCGCGACCACGGTCATCACGGTGAGGTGCCCCAGGAAGCCCGAGGGCGCCCACGGCCAGTCGCCCCAGCTGCCCAGTACCGCCACGAACGGCGTGGGCGCCATCGACACCCACCAGGCTCCGACGGGCCTGACCAGCGTCATGCCGACGGCCACCGCCGGGGCGAAACCTACGACCAGGAAGTCCAGCCCGGTGCCCGTGGAGGCGGAGGCGAGCATCAGCGTGATGAAGGCCAGGAAGAGGACCACGGCGTGTGGCAGCCACACCGCGGCCCGGCGTATCCGTTTGCCGGGCAGCCGGCGGACCAGCGGCCCGTCCGGCCGCAGGGGCGGCAGCGGCCGGTAGGCGAAGGCGTTGTGGAAGAGGTCCTGGCGGAGGCCGCTGAGCGCTCCCTGGGCCAGGCGGTACTCAGGGCTGCGGGTCTTCTCGGTCACGTAGAGAAAGGTAAGCGGCGACCGCGGGTCCGGTCGTCATCAGCGATACGGATCCTGCGGCATCCGTCCTGAGTACTACCGCGCGTACCTGCAGGTCGTACGGGGATTGCCGGGGTGTCTCACACCCGGACACTCCCCGCGGACCCGGCCTCAGGCGCGGAAGGCGCCCGCGTGCTCCTGGGCCCACTCGGCGAAGGTCCGCGCCGGCCGTCCGGTGACCTTCTCGACGGTGCCGGCGACGGTGCGGCCGACGAGCGGGGTGTTGCCGTACGCCTCCAGCAGGAAGCCGATCACGTCCTCCTGCAGGCCCCCGGCCCGCCACTTCCCGACCGCCTGCTCCTCGCTGAGCTCGACGAGCCGGATCTCACCGCCCCGGGCGGCCGCGAGCGCCTCGGTCTTGTCCTTCAGGGTCAGCACCTGCGGACCGGTGATCACGTACTCCTGGCCCGCGTGCCCGTCCTCGGTGAGGGCCACCGCCGCGACCGCGCCGATGTCCGCCTCGTGGACCATGGCGCTGAGCCGGTCGACGAACGGTTCGCGCACCTCGCCCGTGTCGCGGATGTCCTCGGCCCACTCGAGGGCGTTGGCCATGAACTCGACGGGCATGAGCACGGTCCAGGCCACAGTGCTCGCCCGGACCGCGTCCTCCAGCAGGCTCGGGCCGCCGCCGTGCAGCACGGTGATCCGGCGTACGCCGGCCTCACGGGCCAGCTCCAGGATGCGCGGGCCGGTCTCCAGCGGGGCGAAGTACGGCCCGCCGAAGGTGATCAGATGCAGACCCGTGACGCCCTCGAGCGCGGCGGCGAGCGTCCCGGGTTCGGTGAGGTCGCCCTGGACGACCTCGACCCCGGCGGGGAAGTCCGCCTTCGCGGGGTCACGGGTCAGGGCACGGACAGCGTGTCCACGGCGGAGCAGCTCCGCGACTACCTGGCGGCCAACGGTTCCGGTTGCTCCGGTCACGAGATTCGTCATGGGAAGAAGGTAGAAGGGCTTGCGGTCAGCTTCTGTCCGCAAGCCCCAGCTTTTTCCTTGCTCACCAAGCGAGTTGGGCGATCTCCTCCGCCACGACGGCACATGCGTCGGCCGCCGGGTCGATCAGCGGGAAGTGCCCGACCTCCTCGAGAAGGGTCAGCCCGACGGTCTCGCCGGCCTTCGCCGCCGCGTCGACGAATGCCTCGGCCACGCCGGCCGGCACCACGATGTCCTCCCGGCCCTGGACGATGACAGTCGCGATTCCGGTGGGCAGCAGGACGGCCGGGTCTGCGTGCGCGCTGCGAGCCTCGAACTCGTCCTCACCACCGAGGAGTTGGGATACGGCGCCGCCGCACACATCGAGTTCGACGGCCCGCGCGAAGTCGGCGATCGGCGCCAGCGCGACCACGCCGCGCAGGGCGGGCGGCGCGGGCAGCCGCCACCGGGAGCCCGCCGGCAGCACATGGCGGGCGGCGGCCCACAGCGCGAGGTGCCCGCCGGCCGAGTGCCCGGTGACGACGATCCGCCGCGGATCGGCCTGCGGCAGCGCCTCGCGCACCAGGTCCGGCAGCGCGTCCATGGCGACGGCGACATCGTCGAACGTGTCGGGCCACCGCCCGGCGACCGGCCCGGCGCCGCCCTGCTGCGGGATCTCCCGCCCTCGCCGGTACTCGACACTGGCGACGGCGAGCCCGCGCCGGGCCAGGTAGTCCGCGAACGGAGTGACATGCTGCCGGTCGTACGGCGCCCGCCACGCCCCGCCGTGCATCACGACGACCAGCGGGGCACCGTCCTCCCCGCCCCGGGGCGCGTAGAAGTCGACGACGTGGTCCGGGTGCTCCCCGTACGCGACGGACACGTCCGGCGCGACGGCGGGATGCGAGAAGGCCGACTCTTCCTCGGCGGCGTCACGGGCGACGGGGTCCGGCATGGGCTGCTCCAACTTCCCGCGGTGTGGATGTACGACGTGATCAGCGGGAAGCTACCAGCGCCCGGCACCGGGGGCGTACTGCCCACCGGCGCGTGCGGCGCACCGCCGTCCGACCGGTGGACCGCTGAACATGCGCAGCGCGCAGGCGGCGAGCTGCCCGTCCCATGGGCGCCACGCCTCGGCCGGGACCTCCGGCAGGACGCGCGGACGCGGAACCACGCCGGCCGACGGCACACTGCCGCTCGCCGGTGACGGCCTCACGCACCGACCGGTGGCCGGGCCCGACGGGCCGCCGTCGGCGGCACGGCGTCCGCCCACTGCGGCCCGGCGCCCAGGCACCCGTCGCCGGGCGCAGGCGGCGACTCCCCGCTGCCGGCGGGGCCATGGACTTGCGCCCCTGGCGACGCACCGCGCCGACGCACCCACCGTCCGACGGGTGGACCCGCTGACTGCCGCGAGCACATGCATGCCGCGCGCAGACAGCGGGCCCCCCGCCCCATGGGCGCTACGCCTCGGCCAAGACCTCCGACAGGACGCGCGCCGCGCGCTCCACGTCCGCGAAGCCCACGTACAGCGGCGTGAAGCCGAAGCGCAGGACATCAGGGCGGCGCAGGTCGCCGATCACGCCGCGGGTGATCAACTCCCGCATCACCCGCGGCGCGTCCTCGCAGCGCAGCGCGATCTGACTGCCGCGCTCCGCGTGCTTGCCCGGCGTCAGGCAGGTCACCCGGCCCTGGGGGACATACGCCTCGACGCACTCCAGGAAGAAGTCCGTCAGCGCCAGGCTCTTGGCCCGCACGGCGTCGACCGAGACCCCGTCCCAGACGTCCAGCGACGCTTCGAGCGCCAGCATCGAGAGGATGTCGGGGGTGCCGACCCGGCCCCGGACCGCGCCGTCCGCCGGCTCGAAGCCGGGGGTCATCGCGAACGGGTCCGTGTGCGAGTTCCACCCCGGCAGCGGCGAGTCGAACGCGGCCTGATGGCGCTCGGCCACATAGATGTACGCCGGCGAACCCGGACCGCCGTTCAGGTACTTGTACGTACAGCCGACCGCCAGGTCCACGCCGTGCTCGTCCAGGCCCACCGGCAGCGCGCCCGCGCTGTGGCACAGGTCCCAGACCGCGAGCGCGCCCGCGTCGTGGATCGCCGCCGTCAGGGCCGGCAGGTCGTGCAGCCGGCCGGAGCGGTAGTCCACATGGTTGAGCAGCACCGCCGCGGTGCTCGGTCCGATCACCGACACAAGGTCCGCCGGGTCCACCGGGACGATCCGCCTGCCGGTCATCCGGGCCGCCGACCCGGCTATGTATCCGTCGGTCGGGAAGGTGGTGGCGTCCACCAGGACATCCGTACACGCCGGGTCGTCCTGCAGCCGCACCGCGCCCACAACCGCCTTGAAGACGTTGACGCTCGTGGAGTCGCCGACCACGATCTGCCCCGGCGCCGCCCCCACGAGAGAGGCGATCCGGTCGCCGATCCGCTCGGGCGCCGTCCACCAGCCGCTCTCGTCCCACGAGCGGATCCGCAGCTCGCCCCACTGGCGCCGCACCACGTCGGCGACCCGGTCCGGGACGTGCGCGGGCAGCGCGCCGAGGGAGTTGCCGTCAAGGTAGACAGCGTCATCGAGCGCGAACAGCTTGCGCGCACCGGCCAGTTCGTCTGCGGCGTCCAGCGCCGCGGCCCGCTGGGCCAGGTACTCAGACATGGCTGCGCGCCGTCCACAGCTCGGGGAACACGTTCTTGGCGGCACGCTTCTCCAGCCAGGAAACCCCGGCGGAGCCACCCGTGCCGACCTTCGAGCCCATCGCCCGCCGGGTCGCCACCAGGTGATCGTTGCGCCAGCGCCACACCAGCTCGCCGACGTCCGTCAGTGCCTCACCGAGCCGCACCAGGTCGGTGTCCTGGTCCGCGCCGCCGTACACCTCGGCCCAGACCTTCTCGATCTCTTCCGACGGCTCGTACTTCTGCGACAGGTCGCGCCGCAGCACCTCGTCCGGCACGGCCAGACCGCGGCGTGCCAGCAGCCGCAGCACCTCGTCGTACAGGCTCGGCTCGTGCAGCGCCTTCTCCAGCTCCGCGTACACCCGCGGCGCGCCGCGGTGCGGCACCAGCATCGACGCCGACTTCTCACCGAGCAGGAACTCCATACGGCGGTACATCGCCGACTGGAAGCCCGATCCCTCGCCGAGTGCGGCGCGGTAGGCGTTGAACTGCGCGGGGGTCAGCTGGGCGAGGGGCTTCCAGGAGGCGTTCAGCGCCTCGAGCTCCCATCCCGACCGCTTCAGCGCCTCCATGGCGACCGGCAGCCGGTCCTCACGCAGCGCCGCGGCAGCGGTCTCCCACTCGTGGACGATGACGGTGAACCACAGCTCCATGACCTGGGTGGTGACCAGGAAGACCATCTCGCCCGGGTCGTCCGAGCGCGGATGCTGGAGATGGGTGAGCACGTCCGCCTGGACGTAGTCCTCGTACGGCGTGGTGCCCGCGAAATCCAGATTCGGGGCGGAGTCATGTGACATTGCTGTCTCCTCGACATCCGGGTAGCGGTCCGCCCCTTCCTGTCCGGTGTGGGCCCCGGTCCCCACCGGCATCATAAGCAGAGACTCACACCGGTGGTCCGGTGAGATAGGTCCCCTTCTCGTCGTACGGCCAGGCATTGGAAACACAGCCGTCCAGGCCCTTGATCTGCTGCATCATCACCGGCGCGGGCTTCCCGTCACCGGGGCAGCCCATGTGCTGCCGGTTGCCGATCTCGTGCCCGACCTCATGGTTGATGATCAGGTGCCGGTACTCGGCGGGCGCCCCGTCGAACGTCGGCGAGCCCAGCATCCAGCGCCGCAGATTGACCACGACGCCGTCGGCGGTCTCGCAGTTCAGCTCACCGCCCGTGTCGAATCCCTGCTCGAGACAGAGCTTGTCCGCGGTGGTGGGCGTGGCGATTCTGATCACGAAGTCGGCGTTCTCCGACACCAGCTGGAATCGGCCGTGGCCGTGGGCCGCCCAGCCGCGCGGGTGGGCGAGTATCTTCTCGATCTCCGCGGCCGCCTGCTCCGCCTGGACGCCCGTGCCGTCCTCGACCTCCACCTGGTAGCGGCGCGGCAGGCCCGAGCCGGCCGGCGCACCGGAGGACCGCGCGACGGCGAAGGTCCCGGCGCCGGAGACAGGCACGCTCGCGGACGACGCACTCGGCGACGGGGACGACGACGGGGACGCGGACGGCTCGGCGGACGGGGAGGCGGCGGGCGGCGTCACACGGGAGGGAGCGGAGGGACGGGGCGGGGCCGGCTCGGCAGGGGCCTCGGGCGAGGCATCGGGCGTCCTCGGCTGCGAGGCTGTGGGCTCCTCGACGGGTTCGGCCGGCTTCGCCTCCACGGCGGCGGACCGTTCGCCGTGCCAGTGCGCGAGGGCGGCGCCGCCGCCGACGGACAGGGCGGCCAGGCACGCGCCGAGGGTCAGTAGCGGGGCGACGGAACGGCGGCGGCGGGACGAACCGCGGCGTGCACGGCTCCGGCTGCCGCCGCGGCGGGGTGCGGCTCGCTTGCCCAAGACAGGTCTCTCCCCCGTGAATTCGTCAGTACGTGCGATCGTACCGGGCCTGTTCGTGCGCCGGAGGGTGATCGCCGAGGAGTGGCAGACTGCACGTATGAGCACTCAAAAGAACCTGCTGGGCGGCCCCGATCCGACCTATCTGCCGGACCAGGAGGAGCCGTACCGGCGGCTGGGAGAGCAGTCGGCGGACCCGGCGCAGGTCGTCGCCGACTTCCCCACCTTCTCGCTCGCCTGGGCGATGCTCGCCGACGATGCCTTCGAGGCGGGCCGCGTGGTCGAGTCGTACGCGTACGCGCGGACCGGTTACCACCGGGGCCTCGACCAGCTCCGGCGCGCCGGCTGGAAGGGCCACGGCCCCATCCCCTGGAGCCACCAGCCCAACCGCGGCTTCCTGCGATGCCTGGCGGCCCTGGCCCGCGCAGCGGAGTCGATCAAGGAAACGGACGAGGCGGAGCGCTGCAGCCAGTTCCTGAAGGACAGCAGCGAAGAGGCGTACAACGAACTGATGCGTTAGCGGGCCGCGACCCGGCGCCGGTGGCGGCAGTGGTGTCCGCGGCCACCGGCGCGGTCGCGTCCCGGCGTACGACGCCGCACGCCCGTGGCAGAGGTCGGCGACCGCCCCCACACCGAGGCGCGGCAGCGGACGGGCGCACCCTCGTCAGGCACGGGCCTGGTCGCCGCTCAGGCACGGGCCTGGTCGCCGCCCGAGGCCTCCAGGGGCGGGGACACCACGCCGCAGTTGACCTTGCACTGCGGGTGGCAGTGCGCCGCCTTGTCCTTCGGGGTGCGCACCGTCAGCACAGCGATCAGCGCCCCCAGCACCAGGATCCCCGCGCACATCGGCATGGCCCGCCGGAACGTCGCCCCGAACTCCTCCGCCGAGCGGTACGCCTCCGGGCCCATCCCCGCCAGCAGGGGCAGCGCCGCAACGGCGAGCAGACCGGCCGCACGGGCCGCCGCGTTGTTGATACCGCTCGCGATCCCCGCCCGCCCGACGTCCACCGACGCCAGCACGGTCGCGGTCAGCGGGGCGACCAGGGTCACCATGCCCAGACCCAGGACCAGCAGTGCGGGCAGGACCTCCGTCAGGAACGACGCGTTCTCGCCGACCCGCAGCATCAGCAGCATCCCGGCCGCGCACAGCAGCGGACCGACCGTGAGCGGGATACGCGGGCCGATCCGCTCCCCCAGTTCCCCGGACTTCGCCGACAGCAGCAGCATCAGCACGGTGACCGGCAGCAGCGCGACGCCCGCGCCGAGCGCGGAGTAGCCCGAGACCACCTGGAGCTGCAGGGCGGCCAGGAAGAAGAACCCGGCGAAGGCGGCGTACACGCACAGCGTCACCACGTTCACCGCGGTGAACGTGCGTGACGCGAACATCGACAGCGGCAGCATCGCTTCCGGCCGCCGCCGCTCGACCGCGACGAACGCGGCCCCCACGAGGACGCCCACGGCCCCCGCCCACCACGCCGCCGCGATCAGCGCGTATGTCACCAGGCCCAGCGCGGCCGCACCGAGCACCGCCCCCAGCACGTCGAAGCGGCCGGTGGCCTTGGGGTCACGCGACTCCGGAACATGCCGCATCGCGACCGGCACGCACAGCGCGGCCAGCGGCACATTGAGCAGGAACACCCAGCGCCAGCCGGGTCCGTCGACCAGCCAGCCGCCCACGAAGGGGCCGACCGCCGCGCCGACGCCGCCGAACCCCGACCACAGACCGACCGCACGGGCCCGGTCATCGGGGTGGAAGCTCGCCTGGATCAGCGCCAGCGACCCGGGGGTGAGCAGCGCGCCGCCGACGCCCTGGACGGCGCGGGCGACCACCAGGATCCAGGCGTTCGGCGCCAGTCCGCACAGCAGCGATCCGACCGCGAACCAGATGACGCCCAGCACGAAGATCTTCCGCCGCCCGTAGCGGTCGCCGAGCGCCCCGCCGAGCAGGATCAGCGAGGCCAGCGTGAGCATGTAGGCGTTGACGGTCCACTGGAGGCCCGCCATGTCGGTGTCCAGGTCCTCGCCGATACGCGGCAGAGCGACGTTGACGACGGTGGAGTCCAGCATCGCCATGCTCGATCCGAGCACCGTCGTCAGGACCACCCAGCGACCGGTGGCCGTCGGGAGCCGGATGCTTCCCACGCGGTCCGGGCTGGTGTCCATACCGGGATCATCCCAGCAGCGTGCGGCTCACACGAGTCGGCCGAGGGCCCGGATCAGGGCGTCCGCACCGCGCTCGGCCTTGCTGCGCGGACAGCCGACATTGAGGCGGACGCATCCCGGGCTGCCGTACGTCGTGCCCGGCATGATCGCGACCTTCTGGCGTTCGATCAGCTCCCGCTGGAGCGCCGTGTCGTCGATTCCGAGCGGCCGCAGGTCGATCCAGGCGAGATACCCGGCCTGCGGCGGCTGCCAGCCGAGCTGGGGGAACGCCGCGGCGAGCCGGTCGGCGAGCATCTGCAGATTGCCCGCCACATAGGCGTTGAGCTGGTCCAGCCAGGCCCCGCCCTGCCGGTACGCGGCGATGTGGGCGGTCAGCGACAGCACGGCCGGCGAGGCGAGTCCCTCCCCGGTCCGCATCCGCCGCAGGAACTCGGCGTGGTCGTCGCGGTCGCCGACCACGCCGTACGAGCCGCTGAGCGCCGGGAAGTTGAAGGACTTGGTGGCCGAGGTGATCAGCGCCCAGCGCCCGCTGCCGTACCGGGCCCACGGCAGATGCGGCCGCCCGCCGTGGGTGAAGTCGGCGTGGATCTCGTCGCTGACCACCGCGACCTCATGGCGCGCGGCCAGTTCGGCCATCGACGTCAGTTCCGCATGTGTCCACACCCTGCCTGTGGGGTTGTGGGGCGAGCACAGGACCAGGACCTTGCTGTCGGGGCGGGCGAGTTGTCGCTCCAGCTCCGCCATGTCACCGGCCGGCACCCCGCGCAGCTCCCGGCCCAGGCCGCCTATCGCCTTGATGAAGCCGTCGTACGTGGGGGTGTGGACGACCACGCCGTCACCGGGCACGGACCACATCCGCAGCAGCTGGGAGAGCTGGTTCAGCACGGAGGGCCCGTACACGACCAGGTCGGTGTCTATCTCGGTGCCGTACCGGGTCTCGAACCAGTGACGGATCGCGGAGAGGAAGTCCTCGTGCTGCCAGTCTGTATAGCCGAAGACCCCGTGCGCGACCCGGCGCTGAAGGGCGTCGAGCACCTCGGGCGGGGAGGTGAAGTCCATGTCGGAGATGGTGAACGGCAGGAGCCCGTCGACACCGAAGCGGTCGGCCACCCCGTCCCACTGGATGCACCACGTACCGCGCCGGTCGACGACGGCATCGAAGTCGTAGCTCACGTCGCCCATGCTCATGCCGCCACCGCTCATGCCGCCACCGCTCACGTCGTCACCGCTCACGTCGTCACTGCTCACGTCGAGTCTCCCCAGGGTCCGGGCACACCGCGGGCCCGGCGCCCCCGCGAAGGGGTGCCGGGCCCGGGTACAGCGGCTGCTTGATACAGCGGCCGCTTACTTGATCTTGGTGCCGGTGGAGCGGAGGGCGGCACAGGCCTCGGTCACGCGCGTGGCCATGCCGGCCTCGGCCAGCTTGCCCCAGCTGCGCGGGTCGTAGGTCTTCTTGGAGCCGACCTCGCCGTCGACCTTCAGGACACCGTCGTAGTTCTTGAACATGTGGTCCGCGACGGGGCGGGTGAAGGCGTACTGGGTGTCGGTGTCGAGGTTCATCTTCACGACGCCGTTCTCCAGCGCGGTGGCGATCTCCTCGGCCGTCGAGCCGGAGCCGCCGTGGAAGACGAAGTCGAACGGCTCGGCCTTGCCGTACTTGGCGGCGACACCGGCCTGCAGGTCCTTCAGCAGCTCGGGGCGCAGCACGACGTTGCCCGGCTTGTAGACGCCGTGGACGTTGCCGAAGGAGGCGGCCAGCAGGTAGCGGCCCTTCTCGCCCAGGCCGAGCGCCTCGGCGGTGCGCAGCGCGTCCTCGACGGTGGTGTACAGCTCGTCGTTGATCTCGTGCGTCACACCGTCCTCCTCGCCACCGGTCGGGGTGATCTCGACCTCGAGGATGATCTTGGCGGCGACAGCCTGCGCCAGCAGCTCCTGGCCGATGGCCAGGTTGTCGGCGAGGGTCTCGGCCGAGCCGTCCCACATGTGGGACTGGAACAGCGGGTCCTGGCCCTTGGCCACGCGCTCTGCGGAGACGGCGAGCAGCGGACGCACATAGCCGTCCAGCTTGTCCTTCGGGCAGTGGTCCGTGTGCAGCGCGACGGTGATGTCGTACTTCGCAGCGACGATGTGCGCGAACTCGGCCAGGGCGACAGCGCCGGTGACCATGTCCTTGCTGTACTGGCCACCCAGGAATTCGGCGCCGCCGGTGGAAATCTGGATGATGCCGTCGCTCTCGGCCTCCGCGAAGCCACGCAGTGCAGCGTGCAGGGTCTGGGACGAGGTCACGTTGATGGCCGGGTAGGCGAACTTGCCTGCCTTCGCCCGGTCGAGCATCTCGTTGTAGACCTCGGGAGTCGCGATGGGCATGTGTCCGCTCCTTGTGATGTGCGGGTATGTGGTGCTGGCCCTGACCTGGGGGCGACGTCATCGTCGCGGCCTATCTTTCCAGACTCCTGGCCAGGGTCCACCATGCCCGTCTTGCGATCATGCGCGAGGGGCGTCCCGTTTCACGTGAAACAGTGCGCCCCTCGACATCACCGCAGGTCAGACCTGGAATCACTGATTCCGGGTCAGTAGATCCCCGTCACTCAGGCGAGGCCGAGCTCGTCCAGCGAGTACGCGTTGACGTACGGCAGGCCCGCCTCCGCGATCCTGGGGGCGGCACCCCGCTCCACGATCACGGCGACCGCGACGACCTCGCCGCCGGCTTCCCGGACCGCCTCGACGGCGGTCAGCGGGGAGCCTCCCGTCGTCGAGACGTCCTCGACGACCAGGCAGCGGCGGCCCTTCACATCCGTGCCCTCGATACGGCGCTGCATCCCGTGCGCCTTGCCGGCCTTGCGGACGACGAACGCGTCGAGCCGCTTCCCGCGGGCCGCCGACGCGTGCAGCATCGACGTCGCGACCGGGTCGGCGCCCAGCGTCAGACCGCCCACGCAGTCGTAGTCCAATTCCGCGGTGGCGTCGAGCATCACCTGGCCGACCATCGGCGCGGCCTGGCCGTCCAGCGTGATCCGGCGCAGGTCGATGTACCAGTCGGCCTCAAGACCCGAGGAGAGGGTCACCTTGCCGTGCACCACGGCCTTGTCCTTGATCTGCTCGAGCAGCTCAGCGCGTACGTCAGTCATGGTCGCCAGCTTAGATGCGCCGCCAGGTCCAGGTTGTCGTCATCTCCAGGGGGTCGATGGGAGTGACCAGCCGCGGGTGCGTGTTGAGGCCGTCCGGCGGACCGGACTGGGGCTCCACGCAGACCGCCTCGTCCTGCTCGTCGTAGACCACGACCCACTCGGCCGCACTCGTGACGGTCAGCTCCAGCCGGCCGGGCCAGGTGAGGGTGACCTTGACACCGCCGGGCATGCCGAAGCAGTCGTCCCAGGGGCCGGGGAGCGGCGCGATGCGCTGTCCGGTGGGCATATGGTCCGCACCGCGCTCCTCCTGCCACTCGGGCGTGAAGTCGATCCGCACATCCTCGTCGCGCCCGCCGCCGAGGTTGCGCCGGAACCACGGGTGCCAGCCCGCCTGCGCGGGGAAGGACGTCTCGTACGTCTCGATGCCCATGGCGAGCGTCAGCGATTCCTCGGTGAGCGCGAAGGTGTGCGTGACCCGTCCGGAGTACGGCCAGGGGTCGGCGAGGTCGTAGACGAAGGCCGCCTCGCTCTTGCCCGCCACGGCGGTACGCCAGACGGAGTCGCGGCCGGTCCCGTGGATGGCGTGCGGCGGGGAGTTGAGCGGCAGGTGATGGCGCACCGCCCCGTTGTAGAACAGCCCGTCCCGTACCCGTCCGCACCAGGGGACCATCGGGAACGAGCCGTACTTCGCCCCCTGGCGCAGCACCTCGGTGCCGCCGATCTCAAGGCCGGCGATACGGCAGCCGTTCTCCGGACGCACGGTCAACTCGACGTCTCCGGCGGCCAGCCGGACGCTTTCATCGCTGCTACTCACACCATGACAGTAGCCGCGGACGGCTACTGGCGTCGGCGCAGCACCCGGCCGATGACGACGGCGGACGCGACCGCCAGCGCGGCGGCGGGTGCGAGCCAGCGCAGCGTCACACCGGCCGTACCGGCCTCGGGCGCGGGGGCCGGCGCGTAACGCCCGCGGGGCGGGGCGTGGTCGACCTCTTCCGCACTGCGCCCGATCATGGTCCGCCGGGCATGGGCGGCCTCGGCGGCCGGCTCCTCGGGCGCGGCGGCAGCCGTCAACTCGTCCACGTCATCCACCTCGTCGAGGTCGTCGACGTCGTCGAACTCGTCCTCGGCATCCGGCCCGAGCGAGGGCGGCGGGACAGGCGTGTCGAAGACTGAGGTGTCGGCGTCATCGCCTGACCCGGTGACAGCCGAGTCGGCGGCGACGGCCTCATCCGGTGCGGCACCGGACGGTGTGTCAGCGTCGGAGTCGCCACCGGACGTCGTATCCGCAGCGCCCGCCTCGGAGGCGGCCCCCGTATCCGTGGCGTCGTGCGCGGCAGCCTCGGGTCCGGCCTGCCCGGCCCCGGCCGTTCCCGTGTCCGTGGTCGCCACCGCCGCGGCCATGGCCGCGGCGAAACGGTCCAGCAGACGGTGCGCCGCCGATGTCGCCGTGTCCGGGGAAAGGTCGGCCAGGCGGCCCTCCGCGTGGGACGTTCCCGTGAAGCCCAGGGTCGTCCCGCCGTCGGTCGGCTCCGGGCGGATCGCCAGCGTCACCTTCACCGAGCCGCCGCCACGCACCTCTGTGCCCTTGCCCTCGACCGCGAAGACCCCGTCCTGCTCCGTGAGGTGCAGCGCGCCGCGGTAGGTGATGGTGTGCCCGCCGGCGCGTACCTTGAGCCGGCCCGAGAGCGGGCCCGCGGACGCGTCCGCGTCCTGCTGGAGCCCCGGGACGCAGCGGGCGACCCGCGCGGGGTCCCGCAGCAGCTGTCGGAGTGTCTCTGCCGGAACCGGAACGAACACCTCATGCTCCATGGAAGCCGAGCCTACTCAGCCCGGCGCGCCACGTCTGCCTTTCGGGTGCGGCTCAGTGTCCGTATCGCGGGTGGACCAGCGTCGACGGCGGCAGCGCACCCGGCGGCCGCGTGGCCTCCGTCTCCCGCGCGCCCTCGGCCAGCGCACCGGTGGTGAGCGCCCGCAGCCGGGGCCCGCCGGCGTCGAGACCGAGCCGTGGAGCACGGCCCTCGGCAGCGATCAGAAAGCCCCAGTCACGCGGCGCCGCTCCGGCTCGCCGCAACCGCGCCGGCCCCGCACCCGCCTCGGCGCGGTAGCCGCGTGGGTGCAGCCCCGCCGCACGGAGGGTCGCCTCGACCGTCCAGTACGTATGCGCCCGGGTCAGGACCGGCCCGGCATGCACCACCAGCCGTCCGCCGTCCGCGAGCGCGCCCCGGGTGAGCCCGTAGAACTCCAGCGAGTACAGCTTGGAACTGGCGGTGAAGGCCGGGGCGGGCAGATCGGAGACGATCACGTCGTACGCCCCGAAGCCCGCGCCACGCAGCCAGCTGAAGGCATCCGCATGGACCACCCGTACCCGCGGGTCTTCCAGGGCATGGGCGTTGAGCCCGGCGAGCCCCGGATCCGTACGGGCGAGGCGGGCGACGCCCGGATCCAGTTCGACCACGGTCACCGACCGGACGCCCGGATGGCGCAGCGCCTCGCGCGCGGCGAGGCCGTCTCCCCCACCCAGGATCAGCACCCGTGTGTGCGGCCCTCGCATCGCAGGATGGACGAGCGCCTCGTGGTAGCGGTGCTCGTCGCGGCCACTGACCTTGAGCTGCCCGTTCAGATACAGATCCGGCGGCCCCGGTCTGCCGCCCGCGAGAACGATCTCCTGCACATCGGTGTGCACCGCCGCGCGCACCTGGTCGCCGTACATCGCCCGGCGCGCCGCCTGCTCGAAGTCGCCGCACAGCACGGTCGCCAGCGCCAGCACCGCGAGCACCGCGACATTGGCGGCCAGCAGCAACGCCCTGGCGCGCACGGTCAGATCGCGGCGGAACAGCCACAGCACGACCGCGCCGCCCGCCACCGCGTTGACGGCCCCGGTCAGCAGCGCGCCGGTGAGCTGGCCGAGCCAGGGCAGCAGCAGGAACGGGAACGCGAGCCCGCCGACGAGCGCGCCCACATAGTCGGCGGCGAACAGATCGGCGACCGTGCCCTCCGCGTCCCTGCGCGAGATGCGCTGGATCAGCGACATCAGCAGCGGTATCTCCGCACCGATCAGCACCCCGATGGCCAGCGAGAACGCCACCAGCACCGAGCGGGACTCGCCCAGCCAGGCGAAGGCCGCGTACAGCACCATCGCCGAACAGCCGCCGATCAGCGCGAGCGCCGCCTCGAGCACACCGAAGCCGACGGCAGCCCGGCAGCGCAGCCGTTTGGCGAGGAGTGAGCCGATGCCCATCGCGAAGACCATCACGGAGAGCACGACGGACGCCTGGGTGACCGAGTCGCCGATCAAGTACGAGGCGAGTGCTACCAGTTCGAGTTCGTACACCAGACCGCAGGCGGCACAGACGAACACGGCCGCCAGCACCAGACAGCGGCCGGCGTCGGGGCGCACGGGCAGTTCCGCCCCGCCCTGGGGCGGAACTGCCCGCGACGGCGCCCGCGTCGGTGTTCGCGTCGGCGTTCGCGACACCACCCGCGAGGACGTCCGCTGCCGTTCGATCATCCGCGTAACGCTACGTCACGCTCCGCACGCCGATCGTCACCCACACGAGGTAACTACAGCGCGGCAGGCCGTGGGCGGTGCTCCGGGCGCGCACCGTGCGCCGGCGCGCCTACGCAGGTACGGGTCACCACCAGCCGGCCCTCCTGCGGATACGCGTGCCAGGTGCGCCACCGCACCTGGCCCTCACAGCGCTGGGCGAGCATCGCGGTGAACGCGTGCGGCGAGCCGGGAAACGTGCCCGCGAGGCCGTTCGGATGGTCGGTGACCAGGGCCAGCAGCTCCTGCGCGCGCCCGGCGAACGACCCTCGCGAGAGGGTCTCGACGCGCGCGGCGAACTCGTACTCCCAGTCGCCGAGTCGCTTGGCGACACCGAGAGGCAGCGGGGTGCTGCTGCCGGGGATACAGGCGACGGTCTCCGAACAGGTCCCCCGATCCTCCTCGAGCAGCACCTGGTGGGAGGCGCCGAGAAGTCTCAACTGCACTTTGGCTCCGGCCAGTTCAAGATCGAGAACGGCCAGGGCGGGCAACGGCTCCCGCCCCAGTGCCCAGGCGAGGTCTTCGGCTCGGGTGTCCGTATAGGCGGTTTTCAGGGTCGTGAGCATGGGTCGGCTCCGCAAAACACACTTCGGCAGGTGGGCACGTGGACCAGGGCACTCCAGAAACAGAGCGCAGAAGGTGGGGGGTGGCCTGCTCGGGTCCACATGAGGTCCGAGGGCTGGATGGATCCAACAGGTTCCGAGAGCGAGGGAATCATGAAGTGCGCGGCGCCCACAGCGTTTTTACCCAATCTGGCATGGTTTCCATCCCCTCAGGGACCCAAAGGTTCAACTGTTCAACGGAGAACGGGTTACGCAGCGACGCGACAATCAGGAAGACGCCAACAGAAAGGTGCCCGGCGGGAGTTAACCCACCGGGCACCTTCACTTGCCGCGGACCAGCTGCCCCGTGTCAGCTGCCTCCGCCACAGCCTCCTCCGCCGCCGCCGCAGGAGGAGGACGAACCGCCCCCGCAGGACGAGGAGGAGCTGCTGCAGGACGACCCGGCGCCGGACCCCCCGTCCCCCACCCACCAGCTGCCGCCGCCGCCCGCGGCGGCGCTGCGGCGGCGCTTGCTCGTGCTGACCTTCTTGCGGCCGCCGCTCCGCGCAGCGGCCACCGAGACGGCCACGACGAGCACCAGACCGACGACCACAATGCTGATGAAGACCGACATCACTCACACCGTCCTTCTCGTTCCCCCGAAGCGAGCCCCCCGCGACGTCGCGTGACCGCTTCTTGCCTGTTCCTGCGGGCTTCCTGCGTGTGCGCTTCTTGCGTGAGAGGGGGATGCCCTCGGCCCCGTCGGCCCAAAGCAGACTTGAGGAACTCCAGAGGTTCGGCCCAGGATGACGCCCATGACAGGACGCGCTTCGGCATCTCGACCGCTGCTCAACCGCAGGCTCGCGGAATTCGGCACGACGATCTTCGCCGAGATGTCGGCGCTCGCCGTACGGACCGGGTCGATCAATCTGGGCCAGGGGTTCCCCGACACGGACGGCCCCGAAGCAGTCAGGGAGGCGGCGGTGCGGGCCCTGCGCGACGGCCGGGGCAACCAGTACCCGCCCGGCCCCGGCGTCCCCGAGCTGCGCACCGCTGTCGCCGCCCACCAGCACAGCCGCTACGGCCTGGCGTACGACCCCGACACCGAGGTCCTGGTCACCGCCGGTGCGACCGAGGCGATCGCGGCCGCGCTGCTCGCCCTGGTCGAGCCGGGTGACGAGGTGATCGCTCTGGAGCCGTACTACGACTCGTACGCGGCGTGCATCGCGATGGCGGGCGGCGTACGCGTGCCGGTGACGCTGCGGCCCGGGGAAGAGTCCCACGGCACAGCCGCAGACCGGCACTTCCGCCTGGACCTCGACGAGCTGCGGGACGCGGTCGGCGACCGGACGCGGCTGATCCTGCTCAACACGCCCCACAACCCGACCGGCACCGTCCTGACCCCGGCGGAGCTCGCCGCGATCGCCGAGCTCGCCGTCGAGCGCGATCTGCTGGTGGTCACGGACGAGGTGTACGAGCACCTCGTCTTCGACGGCGAGCATGTGCCGCTCGCCTCGTTCCCCGGGATGCGCGAGCGCACGGTCACCATCTCGTCGGCCGGCAAGACGTTCTCGTTCACCGGCTGGAAGGTCGGCTGGGTGACCGCGGCGCCGGAGCTCGCCTCGGCGGTCCGCTCGGCCAAGCAGTTCCTGACGTATGTCTCGGCGGGGCCCTTCCAGTACGCGGTCGCGGAGGCGCTGGCACTGCCCACGGAGTACTTCGACGCGCTCCGGGACGATCTGCGGACCAAGCGGGATCTGCTCAGCGAGGGGCTGGCGGCGGCGGGCTTCGGCGTGCACCGCCCGGCGGGCACGTACTTCGTCACCACCGACATCCGCCCGCTGGGCGAGGACGACGGCTTCGCCTTCTGCCGGGCGCTGCCCGAACGGTGCGGCGTCGTCGCGATCCCGAACGCGGTCTTCTACGACCACCGGGAGCAGGGCTCGCCCTTCGTACGGTTCGCGTTCTGCAAGCGCGTCGAGGTGCTGCAGGACGCGGTCACCCGCCTGAAGTCCCTGGCCCCCTGACGACACCGGCGGGGGCGGTGGCCACCATGGACCACCGCCCCCGCCGGGCGCTGTGCGGCAGACGCGTCAGGCGTCGTCGGCCGGCTTCTCGTCGTCGGACGTGGCCTCGGCAGGCTCCAGGCCGAGCTGCTCCACGAGCCAGCGGTCGAACTCGATCGCCGCACGCACCCAGCTGACCGTCGACGACACGAAGTGCTCCAGGCTGACGCCGGTGCCGATCAGCATCTGGGCCTCGCCGATGAGGCGCAGGCTGGGCGGGGTGCCCTCCTCCTCGTGGGTGTGGGTGTAGACCTTGGGCCACAGAGTGCGGCGGTTCCAGTCGTCGATCGCGTCGAGAACCTTCGGCCGCTCCTCGATCGCGTGCGGACGGTCGTAGAACGTGCGCACCGAGAAGACCTGCTGCTCGTCCTCACCGCGGAACATGAAGTACGTGCGGAAGTCCTCCCACGGCGCCGCGAGGTCACCCTCGTCGTCGACGACGTACTTCAGCTCCATCTGCTCGAGAAGCTGCTTGACAAGATCCTGGTCGGGAACGACGGGGCCCGCCGGTCCTGCGGCCTGAGGCTGGGGCTTGCCCCCGAAATTCGGAATCGAGGACGGGTCGATGCTCACCGTGTATTTCCCTTCGAGCGGTTTCCAACATCCTCCCCCATGCCGGGCGGGGGCTGGCAACCCCCACTCGGCAGGTCCGCTCTCGGCTTACTCCGGGTCACCCACGGTTCACAGGGTCTTGCCGGCCGGCGCCGTCGAGGGGCCGACGATCAGGCCGTCCTCGAAACGGTCCACCCGCACCGTGTCACCGTCGGTGATCTCGCCGGCCAGGATCTCCTTCGCGAGCCGGTCGCCGATCGCCGTCTGGATCAGACGGCGCAGCGGCCGCGCGCCGTAGGCGGGGTCGTTGCCCTCGTCGGCCAGCCACTCCAGCGCCGCCGGGGTGACGTCCAGGGTGAGCCTGCGTTCGGCCAGGCGCTTCGCGAGCCGGTCGATCTGGAGCCGGGCGATGTGCGCCAGCTCCTCGCGCGTGAGGGCCGAGAAGACCACCAGATCGTCGAGGCGGTTGAGGAACTCGGGCTTGAAGGACGCCCGGACCACCTCCAGGACCTGCCGCTTCTTCTCCTCGTCGCTGGTCGCGGGCGCGGCCGGGCCACTCAGGAACTGGCTGCCCAGGTTCGAGGTCAGGATCAGGATGGTGTTGCGGAAATCCACCGTCCGGCCCTGTCCGTCGGTGAGCCTTCCGTCGTCCAGCACCTGCAGCAGGATGTCGAAAACCTCGGGGTGCGCCTTCTCCACCTCGTCGAGAAGGACGACGCTGTACGGGCGCCGGCGCACGGCCTCGGTGAGCTGGCCGCCCTCCTCGTAACCGACGTAGCCGGGCGGCGCGCCGACCAGCCGGGCGACGGAGTGCTTCTCGCTGTACTCGCTCATGTCGATGCGGACCATCGCCCGCTCGTCGTCGAAGAGGAAGTCGGCGAGCGCCTTCGCCAGCTCGGTCTTGCCGACGCCGGTCGGGCCGAGGAAGAGGAACGAGCCGGTCGGCCGGTCCGGGTCGGAGATCCCGGCCCGCGTCCGGCGGACCGCGTCCGACACCGCCTGCACGGCCTCGCTCTGGCCGATCAGGCGCTTGCCCAGCTCCTGCTCCATGCGCAGCAGCTTCTGTGTCTCGCCCTCCAGCAGGCGCCCGGCCGGGATGCCGGTCCAGGAGCCGACCACGTCCGCGATGTCGTCGGGGCCGACCTCCTCCTTGACCATGGTGTCCTTCGCGGCCTCGTGCTCGGCCTCGGCCTCGGCGGCCGCCTCCAGCTCACGCTCCAGGCCCGGGATCTCCCCGTACAGCAGCTTGGAGGCGGTGTCGAAGTCTCCGTCGCGCTGGGCGCGCTCGGCCCGGCCGCGCAGCTCGTCGAGCTGCTCCTTGAGCTCACCGACGCGGTTGAGGGACTGCTTCTCCTTCTCCCAGCGGGCGGTGAGCCCCCGCAGCTCCTCCTCCCGGTCGGCGAGGTCGCGGCGCAGCTTCTCCAGGCGCTGCCGGGATGCGGGATCGGACTCGTTGTTGAGCGCCAGCTCCTCCATCCGCAGACGGTCGACGGCACGCTGGAGCTCGTCGATCTCCACGGGGGACGAGTCGATCTCCATCCGGAGCCGGGACGCGGCCTCGTCGACCAGGTCGATGGCCTTGTCGGGCAGGAAGCGCGAGGTGATGTACCGGTCGGACAGGGTAGCGGCGGCGACCAGCGCCGAGTCGTTGATCTGCACCTTGTGGTGGGCCTCGTAGCGGCCCTTGAGCCCGCGCAGGATCGCGATGGTGTCCTCGACCGTCGGCTCGGCGACCAGCACCTGCTGGAAGCGCCGCTCCAGGGCGGCGTCCTTCTCGATCCGCTCGCGGTACTCGTCGAGGGTGGTCGCGCCGACCATCCTCAGCTCGCCGCGGGCGAGCATCGGCTTGAGCATGTTGCCGGCGTCCATCGCCGAGTCGCCGCCCGCGCCCGCACCGACGACGGTGTGCAGCTCGTCGATGAAGGTGATGATCTGGCCGTCGCTGTCCTTGATCTCGGACAGGACGGTCTTGAGGCGCTCCTCGAACTCACCGCGGTACTTGGCCCCGGCCACCATGGCGCCGAGGTCGAGCGAGACGAGGCGCTTGTTGCGCAGCGACTCGGGCACGTCGCCCTTCACGATCCGCTGGGCGAGCCCCTCGACGACGGCGGTCTTGCCGACGCCGGGCTCGCCGATGAGCACCGGGTTGTTCTTCGTACGCCTCGACAGCACCTGGACGACCCGGCGGATCTCGTGGTCCCGGCCGATGACCGGGTCGAGCCTGCCCTCGCGGGCCGCTGCCGTGAAATCCGTGCCGAACTTCTCCAGCGCCTTGTACTGACCCTCGGGGTCGGGTGTGGTCACCCGGCGTCCTCCCCTTGCCTTCTCGAACGCGTCCAGCAGCTTCTTCGCCGTGGCACCCTGCCCGCCCAGCACCTCACCGGCCGGTCCGCCCTTGGCCGCGACGGAGATCAGCAGGTGCTCGGTGGAGAGGTAGTCGTCACCCAGCTCCTTGGCGCGCCGGTCGGCATCGGCGATGACGGCGAGCATGTCACGGTTCGGCTGGGGCGGGGCGACGGTGGACCCCGTGACGCTGGGCAGCGCGCCGAGCAGCCGCTCGGCCCCCGACCGTACGGCGGCCTGGTCGGCGTCGACGGCGGCCAGCAGGTCGGTGATGTTCTCGTTGTCCCGGCCCTCGAGCAGCGCGAGCAGCAGATGCGCCGGGGTCAGATCGGCGTGCCCGTCCGACACGGCCCGGCTGGTGGCGGCGTTGATCGCATCACGGCTCTTGTTGGTCAGCTCGGCGTCCACGTGTGCTCTCTCCTCCTTGCGGGTGGGACTCTTCCCTCAACACTGACTCATTCAGCGTGCATAAAGTTGAGTCTATTCCACTCATGGTGTTGACGGACAGAACCCGAAGGTAGGTTCCGCCCATGGCCATCGATCCGCGCAACCCCGACGCGTCCTATCTCGCCTTCTGGCGCGAGTACCACATGTCCACTCTGACGACCCCGCGCGCGGACGGCAGTCCCCATGTGGTCGCGGTGGGCGTGACGTACGACCCGGAAGGGGGTACGAACGGGATGGCCCGGGTGATCACCAACAAGCACAGCCGCAAGGTCGCCAACATCCTGGCCGCCGGACCCGAGGGGGCACGCGTCGCCCTCTGCCAGGTGGACAAGGGCCGCTGGGCGACGCTGGAGGGCGTGGCGCGGATCCGCACCGAGGCGGAGGTCGTCGCGGACGCGGTGAGCCGCTACGCGGAGCGCTACGGGCGCACGCCGGCGCCCAACCCTGACCGGGTGGTCATCGAGATCGCCCTGACCCGGGCGATGGGCCGCGCCTGACGGACGCGGGCAGCACAACGGCGCCATCGTGTTTCAGGTCCACGATGGCGCCGTTGTGTGGGGGAAGCACCTGAGCGATTTGAAACGACGGGGGAACCGCTCAGGCACTGCGGGGGGTGGCGGTGGTGTCGGGCTCGGCCAGCTGGTGGTCGCGCTGGTCGAGATTGACAAAAATCATTCCGTACCGGATGGCGCAGCGGACGGGCTGCGGAGCACCCCGCGGGCGACGAAGGCATCGATAGGCGCGGACATCCTCGTCCTCCTCGCGCGCCACGACGATGGGCTCTCCGAACAAGGTGACCATCAACGAGTCGCCACGGTGGGGGATTGCCGTGACGAGGTCGATGAAATGCCACCCCGATCGGTAGGCCGTCGCCATCTCACGCCGGAAGACCCGGTCGTCCGGGGGAACGGTCACGACGTCGCCCTCGCAGGAGCGGTGTCCCACCCACTGTCTGCCGGCGGAGCCATCGCCTGCACGCTGTCCCAGCCACTGTCCGGTGGGAAGTCGGCCAGGCCGAGGCCCATACCGCTCAGGGCGCCGAACGCCACGGTCGCAGAGAAGACAGTGGCAAGCACCGAGCGAAGCATTCTCACGCGCATAGTCGGCTTCGTCCTCACTTGATGGTTTCTTCTCCCCCGCACCACAGACGATGGCTCATTCAGGCATGTCAATGCCACAGGGACGATGCATCATGTTCCTGCACGTACAAGACCCTGGGGGGTGGAGAATTGCCGCATGTCGACACAAAACTGACACATCCCCATGCGGTCACCGAGCTGTGTCCCGAAGGATCGCGACTCTATGTCAGCGCACTGAGCACCGGCCGGATCGCCCGGATTGATGCGGAAGCCGCGCCCTGTCTCCTCGAGTTCGCGCTGTTGCACCCGGATCCGGACGATGCCAACTGGCTTCGCCCGGTTCCGCCGTCCGTCGCCCTGGCGCAAAGACTGCACCCCATTGAGCGCGAGATCCTGGACCGTCGGCGTGTGTCCATCGAACTGACCGATGCTTTCGAGCCGTTCATGGCCATCAGTGCCCAGAACCCGGCGAGCACCCACGCGATCACGGTGCTGGAGGGCTTCGACCGGATCAACGCGGCGCTCAACCTCGCCACGGCGGAGTGCCAGACGGAGATGCTGACGATCCAGCCCGGCGGTGGCCGCAGCGCCCATGTGCTCACGCAGGCCCTGGAGCGGGACCGCCCGCTGATCGACCGGGGCGTGAGCATCCGCACGCTCTACCAGCACACGGTCAGGCACAGCCAGGGAACCCTCGCGTACGTCGAGCGGATATCCGCCGGCAAGGTGGAGATACGCACCCTCGAGGAGCTGATCGAGCGCCTGATCGTCTTCGACCGCACGGTGGCGTTCATCCCCGCCCGCGACGACCGGCGCGTGGCTCTGGAGCTCCGCCACCCGGGCCTGGTGGAATACCTCATCAAGGTCTTCGAGCAGCTGTGGCGGCGCGCCGTCCCGCTGACCGAGGAAGTCCCCTACGACCCGACTCCCGACGGCATTTCGGGCGTCCAGCGCTCGATCGCCAAGCTCCTGATCGAGGGGTACGTGGACGAGGCCATAGCGCGCAGGCTCGGCATGAACGTACGGACCTGCCGTGCCCACATCGCCAAGCTGGCGGCGGCGCTCGGCAGCGGCAGTCGCGCCCAACTCGGCTATCTCATCGCCCAGTCCGGGATCCTGCGGCAGGACCCGGGGCTGGTGACGGACACCGACGGCAACTGATCATGGCCGACTCTCGCCGTCGGCCCGCAGCGGTTCCGGGAAGTCGAGCATCCCGGCCTGGGCTATGCGCACGCCCAGCTGGGCGCGGCTGCTGCTGCCGAGGGCCGCGGCGAGCTTGGCGATGTGATAGCGGCACGTACGCACATTCAGACCGAGCCGCTGCGCAATGACCGCGTCCGTGTGCCCTTCGGCCAGCAGGGCGGCGATGACGCGTTCCCGGTGGGTGATGCCCTCGCCGCCGCCGAGCGCCGGGACGGGCTCGGCGAAGGGAACGGCCAGCCGCCACAGGCGGTCGAAGACGATGGCGAGATAGTTGATCAGGGCCGGATGCCGCACCTCCAGCGCGACGGAGCGGTCCGCGGTGACCGGGATGAACGCGACGGCGTCGTCGAACAGGAGCAGCCGCTCGATGCATTCGTCGAGCGTGCGCACCTCCACGGCACCTCCCAGCTTGTCCAGGTAGGCGGCCAGGGCCGGGCCGTGCCGGGCGACATGGGTGTACAGCGTGCGCATCTGCACCTGCTTCCGCGCCATTTCCTGTGCCAGGGGCAAGGCCTTGAGCAGGATCTTCTCGCGCCGGATCCCGTCGGGCTGCACAGCCCACATCCGCGTTCCGCACGCGGCGGTCGCCTCGTCGATGGCCGCCTCGATACGGGTGTGCCCGTCCAGCACCCGCAGCCCCTCGTCGCTCACCCCGGTCCGCACGTCGAGCCCCGCGAAGCGCTCGAACGTCGCGGCCAGTGCCGTCACGCGGTCGTGCGTCGCGGCGAAGTCCTCCTGGATGCCGTGCAGCAACCGGGACATGGCCACGCGCGGAGGGGTCGGCAGCAGCCACTGCATGTCCACCGGGTCGGGATGGAGCAGCGCCAACTCGACCAGGCACCATGCCTCTTCGGCCTCCTGGCGCGTGATGCGGCCCTTCTGCAGGGCGTGGGCGTACACCCGGTCCCCGTCGTCGCAGAGCCGCTCGGCCCCGTGCGGATGCGCCTCGGGCGCGTAGGTCATCGCTCCCACTCCTCGATGTGCCCTCAAACATCCCCATCGGAAAGGACGTTGGGCCGACGGGGTCCTGAACGGGGGCGAAGGCTGCCGCGATCATAGAGGACATGACACATCCCGCAGAGGGAGACGGCGCCGCGGCCGGTCCCCTCAGCAAGTTGCGGTTCCACAAGCTGACGGTGCCCAAGCCGCGATGAGTGCGCAAGAGTCTTCCTCAGGGACGCACACGGCGGACCACGGCGCACTGACGGCGCCGGGGCCCGCGGCGCCCTGATCCGGCTGCCGCTCGCGGGTACGCCGGCCGCGTGGCCAGGACGCGGCCGACGGCGTCTTCCCCAAGATCGCGAACGGCGCTCATACACCCGCGGGTCGTTCCCCGCGGTCCTGGCAGTGCCGCGGGGAACGATTCGGGCGTACACCGACGACGAGCTCTCCCCCCGAGTGCGGGGAGGACACTACGGCGACGGGCCGGGAGAGCATCCGCTCTCCCGGCCCGTCGCCTTACAACTCACCGCTCATTCGGGGCGCTTCGGCCGCCACACCACCAGCGCGCTGGTCTGCTGCACGTCCTGGTACGGCACCAGATCGCGCCGGTACGAGGCGTGCACCTGCGCCTCGCGCTGCTGCATCGCCACCGCCGCGCCGTCCACGGCCGCCGACAGTTCGGCGACGCGCTGCTGGAGCGCCGCGACCTGGTTCTCCAGTTCGATGATGCGCTTGATCCCGGCGAGGTTGATGCCCTCGTCCTGCGACAACTGCTGCACCGTGCGCAGCAGTTCGATGTCGCGGGCCGAGTAGCGCCGGCCCCGGCCGGCCGTGCGGTCCGGGGAGACCAGACCCAGCCGGTCGTACTGGCGCAGGGTCTGCGGATGGAGTCCCGACAGCTGTGCCGCCACCGAGATGACGTACACCGGCGACTCGTCCGTCAGCTCGTAGGGGTTGCGACCGCGTCCGGATCGGCCATCCATCTCAAGCTCCCTTCGCTGCCTGGAACAGCTCGGCACGCGGGTCCTCGTCCGCGGTGGCGTCGCGGAAGGCCTGCAGCGCTTCCTTCGCCTTGTCGCTGAGCTCGGTCGGCACCGTCACCTCGACCGTGACCAGCAGGTCGCCGCGGGTGCCGTCCTTGCGCACCGCACCCTTGCCACGGGCGCGCATCGTGCGCCCGTTGGGCGTGCCGGCCGGCAGCTTCAGCGTGACCGGCGGCCCGCCGAGGGTGGGGACCTTCACCTCGCCGCCGAGTGTCGCCTCCACATAGGTGACGGGCACGGTGACGGTGAGATTGTCGCCCTTGCGGCCGAAGACCGGGTGGGCGTCGACATGGACGACGACATACAGGTCGCCGGCCGGTCCGCCGCGCTCGCCCGGAGTCCCCTTGCCGCGCAGCCGGATGCGCTGCCCGTCGGAGACCCCCGCAGGGATCCGCACCTGCATGGTGCGCGAGGAGCGGGCGCGCCCGCTGCCCTTGCAGACCTCGCAGGGGTCCTGGGCGATCAGCCCGCGGCCCTTGCAGTCCACGCACGGATCGGTCAGCGAGAAGGACCCGCTGCCACCGCGCGAGACCTGACCGGTGCCGACGCAGGTCGGGCACACCCGGGGCGTGCCGTTCTTGTCGCCGGTGCCCGAACAGGCTTTGCAGGGGGCCTGGCTGGACATCCGCAGCGGGACCGTGGCCCCGTCGACCGCCTCGGTGAAGCTGAGCGTCACCTCGGACTCGATGTCCTGCCCGCGGCGCGGCTGCGTCCGCGTACCCGGACCGGCGCCCCGGTTGAACAGGCCGCCGAACACGTCCCCGAGACCGCCGCCGAAGCCGCCCGCGCCACCCTGCGCCCCGCCCTGGGCGCCTCCGAAGAGGTCGCCCAGGTCGAAGTTGAAGGTGCCGCCGGCGGCGCCGGGACCGGGCCGGAAGCCTCCGTTGCCGAACAGGGCACGGGCGTCGTCGTACTCCTTGCGCCGCTTGGGGTCGCCGAGGATGTCGTTGGCCTCGGAGATCTCCTTGAAGCGCTCCTCCGCCTTGACGTCGCCCTTGTTGGCGTCCGGATGGTTCTCGCGGGCGAGTTTCCGGTACGCCTTCTTGATCTCGGCCTCGGTGGCGTCCTTGGGGACGCCGAGAACCTTGTAGTAGTCCTTCTCGACGAAGTCCTTCGTGCTCATCGACGTCCCTCCTTCCCGACGGTCACTGCCTCGGAGAACTCAAGCTCAGCCCTCGTCCGGGCCACCGCTCTCCTCGTCGTTCGCCTTCTCCTCCTTGGGGGCCGCGCCCGGCTGGGGCTCGGCCACCGCGACCCGCGCGGGGCGGATCGTGCGCTCGCCGATGCGGTACCCCGGCTGAAGCACCGCGACGCACGTCGTCTCGGCGACGTCCGGCGCATACGAGTGCATCAGGGCCTCGTGGATGGTCGGGTCGAAGGGCTCGCCCTCCTTGCCGAACTGCTGCAGGCCCATCTTGGCGGCGGCCGTCTCGAGAGACTCTGCCACCGACTTGAAGCCGCCCACCAGCTCCCCGTGGTCCCGGGCACGGCCGATGTCGTCGAGCACGGGCAGCAGCTCGGTCAGGAGCGTCGCCGTGGCGATCTCCTTGACCGTGATCCTGTCGCGCTCCACGCGCCGGCGGTAGTTCTGGTACTCGGCCTGGAGCCGCTGGAGGTCGGCAGTGCGCTCGTTGAGCGCGGTGCGGACCTGGTCCAGCTGAGCCGTCAGACCGGCGATCTTTGCTGCGTCCCCTGCCGGGGCCGCCGGGCCCTCCTTCTGGGAGGACTCGGCGGACTCGGCGGCGTCGTCAGAGGTGGCGCCGGAGGGGACGTCGGGATTCTCGTCGAAGCCCGGGGTCTCCTCCGTCACGCGGCACCACCCTTTGCGTCCTTCTCGTCGTCCACGATCTCGGCGTCGACGACGTCGTCGTCCGCCTTGGCCTGCTCGCCGGCACCGGCGCCCGCGCCCGCGGCGGCGCCCTCGGGCGCGGCGTTCGCGTACAGCGCCTGGCCGAGCTTCTGGCTGACCGCGGCGACCTTCTCGGTGGCGGTGCGGATCTCGGCCGTGTCCTCGCCCTTGAGCTTCTCCTTCAGCTCGCCGACGGCGGTCTCGACCTCGGTCTTCACATCGCCCGGGACCTTGTCCTCGTTGTCCTTGAGGAACTTCTCGGTCTGGTAGACGAGCTGCTCGCCCTGGTTGCGGGTCTCGGCGGCCTCGCGGCGGCGGTGGTCCTCGTCCGCGTACTGCTCGGCCTCCTGGCGCATCCGGTCGACCTCGTCCTTCGGCAGCGAGGAGCCGCCGGTGACGGTCATCTTCTGCTCCTTGCCCGTGCCCAGGTCCTTCGCGGTCACGTGCATGATGCCGTTGGCGTCGATGTCGAAGGCGACCTCGATCTGCGGGACCCCGCGCGGGGCCGGCGGCAGACCGGTCAGCTCGAACATCCCGAGCTTCTTGTTGTACGCCGCGATCTCTCGCTCGCCCTGGTAGACCTGGATCTGCACGGACGGCTGGTTGTCCTCGGCCGTCGTGAAGATCTCGGACCGCTTGGTCGGGATCGTGGTGTTGCGCTCGATGAGCTTGGTCATGATGCCGCCCTTGGTCTCGATACCGAGGGACAGCGGGGTCACGTCGAGGAGCAGGACGTCCTTGACCTCACCCTTGAGCACACCTGCCTGCAGCGCGGCGCCGATGGCGACGACCTCGTCCGGGTTCACACCCTTGTTGGCGTCCTTGCCGCCGGTCAGCTCCCTGACGAGCTCGGCGACGGCGGGCATACGGGTGGAGCCACCGACCAGCACCACGTGGTCGATCTCGGACAGCGCGATGCCGGCGTCCTTGATGACGTTGTGGAACGGGTGCTTGCAGCGCTCGAGCAGGTCCGCGGTCAGCTGCTGGAACTGGGCGCGAGTGAGCTTCTCGTCCAGGTGCAGCGGGCCCTCGGCGGAGGCCGTGATGTACGGCAGGTTGATCGTCGTCTCGGTCGAGGACGACAGCTCGATCTTCGCCTTCTCCGCGGCCTCGCGAAGACGCTGGAGAGCCATCTTGTCCTTGGACAGGTCGACGCCGTGCCCGCCCGCGAACTGCTTCACCAGGTAGTCGACGACGCGCTGGTCCCAGTCGTCACCACCGAGGTGGTTGTCACCGTTGGTGGCCTTGACCTCGACGACGCCGTCACCGATCTCCAGCAGCGACACGTCGAAGGTGCCGCCACCGAGGTCGAAGACGAGGATGGTCTGGTCGTCCTTGTCCAGGCCGTAGGCCAGGGCAGCGGCGGTGGGCTCGTTGACGATACGCAGGACGTTGAGGCCCGCGATCTCACCGGCTTCCTTGGTCGCCTGACGCTCGGAGTCGTTGAAGTACGCGGGGACGGTGATCACCGCGTCGGTGACCTTCTCACCCAGGTACGACTCGGCGTCGCGCTTGAGCTTCTGCAGGATGAACGCGCTCATCTGCTGCGGGTTGAAGTGCTTCCCGTCGAGCTCGATCTTCCAGTCGGTGCCCATGTGACGCTTGACCGACCGGATGGTCCTGTCGACGTTGGTGACCGCCTGGCGCTTCGCGACCTCGCCGACCAGCACCTCACCGTTCTTCGCGAAGGCGACGACGGACGGCGTGGTCCTGGCACCCTCGGCGTTGGTGATGACGGTGGGCTCGCCGCCCTCCAGAACGCTGACGACGGAGTTAGTCGTGCCCAGGTCGATGCCGACCGCACGTGCCATTTCAATTCCTCCAGCTGACTTGAGTGGAACTGGCTCAAGGATGCACGACAGCGCCGACCCCGTCAACAGACCTGAGTCGGGGCCACTCAACTTTTATCCGGCCCTTACAGGCATGTTGCGCTCCGCACGCGTGGCGCTGCGGTGCGTGTGGCATACATCTGCGAGAGTCATAGGGGGATAATTCGGTCAAGAAGTGTCATTCGTAACGAAGGGCGCGCCCCATGTCGGCAAAGCGAGCCGTCGATCTGACGGGCAGCCTGTTCCTCCTGCTGCTCCTGTCCCCCGTCCTGCTGGCTGTCGCCGCGGCCGTCGCACTGACCTCGCCGGGCCCGGTCCTGACCCGCCGGGAGCGCACCGGCCTCGGCGGTCGGACGTTCACGATGCTCACCTTCCGCACGACCCGCGCCGAGTCCCTCACCCCGGTCGGACGGCTGCTGCGCCGCCGCCTCCTGGACACGCTCCCCCAGCTGATCAATGTGGTGCGCGGCGAGATGTCCCTCGTCGGCCCGCCGCCACTGCCGCCGGCCGCCCCCGGCAGCACGGCACCCGCTTTCGGGGCCGACCGGGCCCGGCAGGCACTGCGCCCCGGGATCACCGGCCTGTGGCAGATCAGCGGGCGCTCCGAGCTGCCCTGGGAGGAAATGAGCGTGCTCGACCTGCATTATGTTGAGCAACATTGGCTGGGACTCGACTTGTGGATCCTGGCGCGGACGGTTCCCGCCGCGGTCGCCGGACGCCCCGCGGTGAGGGTTGCCTGAGCGACACAGATCACCGCCCGCCCATCTGCAGTGCGGCACGACAAGTGGGTAGTCTCAGCAACGGACTGAATAAGTTACCGCTTAGTAGACGCGGTTTTCCCACCCTCGCAGGCCCGAGGAGCCCCCAAATGCAGCTCGCCGCGATCATCGTGTCGCTGGTCCTGACCGTGGTCGGCGTTGCGCTCATCGCCCGAGCCGTCGCGCAGATCTACCGGTTCGTCAAGCTCGGTCAGCCCGTGCCTGCGGGCAGCCGCACCGACGACCCCAAGGCCCGCACGGTCACTCTGGTCAAGGAGTTCCTCGGCCATACCCGTATGAACCGCTGGGGCATCGTCGGCTTCGCCCACTGGTTCGTCGCGATCGGCTTCCTGACGCTGCCCCCGACGCTGGCCCAGGCATACGGCCAGCTCTTCCAGGCGGACTGGACCCTGCCCGTCCTGGGCGGCTTCCTGCCGTTCGAGATGTACATCGAGTTCATCGGTCTGATGACCGTGGTCGGCATCGTCATCCTGATCGCGATCCGGCTGCTGAACCTGCCGTCCCGTGCGGGCCGCAAGTCGCGCTTCGCGGGCTCCAAGGCCTGGCAGGCGTACTTCGTCGAGTACGTCATCCTCACCATCGGTCTCGCGATCCTGGCGCTGCGGGGCCTCGAGGGCGCGATCCACCACGTGGACCACTACGAGCCGGCGTACTTCGTCTCGTACCCGCTGGTGCTGGCCTTCAAGGGACTGAGCGTCTCCACGCTCCAGAACCTCATCTACTTCACCGCGATGATCAAGATCGGTACGTCGCTGATCTGGATGATCACGGTCTCGCTGAACACGAACATGGGTGTGGCCTGGCACCGCTTCCTCGGCTTCCCGAACATCTGGTTCAAGCGCAACGCGGA
>NZ_JBEXSW010000036.1:0-100236 GCF_040613775.1 Streptomyces sp. NPDC006208 | reverse complement strand
CTCAAGAACGCCAACCCGGCCGCGCGTATCCACGTGAAGCTGGTCTCCGAGGTCGGTGTCGGCACGGTTGCCGCGGGTGTCTCCAAGGCGCACTCCGGGAGCCGGACCCGCACGCTTCCCGCGCCCCGGCGCTCCCCTTGGCGGGCATGAACCCGCTGGGCAGGGCGGGCACCACCCCCGCCGGGTAGGGAAAACCCCCGCCCAAGACGGATACCGACCTCATGGTGCGCGACGGGCGGGCCGCGGGAGTCTTGGCACATGACAGCCCGCACATACCGGAACGGACGACGTCAATGGCCATGAACCACGGGTACGGACACGGAAGCCGATACGCACCGGAGCCCCGGACCCGCCGCCTCCCGCCCTTTCTGCGCGCACCCGTCGAGGGCCGCACCTGGCGCGAGTTCGGCTATCTGATGCTCAGCCTCCCCATCAGCGTCGCCGCCTTCAGTTTCGCCGTCACCGTGACCTCGCTCGGCGCCGGACTGCTCATCACCTTCATCGGCATCCCGGTCCTCGCCGCCGGCCTGGCCGCCCTGCGCGGCTACGGCGCCCTGGAGCGCGCCCGCGCCCGCGCCCTGCTCGGCCTGGAAGTGGCCGACCCGGAGCCGGTGAGTGCCCGTGGCCGGGGCGGCAGGCCGAGCATGATGGGCTGGATCGGCGGCGTTCTGAGGAGCGGGGTGTCCTGGCGGCATCTGGTCTACTCCATCGTCCACTTCCCCTGGGCCGTGTTCGCCTTCTGCGTGTCCTTGACGCTGTGGGTATCGGCCTGGGGATGCCTGCTCTACCCGCTGTGGCAGTGGGTCCTCCCGGTGTACGCCGGCCAGGACGGCATCCAGCTGTACGGCGACCGCACCCACGCCTTCTACCTCGACTCCCCCTTCGAGATCGCCGCGACCAGCGTCATCGGGCTGATATTCACGCTGATCACGCCGTGGATCATGCGCGGGATGACGAGCGTGGACCGTCTGCTGGTGGCGGGCCTGCTGGGGCCGTCACGGCTCGCCACCCGCGTCGTGGAGCTGGAGTCGGACCGGGGCGTGGTCGTCGACACGGCCGCCGCGGACCTGCGCCGTATCGAACGCGATCTGCACGACGGGGCCCAGGCCCGCCTGGTCGCCCTCGCGATGGATCTGGGTCTGGCCAAGGAGAAAATGACGCAGGATCCACAGGCGGCTGCCCGGATGGTGGACGAGGCGCACGGCGAGGTGAAGGTGGCTCTCCAGGAGCTGCGCGACCTGGCCCGCGGCATCCACCCCGCCGTCCTCACCGACCGGGGCCTCGACGCCGCACTCTCCGCCGTCGCCTCCCGTTGCACCGTCCCGGTCACGGTCGAGGTGGATCTGGCGACGCGCCCGGCGGCGGCGATCGAGGGCATCGCGTACTTCACCGTGTCCGAGCTGCTGCAGAACGTCAGCAAGCACGCCCGGGCGACCCGGGCCTCCGTGGACGTATGGCGCTCCGACGACCGGCTGTTGCTCCAGGTCGTGGACAACGGCCGCGGCGGCGCGGACGTCACGGCGGGCAGCGGCCTGGCCGGGCTCACCGATCGCCTGGACGCGGTGGACGGCGTCCTGGCCGTGGACTCCCCGGCCGGCGGCCCGACGACGGTGACCGCCGAGCTCCCCTGGCGCGGCTGATCCCCCGCGCCCCCGGGCACAGCCGTCCCCGGACCCCGGACGCCGCGAGTCAACCCCCGCCCCTGATCCCGCGTCCCCCGTAGGGACACCGTCCGCCCCGCGCATGGTCCGGACCTCGGCCCGGGCGCCGGCCCGAGCTGGAATGCTGGGGCGCACGGGCCCACCGGGCACGCGGGGGACACACATCGACAGGGGGCGCAAGCGCAGTGGAGGACAGGGTGCGGGTGGTCATCGCCGAGGACTCGGTACTGCTTCGGGAGGGACTGACCCGGCTGCTGACCGACCGCGGCCACGACGTCGTGGCCGGCGTGGGGGACGCCGAGGCGCTGATCAAGACGATCGGCGAGCTGGCTGTACAGGACGCACTGCCGGACGTCGTCGTCGCCGACGTCCGTATGCCGCCCACCCATACGGACGAAGGTGTGCGGGCCGCCGTACAGCTGCGCCGCGAGCACCCCGGGATCGGCGTGCTGGTCCTGTCCCAGTACGTCGAGGAGCGGTACGCCACCGAACTGCTCGCCGGCAGCAGCCGCGGCGTGGGCTATCTGCTCAAGGACCGGGTGGCCGAGGTCCGCGAATTCGTGGACGCTGTGGTGCGGGTGGCCCGCGGCGGTACCGCGCTGGACCCCGAGGTCGTCGCTCAGCTGCTGGGCCGCAGCCGTAAGCAGGACGTGCTGGCGGGTCTCACACCGCGGGAACGCGAGGTGCTCGGCCTGATGGCGGAAGGCCGGACGAACTCGGCCATCGCCAAGCAGCTCGTGGTCAGCGACGGCGCCGTCGAGAAGCATGTCAGCAACATCTTCCTGAAGCTGGGATTGTCCCCGAGTGAGGGGGATCATCGGCGTGTACTGGCGGTCCTGACCTACCTGAACTCGTAATCGACTGACAATGTGTCAGCTGTCGAGCGAAGCGGCAGCGTCAGAACCGAAGAATGAGTGGAGAGCGTCTTCATCAAAGGAACCCCGGGGGGCGAGCACGACATGGCACACCAGGGCGCCGGAACTTCTCGGAAGGATGTCCGGCATATGAGCGGTCCGAGCAAGGCCACCCTTCCAGCGACACTCGCGGACGTAGGGTGGCACTGGGGACGGCCGGTGGGCCGGCCGGGCCCGAGCAGCCGCCTCAAGGGAGGTCAAGTTCAGTGACGAGCCAGGTCAGCACCTCTGCCGAGCAGGCCGATGAGGCCAATGAGGCACTCGTCGGCGGGCAGCGCAAGCCCGCGGGCGAGAAGGAAGTCCGCCGACTCGACCGGGTGATCATCCGCTTCGCGGGTGACTCCGGTGACGGTATGCAGCTCACAGGTGACAGGTTCACCTCCGAGACGGCGGCGTTCGGAAACGACCTGTCGACGCTGCCGAACTTCCCGGCCGAGATCCGGGCCCCCGCCGGAACGCTGCCGGGGGTGTCCAGCTTCCAGCTGCACTTCGCCGACCACGACATCCTCACTCCGGGTGACGCACCGAACGTGCTGGTGGCGATGAACCCGGCTGCGCTGAAGGCGAACATCGCCGATGTGCCGCGCGGCGGCGAGATCATCGTCAACACGGACGAATTCGCCAAGCGGGCGATGGCGAAGGTGGGCTACGAGACCTCGCCCCTGGAGGACGGCTCGCTGGACGGGTACCACATCCACCCGGTGCCGCTGACGACACTGACGGTCGAGGCGCTCAAGGACTTCGGGCTCTCCCGCAAGGAGGCCGAGCGTTCGAAGAACATGTTCGCGCTCGGACTGCTGAGCTGGATGTACCACCGTCCCACCGAGGGCACCGAGACGTTCCTGCGCACCAAGTTCGCGAAGAAGCCGAGCATTGCCGAGGCGAACATCGCGGCGTTCCGCGCAGGGTGGAACTTCGGCGAGACGACCGAGGACTTCGCGGTCTCGTACGAGGTCGCCCCGGCCAGTCAGGCCTTCCCCGCGGGCACGTACCGCAACATCTCCGGGAATCTGGCGCTGTCGTACGGCCTGATCGCCGCGAGCAAGCAGGCCGACCTGCCGCTCTACCTGGGCTCGTACCCCATCACCCCCGCCTCCGACATCCTGCACGAGCTGTCCAAGCACAAGAACTTCGGTGTGCGGACCTTCCAGGCCGAGGACGAGATCGCCGGTATCGGCGCGGCGCTGGGCGCGGCCTTCGGCGGCTCGCTCGCCGTCACCACCACCTCCGGCCCCGGTGTGGCGCTCAAGTCCGAGACGATCGGCCTGGCGGTGTCCCTGGAGCTTCCGCTGCTGGTCGTGGACATCCAGCGCGGCGGCCCGTCGACCGGTCTGCCGACCAAGACCGAGCAGGCGGATCTGCTGCAGGCCATGTACGGGCGCAACGGCGAGGCCCCGGTGCCGGTCGTGGCGCCGCGTACCCCGGCCGACTGCTTCGACGCGGCGCTGGACGCGGCCCGGATCGCACTGGCCTACCGCACCCCGGTGTTCCTGCTCTCCGACGGCTACCTCGCCAACGGCTCCGAGCCGTGGCGGATCCCGGACATCGACGAACTACCTGATCTGCGGGTGCAGTTCGCGACCGGCCCCAACCACACACTGGCCGACGGCACCGAGGTGTTCTGGCCGTACAAGCGCGATCCCCAGACCCGTGCCCGCCCCTGGGCGGTGCCCGGCACACCGGGGCTGGAGCACCGTATCGGCGGCATCGAGAAGCAGGACGGCTCGGGGAACATCTCCTACGACCCGGCCAACCACGACCTGATGGTCCGGATCCGGCAGGCCAAGATCGACGGCATCCAGGTCCCGGATCTGGAGGTCGACGATCCGGCGGGCGCCACCACCCTGGTCCTCGGATGGGGTTCGACGTACGGGCCGATCACCGCCGCCGTGCGCCGGCTGCGCCAGGCCGGCATCCCCATCGCCCAGGCCCATCTACGCCACCTCAACCCGTTCCCGAGGAATCTCGGAGACGTTCTGGGGCGTTACGAGAAGGTAGTAGTGCCCGAGATGAACCTCGGCCAGCTCGCCACCCTGATCCGGGCGAGGTATCTGGTCGACGCTCACTCGTACAACCAGGTCAACGGCATGCCGTTCAAGGCCGAGCAGCTCGCCTCGGCCCTCAAGGAGGCCATCAATGACTGAGGCGCTCTCGCTGGTGCCCAAGGCCGAGGCCAAGCAGTCCATGAAGGACTTCAAGTCCGACCAGGAAGTGCGCTGGTGCCCCGGCTGCGGTGACTACGCGATCCTCGCCGCCGTGCAGGGGTTCATGCCCGAGCTCGGCCTCGCGAAGGAGAACATCGTCTTCGTCTCCGGCATCGGCTGCTCCTCCCGCTTCCCGTACTACATGAACACGTACGGGATGCACTCCATCCACGGCCGCGCCCCTGCCATCGCGACCGGCCTCGCCTCCTCGCGCCGCGACCTGTCCGTCTGGGTCGTCACCGGTGACGGCGACGCGCTCTCCATCGGCGGGAACCACCTCATCCACGCCCTGCGCCGCAATGTGAACCTGAAGATCCTGCTGTTCAACAACCGGATCTACGGCCTCACCAAGGGCCAGTACAGTCCCACGTCCGAGCTCGGCAAGATCACCAAGTCGACGCCCATGGGTTCGCTCGACGCTCCCTTCAACCCGGTCTCGCTCGCGCTCGGCGCCGAAGCCTCGTTCGTGGCCCGGACCGTCGACTCCGACCGCAAGCACCTCACCGAGGTACTGCGCCAGGCCGCCGACCACCAGGGCACCGCGCTGGTGGAGATCTACCAGAACTGCAACATCTTCAACGACGGCGCCTTCGAGATCCTCAAGGACAAGGAGCAGGCCGAGAACGCCGTGGTCCGCCTGGAGCACGGACAGCCGATCCGTTTCGGCTCCGAGAGCGGCAAGGGCGTCGTGCGCGACGAACGGACCGGCGACCTCAAGGTGGTGCAGGTGACGCCCGAGAACGAGTCGCGGATCCTGGTCCACGACGCCCACAGCGCCTCTCCGACGACGGCGTTCGCACTGTCCCGCCTGGCCGACCCGGACACCCTGCACCAGACGCCCATCGGCGTCTTCCGCAGCGTCGAGCGGCCGGTCTACGACACCCTGATGGCCGACCAGCTCGACCTGGCCATCGAGCAGAACGGCAAGGGCGACCTGGCCGCGCTTCTCGCGGGCAACGACACCTGGACCGTCGTCGGCTGACGCCGCGTGGATTCCGCCCGAAGGTCAGGAACGGTCGGCGTTCCTGGCCTTCATCTCTGCCTAGGCGGTGGGCGCGGCCTGAACCGCGTCCATGCGCTGTTCCCTCCATGCGCTGCTCCGCCCAGCCACCGGCCCCCACACCTGCTCGGCGGTCTCCTCGCCGAGCACGGCCACGGGCCGGACCATCGCGTGCACCCATGTACCGGCCGCCGCGACGGCGTGACTCGCACGCCTCGACAAGATCCGTCATGACCGTATGGCGATACGGGCATGACATCGACCCTGTGTGCGGCGTACCTTCTTCGAGGTGACGCGCGCACAGCAGGAGGGTCAGTGAAGCCGCAGAACGAGCAGCGAACAGGGCTGTTGTACGGGATCGGCGCCTACGGCATGTGGGGTCTGGTCCCGCTCTTCTGGCCACTGCTGAAGCCTTCCGGCGCGGTGGAGATCCTCGCCCACCGGATGGTGTGGTCACTGGTGGTCGTCGGCATCACGCTGCTGGCCCTCAAGCGGTGGGACTGGATCCGCGACCTGCTGCGCCAACCGCGCAAGCTCGGGCTCATCGCCGTCGCCGCAGCCGTGATCACCGTCAACTGGGGCGTCTACATCTGGGCCGTCAATGCGGGCCAGGTCGTCGAGGCGTCACTCGGCTACTTCATCAACCCGCTGGTCACCATCGCCATGGGCGTCCTGCTGCTGGGGGAACGCCTGCGCCCGGTGCAGTGGGCGGCGGTCGGCATCGGTTTCGCGGCCGTGCTGGTGCTGGCGATCGGCTACGGCCGGCTGCCGTGGATCTCGCTCACGCTCGCCTTCTCCTTCGCCACGTACGGTCTGGTCAAGAAGAAGGTCAACATCGGCGGGCTCGAGTCACTGGCCGCCGAGACCGCGATCCAGTTCCTGCCGGCACTCGCCTTCCTGGTCTGGCTGACCGCGGACGGTTCGGCCACCTTCGGCCTCCACGGCACGGGCCATGCCGCGCTGCTCGTCGCGACGGGTGTGGTGACGGCCGTGCCGCTGGTCTGCTTCGGTGCGGCGGCGATCCGGGTGCCGCTGTCCACACTGGGGCTGCTGCAGTATCTGGCGCCGGTCTTCCAGTTCCTGCTGGGGGTCGTGTACTTCCGCGAGGCGATGCCGCCGGAGCGGTGGGCCGGGTTCGCGCTGGTGTGGCTGGCGCTGACGTGTCTGACCTGGGACGCGCTGCGCACGGCGCGGCGTACGAAGGCGAAGGCCCTGCGGCTGGCCGCGCAGGCAGAGGCGGCCGGGGTGAGCGCGGCCGGGCCGGGTGCGGTCGCCGGGCCGAGTGCGGTGGCCGGCTCGGCAGTTGCTTCCACGACCAGTGCGGTGACGCACCCGGAGCCGCAGGCCGAGACCACGGGCTGAGGGCCGCTCGGCCTCCCGGTGGGGCCGGTTGCGCCGGCTCGGGCACTCGGGTTCCCTTCCGGAGCTCCCCTCGGGCCCCATTCACCACTCCAACGGCTCAGTGCCCCCCGCGCACGCAGGCCGGGCCCCGATACCGGTGCTACGACCGGAGGAGCAGGCCCCGGTCGCCCGGACCGAGGCCGCCGTGGAGCGGAGAGCCGGCGCCATGTCGCAACCCCTCGCACTGTCGATCGACTTCGGCCAGGGGATCACCGAGGCGTGGTCCGCGGTGGCCCGGTTCATTCCGAAGTTCATCGCGTTCCTGTTCATCCTGCTCATCGGCTGGTTCGTGGCCAAGATGATCGCCAAGGTCGCGGACCGGCTGCTGCGCCGCGTCGGCTTCGAGAAGCTCTCCGAACGCAGTGGTGTCGCCCGGACGCTCGAAGGATCCCGGTACGACGCGACCGGGATCATCGTCAGGATCGTCCGCTACGCGATCCTGCTCATGGCTCTGCAGCTCGGCTTCGGGGTCTTCGGGCCCAACCCGGTCAGCGACATGATCGACGCGATCGTCGCCTGGCTGCCCAAGGCGATCGTCGCCTGCGTCATCGTCGTCGTGGCCATGGCCATCGCCCGTGCCGTGCGCGACATCGTCACCGGAGCGCTGGGCAACGCCCCGTACGCCAGGACCCTCGGGACCGCGGCCTGGGCCTTCGTCGTGGGCCTCGGCGTGATCGCGGCGCTCGGTCAGGCCGAGATCGCGACCTCCGTCACCGGCCCGGTGCTCATCGCGGTACTCGCCACGATCGCGGGCGTGGTGATCGTGGGGGTGGGCGGCGGGCTCATCCAGCCGATGCGCCACCGCTGGGAGCGGTGGCTGGCGATCGCCGAGTCGGAGGCGGGCCGTGGCCGGGTCACCGGGCCACCGTACGAACGAGACCGCACCGGACCGGCGACGCGGCAGCCCCCGTACGATCGCGAACGCGAGCCTCGGGCGGCGGACCGGGAGCCCGGGGGCGAGCAGGGACGCGGCGACGAAGAGCCGCCGGTGCTGGGGGACGGCCGCGATCCCATGTGAGCGCGGGCCGGGGGCCCGGGACCGGCGCCGATCAGGCCGCCCTCGCTGACGGGCCGGCGGACCGGACCGACCGGCACGCCCGGACATCACGTCCGAGCCCGCTTCAGACGACCCCGAGCGCTTCCTTGACCTCGGCCGCCACCGCCTGCCAGTGGGCCCTGCGGCGCTCGCGCTCGTCCGCGTTCGCGAGATGCTCCTGGTGGAAGCGGAGCACGGCCCGCTCCCCGGACGCGGAGCGCACGGCGGAGACCGCGACCTGGACGACGGTCGTGCCGTACGTCAGCCGGATCCGGTCGCCGGGGCGGTAGCTGCGGATCTCACCCGAGACACCGTCGGCCGTCCTGTACGACTCCCCCGTCGCCGTCGGCAGCTCGACACCCTCGCCGAGCCAGAGCGCGACGCCCTCGGGACCCGCGATGAAGTCCCATACGGCGGACGGCGGCAGCGGGAGGGTACGGGACACACCGATCTCCCAGCCGGCGTCCTGGGTCAGCCCGACAGGCTTGCTGTTCATGACACTCCGTTCCCCGAATGCGGTGTCGTTTCCGGTGCCTGTGCCGGTGCCGCTGTCGGCCCGGCGTGCGCGGTGGGTCCGCACCTTGCTGCGGTTGCCGCACCGTTCCATCGCGCACCAGCGGCGGCGGCCGGGGCGCGACGTATCGACGAACAGCAGACAGCAGTCGTGCGCGCCGCATTCGCGGATGCGGCGCGCATACGGGCCGGTGAAGAGGTCGACCGCGTCGCGCGCGACGGTCGACAGCAACTGCTCCACGGTCGCGCCGGAGGCCCACTGCCAGGAACCGTCCGCGGCGACACCTGCCACGAGCGGGGCCTTCGCCGCCGCCTCGTTGACGGCTGCCAGATCGGCCGGGTCGAGGTCGCGGGCGTGGGCCCGGTCCGCGGTCATCCGGAACAGCGCGTTGCGCACCTCGCGTACGACCGCCAGGTCCGCCTCCGCGACGGTCAGGTCCAGCCCGCCCGGCAGGCGGCTGGCCGCCACCCAGTCGTACAGGCCGGCCGGCTCCCCCAGCACTTCGTACCGCGCGAACGCCCCGGGCCCCCCGGTCGTGAGCAGTTCCAGGCACAGGGCACCGGGGTCGAAGTGGTACGGGCGGCCCTCCGGCGTGTGCAGGACCATTCCGGGCGTGTCCAATGCAGCCTCCTCCTGTAACCACTATAAATGGTTTCCATGACATTGCACTGGAAGCTCGTGATCGACGCGGCGGACCCGCACGCCCAGGCCGACTTCTGGGCCGGGGCCCTCGGCTATCTCGTCGAGGACAACAGCGCCCTGATCGACCAGCTCCTCGCGGACGGGGCGGCACCGCCCGAGGCCACGGTGGAATCGCACGGCCGCCGGGCCTGGCGCGATCTGGTCGCCGTCCGCCATCCGGACGACCCCTACGACCCGCAGAGCGGCATGGGCCTGGGCCGCCGCATCCTGTTCCAGCGCGTCCCGGAACCGAAGACCGTGAAGAACCGCCTCCATATCGACCTGCACTCGGCCCCGGGCAGCCGGCCGGCAGAGACGGCCCGCCTGGAGACCCTCGGGGCCACGGCCCTGCGGGAGGTGAAGGAACCGGGCGGCGAGTGGGTGGTCATGACGGACCCCGAGGGCAACGAGTTCTGCGTGCAGTAGGGCTCTCGCCGGGGAGGGCGAGGGGGTCCATCGACCCGACGGCCCACAGCGACCGGTCAGTGGCGTTCGTGTATCGAACGCCACTGACCGATTTACGCTCTTGACGGTGCGTCAGCATCTCGCTCACCATTCAGCACGCACAGCGCATCACAGCTCCAGCGCCCCGGGACGCGCCGCCCCGGGGCGTCCTGCACGTTCCGTCCCATCCCCGTACGGAATCCGGAGCCCCCACATGAACCTCTCCGTTCCAAGACGCGCCGTCGCAGCCGCAGCATTCGGCCTGGCCGGGCTGCTCGCCTCCGTCGCGCCGGCCGCGAGCGCCGCACCGGCCCAGCCGGCCGCACCCGCGGGCGCGCTCGCCGCACCCGACATACCGATCGCCAACGTCAAGGCGCATCTCACCCAGCTCCAGTCGATCGCCACCGCCAACGGCGGCAACCGGGCGCACGGCCGGACCGGGTACAAGGCATCCCTGGACTATGTGAAGGCCAAGCTGGACGCGGCGGGATTCACCACCACCGTCCAGCAGTTCACCTCCAGCGGCGCCACCGGGTACAACCTGATCGCCGACTGGCCGGGCGGTGACGTCAACCAGACGCTGATGGCCGGAGCGCACCTCGATTCCGTCACCTCCGGTGCGGGCATCAACGACAACGGGTCCGGGTCCGCCGCCGTCCTGGAGACCGCGCTCGCCGTCTCCCGCGCCCAGCTGCAGCCGACGAAACATCTGCGCTTCGGCTGGTGGGGCGCGGAGGAGCTCGGACTGATCGGCTCGAAGTACTACGTCAACAACCTGCCGTCCGCCGAGCGTTCGAAGATCTCGGGCTATCTGAACTTCGACATGATCGGCTCACCGAACCCGGGGTACTTCGTCTACGACGACGACCCGACGATCGAACAGACCTTCAAGGACTACTTCGCCGGCATCGGCGTCTCCACCGAGATCGAGACCGAGGGCGACGGGCGCTCCGACCACGCGTCCTTCAAGAACGTGGGCATACCCGTCGGCGGACTGTTCACCGGTGCGAGCCGTACGAAGTCCAGCGCCCAGGCCCAGAAGTGGGGCGGTACGGCCGGGCAGGCCTTCGACCGCTGCTACCACTCGTCCTGCGACAGCACGTCGAACATCAACGACACCGCCCTTGACCGCAACAGCGACGCGGTCGCCCACGCGATCTGGACCCTGTCGGCCGGGACGACGGTCCCGCCGGGTGACGTGTACGAGAACACGGCCGACGTGAACATCCCGGACAACGGCGCGGCCGTCACCTCCACCGCGGCCGTCACGGGCCGCACGGGCAACGCCCCGACCACCCTCAAGGTCGGCGTCGACATCAAGCACACCTGGCGCGGTGACCTGGTCGTCGACCTGGTCGCGCCCGACGGCACCGCGTACCGGCTGAAGAACTCCAGCGGCAGCGACTCCGCCGACAACGTCATCGCCACCTACACGGTGAACGCGTCGAGCGAGGTGGCCAACGGCGACTGGAAGCTCCGCGTCCAGGACGTGGCCCAGTACGACACGGGCTACATCGACAGCTGGAAGCTCACCTTCTAGAGGCACACCGTCCAGGGGTCTCCCGGACGGGCGAGAACTGCCACCCCCCATCGACTGCATGCGTGTGCATATACTGCACACGCATGCAGTCACGTACGACGAGGGGGAGATCTCCATGAACCGCAGGTTCCTGTTCCTGCTCGGCAGCAGCCGTGCCGACGGCAACACCGAGGCACTGGCCAGGCTGGCCGCCGAGCAGCTGCCCGCCGGGGCCGACCAGCGCTGGCTGGACCTGAGCGCCCATCCGCTGCCCGACTTCGTGGACCTGCGCCATGACGACGACAGCGGCTACCCCGCGCCCACCGGGCATGCAGCGACCCTGCTGGACGCCACCCTGGACGCGACCGACCTGGTCATCGCCTCGCCGCTGTACTGGTACTCCGTCTCCACCTCCACCAAGCGGTATCTCGACCACTGGTCGGGCTGGATGCGGGTCCCCGGTGTGGACTTCAAGCCGCGTATGGCCGGGCGCACCCTGTGGGGTGTCAGCACGCTGGCCGACGCCGACCGGTCGGTGGCCGATCCGCTGGTCGGGACGCTGCGCAACACCGCCGCGTACCTGAAGATGCAGTGGGGCGGAGTGCTGCTGGGCAACGGCACCCGTCCCGGGGACATCCACCACGACGAGCAGGCCCTGACCGAGGCCAAGGAGTTCTTCCGGTCGGTGACCGTCACGCGGTGATGTCCTTGGCGGTGAAGCGCGCCCACGCCGCCGACCCGAACACCGCCGCGTACAGCCCCTGCAGACCGAGGTTCCTCAGCACCTCTTCCCCGTACACCGGCTCCCGCATCAGGTCCGCGAAGGACAGCCAGTAATGCGGGAAGAGGTACGGATGGATCGCGTGCAGCTGCGGGATCGTGTTGAGGATCTGCACGGTGATCAGCAGCCCCACCGTCGTGGCCATCGCCGCGATACCGCTGCCGGTGAGGGTGGAGACGAACAGACCGAGCGCCGCGAAGCCGATCAGCGAGGCGGCCACGACGACCGCGATCGCGACGGCACGGGCCAGGCCCTCGCCGAACGAGATCGTGGTGCCGGAGATCGTGGTGACCTCGCCGAGCGGGAAGAGCAGCGCCCCGGCGGTGAGTGCGGACCCCGCCACCACCAGGGTCCCCACCAGGCAGAAGGCGCAGACGGCGGCGTACTTGGCGAGCAGCAGCCGAGTACGTCCGGCCGGGGCGACCAGCAGATAGCGCAGGGTGCCGGCATTCGCCTCGCCCGCGATCGCGTCGCCCGCGACGACGCCGACCGCCATGGGCAGAAAGAGCGGCAGGGTCGCGGCGAGGGCGGCGAAGACCAGGAACAGGCCGTTGTTGGTGATCTGGCTGATGAACGCCGGACCGCCGCCACCGCCACCGCCGGCAGACCCGCCGTCGCCTGTCTCGATCTTCACGGCGACACCGATCAGCACGGGTACGGCGGCCAGCACACCCAGCAGCGCGAGCGTGCGCCACCGGCGGAAGGTCAGGGACAGCTCGGAACGCAGCAGACCGAGCGTCCACAACGGGCTGACGGCGGCCGCTTCAGCCTGCGACATCGAATCCCTCTCCGGTCAGCGCGACGAACGCGTCCTCGAGCGAGGCGCGCTCGAGGCCGAAGCCCCGCACCCGTACACCGTCCCGCACCAGCGCGGCATTGATCGCGGCCGTTTCCGTGTCCTGGTCGGGCAGCTCGCCGGTCACTTTCTCCCCGTCCACGCGCACCTCGGTCACGCCCTGTTCCTTGAGCACCCTCGCAGCATCCGCCGGGTCGGGCGTGAGGACCGCCAGCCGGCCCCGCGCCCCGGCCGCGAGTTCGGCCACCGGGCCCTGGGTGATCAGCCGCCCCTGGGCCATCACCGCGGCGTGCGTGCACACCTGCTCGATCTCGTCGAGCAGATGCGAGGAGAGGAAGACGGTGGTGCCGTCGGCGGCCAGTTCCCGCACGAGGGAACGGATCTCCCGCATGCCCTGCGGATCGAGTCCGTTGGTCGGCTCGTCCAGGACCAGCAGCTTCCTGGGCTGCAGCAGCGCGGCGGCGAGCCCCAGGCGCTGTTTCATCCCCAGCGAGTACGCCTTCGCCTTCTTGCCGGCCGCGGCGGCCAGGCCCACCCGGTCCAGCGCGGCCGCCACCCGCGCCCGGCGGGTGCGGGGATCGGCGGTCGGGTCGGCGCAGTCGTAGCGCACCAGGTTGTCCCGGCCGCTCAGGAACCCGTACAGCGCCGGACCTTCGATCAGGGCGCCCACCTGTGGAAGTACTTTCCGCACCGAGCGCGGCATCGGGCTGCCCAGGACCTCGGCGCGGCCCGCAGTCGGTTCGATGAGGCCCATCAGCATCCGGATGGTGGTGGTCTTGCCGGAGCCGTTGGGACCGAGGAAGCCGAAGACGCTGCCGCCGGGCACGCGCAGATCGAGCCGGTCGACGGCCAACTGCCCTCCCCCGTACTGCTTGGTCAGCCCGTGCGTCTCGATGACGGCCGTCATTGCGCTCCCTTGCCCGGTCAGCCTTTCGCCCCGCCGTACCCCGAGCGTACGGCGGGGCGAAAGCCCTTGGTTCCGCTGCTACTTGTCTTCGTTCGCGGCCTTCACGAGTGCGTCCTTGGTGACGGCACCGACGTACATCGTGCCGTCCTCGGTCATCAGGGCGTTGACGAGGCGGGTCGAGAAGACCGTGCCCGAGCCGAACTTGCCGGTGACCTTGTCGCCCAGCGAGTCCAGGAACTGCTGTGCCTCCGGCGGCACATCGCCGTCCTTCGCGCCGCCCTTCCGGTCGCCCTCGAAGTCCTCGGCTCCCGGCGCCTCGATCTTGGCGATTGAGGTCCAGCCCTCGCCGATGACGTTCGGCCCGGCAAGGTCCTCAAGGCCCTTGAACGCGTCGGGGGTTGCCTGCTCCTTGTCCCCCTCGAGCTCCTCGAGCTCCTCCGCCTCGGTCACCTTCGCCCCCTTGGGCGGGGTGAAGTCGAAGGTGGACGCGGCCGGCCGGGAGAAGTCGACCTTGGTGAAGCCGGCGTCGATCACGGCCTTGCCGCCGCTGCTCGGCGAGAGCGTGAACTTCAGCGGGGTGCCGGTCTCGGCGTCGACCGCGACGGTGATCGCACCGACTGTCGAGCCCTGCTGCTTGGGCTTGATGACCAGCTTGTAGGCGTCGCGGCCGGCCACCTGCGCCGTACCGCCGACGGTCACGGAGGTGGTGTCGCCCGCGGCCTTCAGCGCCTCGTCGGCGAACTCCTTGGGCGTGGTGGGCAGGTCCCCCGCCGGGGCCTCCTTCTTGCCGGGCCGTTCGCCCCGGCCGTCGTCCTCGGCGTGGAAGACCTCGTTCGTGGCGCTGTCGTAGCCCCACACGTCCTCCCCGTTGTGGATCAGGCTGTACTCGGCCGAGTCCTCCAGGATGGAGAGCTTCTGCCGGTCCGGTCCGTCGGCCGCGATCCGCAGCGTGTGGGTACCGGACGCGAGCTGCGTCAGCCTGGCCTCGGGGGACGCGGCCGACCCGTCACCCTCGCCCTTGCCGCCCTCGGGGGCGAACGATCCGGCGTCCAGACCCGCGAGGCCGCCCAGGGAGGGCAGACCGAGGTCCGTGGTGATCTTCACCGTGCCGGAGAGCTGCTGGGTGTCCGACGCGGCGATCTTCTCGATGAGTTCCTGCGCGGTGATGTCCGGCAGATCGGGGTCACCGGAGGCAGCGAGCGCCGGGACCAGCCCGATGGTCGCCGCCGCCACTCCGGCCACCGCGACCGGGACGAAGTAGCGGGCGGCTTTGCGGCGGCCCACTCCGAGGTCCTTGGCCTCTTCGGTGGTCTGTGCGCTGTCGTTCGGTGCCATGGTGTGCCCTACCTCCGTGGTTGGTCAGGCGTCGTGTATTCATCTGACCAAATCGGGAGGGCAGAAGCGTCAGACCGCGGGCGCACCTTGGTGTACTGCTCCGGTATGACGAAAAGGCGCGGCGCCTCCCCCGACCAGTAGGGGATGCGCCGCGCCCATGACGCGCCGGACGGTGGCTGCTACTTCTGGACGAAGACGTAGTCGGCGCCGTACGGGACGCCGGCGATCGTGCCCTTGGCACAGCTGCCGGCCGGGGCGACGCCGCCCTCCGTGTTCAGCCGGAGGATCTCCTGGGTGTGGGCGAACAGCCCCCGCTTCTTGCCGGACTGGGTGGCCTTCAGGTCCAGCTCGGGGATGTTCGTGGCGCCGTTCGGCGTCTTGCTGATCACGGCACCGGTGACGGCGCTGTGGTCAGGGGCGATCCACTGCGGCGTACCGGAGTTGGGTGCGACGAAGGAGTGGGCGATGTTCCCGCCGAGCACGGCGCGGACATCGCGCTGCTGGAAGGAGTGCGTGCCGTCCGCGCCCTTCTTGCACTCGTAGATCTGCTTGCCCTTGACGACGGATGCCTGGAAGCCGAGGGCCTTGTCGAACCGGATGGAGCTCGTGACCTTGTGGAACTGACCGCGGACGGCGCCGCCCGGGAACTCGGCGGTGTGCAGATTGGCGTAGAAGCCGTTCGGGTCACCCGTGAACGCGGCGAGCACGGCCCTGTCCTTGACCTTGACGGTGCCGCGCACGGCGCCCGACCAGCCCTTGGCCTTGGTGCTGCCCTTGCCGAGCAGCTCGGTGAAGTCGATCTTGATGCCTCCGTTCGTGCCCTTCGCACCCTGGTGGATGTGGAGAGCGGTCGGCTTGCCGGTGCCGCGGAACTTCACCGCGACCGACACCTTGTCCCCCTGCACCTTCACGAACTCGAGCGCCGCTCCGTCGCGGTCACCGACGGCGGGGCCCTGCTGCACCGGAACCTCGTTGGCGCCGTTCAGGCTCGCCACGAAGAACGCTGCGTCCTTGCCGGACGTACCCGCGCCGGCGCCGCTCTGGACGGTCACGCCAGAGCTGCGGTCCCCGTGGGCGGCCTGCCGGGCGGAGTCCTTGCCGTCGGCCGCGAAGGCCGGCAGCACGGCGAGCGCCACGCCGGCCGCGGCGGCGACAGCGGTTGTACCGACAAGGATGGTCTTGGTGCGCTTCATCAGTAAATCTCCCCGTACCGATGCTGACGCCCTCTGCGTCAGCTTCTGGGCATGAGTACGGAGCGGATCTTATATTGGACTCAATCCAACATTGTGACCTGCGTCACAGATTCAGAAAGGGAATGCGAAGCTCCGCCGCAAGGTGTACGGCAGGTGAACCAGTGATGGAGTTACCGCGAGTACGTCAGCCCGCGCGGTGGACGACCGCGTCGCAGAGCTCCTCCAGCGCGGCCTTCGCGGCGCAGTCGGGCAGTGGTGCGAGCAGCGCCCGCGCCTCCTCCGCGTACCGCACGGTGTCCCGCCTCGCCTGCTCGAGCGCCGGATGCACCCGCAGCCTGGCCAGCGCCTCGGCGTGCCGGGCATCGTCCGTCAGATCCCCGTCGAGCAGTTCGACGAGCTCCAGGTCCTCGGGCAGCCCGTGCTCCTCGGCCTGCGCGCGCACCAGCAGCACCGGCAGCGTCGGGATGCCCTCGCGCAGATCCGTGCCCGGCGTCTTGCCGGACTCGTGCGAGTCGGACGCGATGTCGAGCACGTCGTCGGCGAGCTGGAAGGCGACACCGAGCCGCTCGCCGTACTGGGTGAGCACCCCCACGGCCCGCTCGTCGGCACCCGACATCATCGCGCCGAAACGGCATGAAACAGCGACCAGGGAGCCGGTCTTGCCGGCCATGACGTCGAGGTAGTGCTCCACCGGAGCACGGCCGTCCCGCGGCCCCGCGGTCTCCAGGATCTGTCCGGTGACCAGGCGCTCGAACGCCTCCGCCTGGATGCGTACGGCCTCCGGGCCCAGGTCGGCCAGGATGTGCGAGGCCCGGGCGAACAGGAAGTCGCCGGTCAGGACCGCGACCGAGTTGCCCCAGCGGGCGTTGGCGCTGGGCACACCGCGGCGCACATCCGCCTCGTCCATGACGTCGTCGTGGTACAGCGTGGCGAGGTGGGTGAGCTCGACGACGACCGCCGAGGGCACCACGCCCGGCGCGTACGGGTCCCCGAACCGGGCGGCCAGCATCACCAGCAGCGGACGGAACCGCTTGCCCCCGGCCTTCACCAGGTGCTGCGCGGCGTCCGTGATGAACGGCACCTCGCTCTTGGTGGCATCGAGCAGTCCCGCCTCGACAGCAGACAACCCGGTCTGGACATCGGCCTCAAGAGCCTGGTCCCGCACGCTCAGCCCGAACGGCCCGACGACGGTCACGAGGGGTACTCCTGTCTGCTGACGATCACACGGATTGTCGATGTGTCGCTGTCATCACTCAAGTCAGCGTATCCGGTCGCCTTTCGATCACCATGAGCGCCTTCCCGCCTCCCCCGGTATGTTCGTGATCTGGCTATATGGCCAGGACTGGCTCATCTGTCCTGACCCGTGGTCCGGACACCGGTCAGCACTGCCGCCGAGGTCGCCATGCGCATCCGCACCGAGTTCCCCTACGAGACGGTCCACACGGATCTCCGCATCCCCCTTCCGGACGGCATCGAGCTGTACGCCCGCCTGTGGCGCCCCGTCACCGACGAGCCGGTGCCCGCTCTGCTCGAATACGCCCCGGACCGGCTGACCGACACCAGCGCCGCCCGCGACGCCCAGCGCCACCCCTGGTACGCGGGCCACGGCTACGCCTCCATCAGGGTCGATGTGCGCGGACACGGAAACAGTGAGGGCCTGCCCGGCGACGCGCGCGACGCGACGGAGATCGTCGACGGGGCCGAGGTGGTCGGGTGGCTGGCCCGGCAGCCGTGGTGCAACGGCCGGGTCGGCATGTTCGGGATCGGCCGCGGCGGCCGCAGCGCACTGCGCATCGCCGCGCTGACGCCGAAGGCGCTGCGGGCCGTCGTCATGGTCTGCGCGACGGACGACCCGTACGACAACGACGGGATCTTCCTGGGCGGCGCGGTGACCGCCGCCGGACTGCACGCCGGGAACGCGGCCCTGCTCGCCGAGGCGGCGCGCCCGCCGGACCCGCAGTACGCCGGGGACGCATGGCGCACGCAGTGGCTCCAGCGGTTGGAGGCCCTCTCCCCTCCTGTACACACCTGGCTGAGCCATCAGCTCCGCGACCACTACTGGCAGCACGCCTCGGGGGGCGTGGACCACGGGGCCGTCGAGGCGGCGGTACTGGCGGTGGGCGGCTGGCACGATCCGTACCGCGACACCGTGCTGCGGCTCGTCGGGCAACTGCCGCCGGAGCGCGTGCGCGGGCTGATCGGCCCCTGGCCGCACGAGTACCCGGACAGCGGCCTGCCGCCGGGGGCGGCGATCGGGTTCCTGCAGGAGACGCTGCGCTGGTGGGACCGCTGGCTGAGGGGTGACTCCGACGGCTCCTCCGGCGCGGGGGACACCGGTGGGCCGGCCGAGCCGCTGCTGCGCTCGTGGATCGGGGGAGCGCATCCGCCCGCGACCGCCTACACCGAGCCGCCGACGGGCCGCTGGGTGAGCGACGACGCCTGGCCGTCACCCCGCACCACCGTCGTGCCGTACGCGCTCGGCGGCCCGCCCGTCGTCGTCGACTCGCCGCAGCACACCGGCATGGACGCCGGCCGGTTCCGCCCGCTCGGGCAGGACGCCGATCTGCCGCCGGACCAGCGCGCCGAGGACGCCCGGTCGGCGTGTTTCGAGTTCCCGGTCGGCGACGAGGCGATCGAGGTGCTGGGCCGCCCCCGGGTCACGCTGCGGCTGCGCCTGGACGTGCCGTACGGCCAGGCCGTCGCCCGGATCTGCGACATCGCCCCAGACGGAGCCGCCACCCTCGTCAGCCGTGGCGTCCTCGATCTCGCCGCCCGCCACGGCCGGGACCGGGCCGAGAAGTGGCCGCCGGGAGCGACCGAGGAGGTGAGCTTCGAACTGGGCGCCATGGGTCACGGGTTCCCGCCCGGGCACCGCATCCGGCTTGCCGTCTCCTCGGCGTACTGGCCCTGGGTCTGGCCTCGGGCCGGTGCGGCGGGCTTCACCCTCGACCCGGACGGTTCCCGCCTCGAACTGCCCGTACGCGAGCCCGCCGCGGACACGATCGCCTTCGACGAACCCGAGCACGCCGAACCGCTCGGGGTGAGCGTCCCGGCCACCCTCGACGCGCAGCCGCCCCCGCTGCTGGTGACCCGGGACGTCGCCGAAGGCGAATGGCGCATGGAGTGCGATCCGTGCCCGCGCGGCACACAGGTGTTCCCGGACGGTCTGGAGCTCACCGAACAGGCCCTGGAGACCTACACGATCCACGAGGACGACCCGCTGTCCGCCCGTGCCAGGACCCGGTGGACGGTCCGGCTGCACCGGCCCGAGCTGTCGTGGGACGTACGGATCGAGATCCGCTCCGAGATGAGCTGCGACGCCGCCTCCTTCCGTACCAGCGACGAGGTGATGTGCCGGCACGGCACGGAGATCGTCTTCCACCGCACCTGGGAGAAGCGCATCCCCCGCCTCGAGGGATGACCACGCCGTCGCGCAGCGGGCAGGCACGGTGCCGCGGTGGGGCGGCGTCCCCGTAACGTGTCACCCACACCCGTGGAAAGCGAGGCAAGCACCGATGCCCGAGCAGAGCCCGCTCGATCTGGCCGAGGGCGATCCCTTCGGCCCGCACAACCTGCCGTACGGCGTCTTCACCACGGCCGACGAGCCGGAGCGCCGCAGGCTCGGCGTCCGCATCGGCAGTCATGTACTGGACGCCGGGGCGGCCGCCCACGCTCTCGGCTCCCCCTACGCCGCGCTGCTGGCGCAGCCGTCCCTCAACCCGCTGCTGGCGGCGGGCCGCACCGCCTGGCGCGATGTGCGGCGCGCGCTGACCGCCTGGGTCAGCGTCCCCGCGCACCGGCCCGACATCGAGCCGCTGCTGCACCCGCTGGACGCGGTGACCCTGCACCTCCCGTACGAGGTCGCCGACTATGTCGACTTCTACGCGAGCGAGCACCACGCGACCAACGTCGGCCGGATCTTCCGCCCGGACGGCGACGCGCTCACCCCCAACTGGAAGCATCTGCCGATCGGTTACCACGGCAGGTCCGGCACGATCGTCGTCTCCGGCACGGACGTGGCGCGCCCCGCCGGGCAGCGCAAGACCCCCGCCGACGCCGCTCCCCTCTTCGGCCCGTCCGTGAAGCTCGACATCGAGGCGGAGGTCGGCTTCGTCGTCGGAACGCCCTCCGAGCGGGGCCGGCCGGTCGCTCTCGGGGACTTCCGCGACCACGTCTTCGGGCTGTTCCTGCTCAACGACTGGTCGGCGCGCGACATCCAGGCCTGGGAGTACGTGCCGCTCGGCCCCTTCCTCGGCAAGTCCTTCGCCACGTCCGTCTCCGCGTGGGTGACCCCGCTGGAGGCCCTGGACGCCGCCCGCACCGTCCCGCCCGCACGCGACGTCGACCTGCTGCCGTATCTCGACGACTCGGCCGACGAGGAGCCGGGCGGCTTCGACGTGCGCATCACGGTGTCGATCAACGGCCAGGTGGTCGCCGAGCCGCCGTTCGCCACCATGTACTGGACGGCTGCCCAGCAGCTCGCCCATATGACGGTCAACGGCGCCTCGCTGCGCACCGGCGACGTGTTCGGCTCCGGCACCGTGAGCGGCCCGGAGGTCCACCAGCGCGGCTCGCTGCTCGAACTCACCTGGAACGGCCGCGACGCCCTCGAACTCCCCGACGGCAAGCGTACGTTCCTCGAGGACGGCGACGTGGTGACCATGACCGCCTGGGCACCCGGCCCGGACGGTGTCCGCGTCGGCCTCGGCGAGGTGACCGGCCGGATCGCCCCCTCGGCATGACCCGCGGCGTCCGGGGTCTCGTCGCCGCCGCGTCACTCGCGCTGCTCCTCGCCGGCTGCCCGGCCGCACCGAGCCCGGCGGAGCAGTACGAGGACGGCTGTCGCTACGGCCGCGACGAGATCCCGGACGGCCACGTGGGCACCCCGTCCTCCCAGGACGACCGGGCCGGAGCGGACGCGGAGTGCGGCGAGCACGCGGAGACCGACGGGTGGAGCCCTTCCCGCCCACGGCGGACTGGATGAACGGCTGCCAGGACGGCGCGCGCGGCCTGCCGCCCTCGCCGTACGCCGGCGCGGACACGAGCCGTGGCACGAGCGGGCCCCGGGCCGGGACCGAGTGGCAGATCTTCGCCGCCGATCAACAAACACACAGGTCAGGCCCTCGCTGCCGGAGCCTCAGGTGGCGCAATACTGCGGCAACACCATTGTGCTGAAAGCATCGGTATGGTCCACCGCATGCCAGCCGAACGCCTCCGCGAGCACACCGTGCCCCTCGCCGCCGCCCGCCGGCGACGGCTGCGCGCGGACCAGGCGCGGCAGCTCGCCGACCTGCTGCGCCACCAGGTGCGCACGGGCGGGTTCCCCGGCGGCGTCCTGCCGCTGGAGGGCACGATCGGCGAGGAGTACCGGGTCTCGCGCAACACCGTCCGGCAGGCGCTCGACCTGCTGCGCACGGAAGGACTGATCGAACGGCAGCCGGGCGTCGGCACGGTCGTGGTGTCCGAGAAGTACCCGCACGGCCTCAACCGGCTGCAGGGCCTCGCCGAGACCCTGCACGAACACGGCGACGTCACCAACGAAGTCCGTACTGTCGGCCCCGTCACCGCGCCCGCACCCGTGGCCCGGCGTCTGCGGCTCCCGGAGCACGCCGACGTGCTCTGCATCGAACGGCTGCGCCTGCTGGGCGGACTGCCGCTCTCCCTCGACCTCACCTACGTCCCCATGGACATCGGCGCCGACCTGATCGGCTGCGACCTGGAGAACACCGATGTCTTCCGGCTCCTCGAATCCCTGACCGGACAGCCGCTCGGCACCGCGGAGATCACCCTGGAGGCCGTCAACGCCGACGCGCACTCCGCCGCCGTGCTCCAGGCACCGCGCGGCGCTGCCGTGCTGATGCTGGAACGGCTCACTCATCTCGCCGACGGCCGGCCCGTCGACCTGGAGTTCATCCGCTTCCGCGGTGACCGCATCACGATGAGCGGCCTGCTGCACCGGTCCTGCTGACCCCTCCCCGACGACCCCGACCTCCCTGCGTACCCCCTCACTGGAGACAGCCATGCCTTTGGCGCCCCAGCGGGCCGACGTGCCCGTGACCATCGACGAGTCGAAGTGCATCGACGGCTGCACGCTGTGCGTCGACATGTGCCCGCTCGACTCCCTGGCCATCCATCAGGACAACGGCAAGGCCTACATGCACGTGGACGAGTGCTGGTACTGCGGCCCGTGCGCCGCCCGCTGTCCCACCGGCGCGGTCACGGTCAACATGCCCTATCTGCTCCGGTGAGAGGCCCGACTCCCATGCCACGCAAGACCATTGCCCTGCTCGTCACCGGCGCCGCCCTGCTCGCTCTGACCGGTTGCGGCGGCGACGCGGACGCCGACGGCTCCCGCACGGTCACGGTGACCGTCGGCTACCAGTCCAAGACCATCAACACCGTCACGGCGGGCACGCTGCTGCGCTCCCTCGGCTACTTCGAGGAAGAGCTCGGCAAACGCGGCGCGAAGGACGGCACCACGTACAAGGTCGAGTGGCAGGACTACGCCACGGGCGCGCCGATCACCGCGCAGATGACCGCCGGAAAGATCGACATCGGCTCGATGGGCGACTTCCCGCTGCTGCTCAACGCCGCCCGCGGCAAGCAGCTGAACCGGCCGACGCGGCTGGTCGCCGTCACCGGCTACAACCTGCGCGGCGGCCTCAACACCGTAGTCACGCCCCCCGATTCGAAGCTGGCCGCGCTGAAGGACCTGCGCGGCAAGAAGGTCTCGACAAGCGTCGGCTCGGCGGCCGACGGCACGCTCGTGCGAGCCCTGCAACGGGCCGGCATCGACCCGCAGAAGGACGTCCGCAAGCTCAACCAGCAGCCCGCGGTGGGGGCGTCGGCGCTCCAGTCCGGCAGCGTCGACGCGCTGTCGCAGTTCGTGGCCTGGCCGGGTCTGCTGGCCTATCAAGGCCGGGCAAAGGCGCTGTACGACGGGGCCGAGCTGAACCTGCCGACGTTCCACGGGGTCACCGTGCGCGAGGACTTCGCCACGAAGCGCCCGGCGGTGCTGGAGGACTTCCTGCGCGCGCAGATCAGGGCCACGGAGTATCTGCACGAGAAGCCGGTGGCGGCCGCCGAGTCGGTGGCGAAGGCGACCGGGCTGCCGGCCGAGGTGGTCTACCTCTACAACGGCGCGAACGGCATCGCGACCTTCGACCCGTCGGTCAAGCCCGAGCTGGTGTCGGCGCTGAAGCAGGACGTGCCGGTGCTGAAGTCGGCCGGGCTGGTGGGCGAGGTGGACGTGGACGGCTTCGTCGACGACCAGTACATCAAGCGGGCGTACGGCTCCGGCTACGGCAAGGCCCTCGCCACCGGGTCGGGCGCGGCCCGCTCCGAGATCTGGCTCAAGGACGGGACCACCGCCTCCTTCGACTCCCCCGCCGCGCTGCTCGGCCGCATCGCCGCCGGACGCGACAAGGTGCGTGCCGCGTACGTCCCGGACACCACGACCGGCACCCTGTGGTTCGCGGACAAGGCGGTGTGGGTCCTCGACGGGAAGAAGCTGCTGCCCTTCCTGACCCCGGACGCGGCGGCCGGGTATCTCTCAGGGCACACGGGCGCACGGACCGTCCGGTACACCGAAGCGCTCAAGCGGGCGTCATGACCGCCCGGCACGTGCTGCGGGTCCTGTCCCTGGCCGGCGCGCTCGGGCTGTGGCAGCTGCTGACCGCGCTGGACGTCAATCTGTGGCTGCGCTTCGAGCAGTTCCCGACGGTCACGGACATCGCCCGCACCTTCGGCCGGCGCGCCGGCAGCGACACGTACTGGCAGGACCTCACCGACAGCCTCACCCGTATCGTCACCGGCTTCACGCTGGCGTCGGTCGCGGGGGTGGCCGTCGGCACGGCGATCGCCCGCTCGCGGCTCGCGGCGGACCTGGTGGGCCCGGTGCTCGAAGTGCTGCGGCCCATCCCCGCGATCGCGCTGGTGCCGGTGGCGATCCTGCTCTTCCCGAGCAACGAGCAGGGCATCGTCTTCATCACCTTCACCGCGGCGTTCTTCCCGGTCATGGTCTCCACGCGGCACGCGGTGCGCGCGCTGACCCCGGTCTGGGAGGAAGCGGTCCGCACCCTCGGCGGCGGCCGGTGGCGCGTCCTCGGTTCGGTGGTGCTGCCGGGGGCACTGCCAGGCATCTTCGGCGGGCTGTCGGTGGGCATCGGCGTCTCGTGGATCTGCGTGATCTCGGCGGAGATGATCTCCGGCGAGTACGGGGTGGGTTACCGGACATGGCAGGACTACACGGTCGTGGACTACCCCGGCGTGTTCGTCGGGATGGCGACGATCGGCCTGCTCGGGTGGCTGACGTCGACGGCGGTGGAGCTGCTGGGCCGTCGCCTGACGCGATGGCTGCCGCGCACGGAGTCGGCTCCGGCGACACGACCGGTCCGGTCGGGGGCACGGGTTGCGCCACGTCACGAGTCGTCGGGGGCGCGCAAACGGGTGCGGGCGGGTGCGTAGCGCCTGCGGCGGGCCTGCTCCCCACCCCGAACTGGGGCTCCGCCCCAGACCTCGCGCCTCGATCTCCCCCAGACTCCGACCGGGGGACCCCCACGAGGCTGATTGACGCCAGCAGATCCAGCCCGTCCGGCGTGGGAGGTACCCCCACCTCAGGCCGTACGGGGGCCTGGGGGCTCGCCCCAGTTCGGGGTGGGGTACCTCCCACGGCCGCCAGGCCGTAGGGGAGGGCGGGTACGGGAGAGAGCCCGCCGCAGGCGCCCCCACCCGCAACCCCGCCGCACACCGCACCCCCAAGGAGGCGTAACCCATGACCACACCCCCCGAAACCACACTCGCCCCCTCCCCCGCCCCACCCCGCGGGACCCGGCTCACCCTGCGCGGAGCACGGCTCGGGCGCCCCGGCGCCCACGTTCTCGACGGGGTCGATCTCGATGTCGTACCGGGTGAGATCCTCACCGTCGTCGGACCGTCCGGATGCGGCAAGTCCACCCTGCTCCGCACCCTCGCCGGGCTGCTCCCGCCCCTCGGGGGCGAGGTCGCGCAGGACGGTGAGCCCATCACCGCCCCCCGTGCCGACCGCGCGCTCGTCTTCCAGGACGATGCCCTTCTGCCGTGGCGCACCGTGCGCGCCAACGTCGAACTGCCCCTCGCCATCAGGGGCGTCCCACGCCCCACGCGGCGGGCCGTCGCCGAGAGGTGGCTCGAGCGGGTCGGCCTCGCCGGGCACGGGACGAAGTTCCCGCACAAGATCTCCGGCGGCCAGCGCCAGCGCGTCCAGCTCGCCCGCGCCCTCGCGGGTGAGCCGCGGGCCGTGCTGATGGACGAGCCGTTCGGGGCGCTGGACGCCCAGACCCGGGCCGGCATGCAGCAGTTGCTGGTCGATGTGCTGCGCGGCACCGGCGCCACCGTCGTCTTTGTCACGCACGACGTGGACGAGGCGCTCTTCCTCGCCGATCGCATCGCGCTCCTCGGCACCGGCCGCGTCCTCGACGTACCCCGCCCGCGCGACCGCGAGGCCCATGGCGACCCCGCCACCGTCGCCGTGCGCCGCACCGTCCTCGAATCCCTCGGTACCTGAGAGGCAGCAAACCCATGGACATCCCCTCCCTCGCGGACGCCGACGAGCTCTCCTGCGACGTCCTCGTCATCGGTGGCGGTACGGCCGGGACCATGGCCGCCCTGACCGCGGCCGAGCACGGCGCGAACGTCCTCCTGCTGGAGAAGGCGCACGTACGGCACTCCGGCGCGCTCGCCATGGGCATGGACGGCGTCAACAACGCCGTCATCCCGGGCCGCGCCGAACCGGACGACTACGTCGCCGAGATCACCCGCGCCAACGACGGCATCGTCGACCAGTCCACGGTCCGCCAGACCGCGACCCGCGGCTTCGCGATGGTGCGGCGCCTGGAGTCGTACGGAGTGAAGTTCGAGAAGGACGAGCACGGCGAGTACGCGGTCCGTCAGGTGCACCGCTCGGGCTCGTACGTGCTGCCCATGCCCGAGGGCAAGGACGTCAAGAAGGTCCTCTACCGGCAGCTGCGCCGCCGTGAGATGCGCGAGCGCATCCGGATCGAGAACCGGGTGATGCCGGTGCGTGTACTCACGGCGGACGGCAGGGCGGTGGGCGCGGCCGGGTTCAACACCCGCACCGGGCAGTTCGTGACCGTCCGGGCGGGTGCCGTGATCCTCGCGACGGGCGCGGCCGGACGGCTCGGCCTGCCCGCGTCCGGCTATCTCTACGGCACCTACGAGAACCCCACCAACGCCGGCGACGGCTACGCCATGGCGTACCACGCGGGTGCCGAGCTCACCGGTATCGAGTGCTTCCAGATCAACCCGCTGATCAAGGACTACAACGGCCCGGCGTGCGCCTATGTCGCCAATCCCTTCGGCGCGTACCAGGTCAACCGGCACGGTGAACGCTTCGTCGACTCGGACTACTGGTCCGGCCAGATGATGGCCGAGTTCGCCGAGGAGCTGGCTTCGGAGCGCGGCCCGGTCTATCTGAAGCTGAGCCATCTGCCGGAGGAGTCCCTCGCCGCGCTGGAGGGAATTCTGCACACCACGGAACGGCCCACGCGCGGCACGTTCCATACGGGCCGCGGGCACGACTACCGCACCCATGACATCGAGATGCACATCTCGGAGATCGGCCTGTGCGGCGGCCATTCGGCGTCGGGCGTACGGGTCGACGACCATGCCCGCACCACCGTGCCCCGCCTGTACGCCGCCGGGGACCTGGCCTGCGTACCGCACAACTACATGATCGGGGCCTTCGTCTTCGGCGATCTCGCGGGCGAGGACTCGGCCCGGTACCGCCCGTACGAGGGCGAGTTGCCGACCGACCAGCTGCGCGAGGCCCACGAGCTGGTCTACCGGCCGCTGCGCCATCCGGACGGACCGCCGCAGCCCCAGGTCGAGTACAAGCTGCGCCGCTTCGTGAACGACTATGTGGCGCCCCCCAAGTCGGGATCCCGGCTGTCCCTCGCAGTGGAGCACTTCGAGCGGATGCGCACCGAGATCGAGGAGATGGGTGCCACGACTGCGCACGAGCTGATGCGCTGCGCGGAGGTGAGCTTCATCCGGGACTGCGCCGAGATGGCGGCGCGTTCGTCGCTGGCGCGGACGGAGTCGCGCTGGGGCCTGTACCACGAGCGCACGGACCATCCGCGGCGTGACGACGAGGGCTGGCTGCACCACCTCGATCTGCGCAAGTCCCCCTCCGGCGCGATGGAGTTCACCGCCCGTCCGGTGGCCCCCTACCTCGTCCCGGTCGACGAGTTCACGCCGGTGGGCGGCCCGTCCCGGCATCTCGGCGAGGTCCGGCTCGAACAGGTCGCGACGGCGGGGCCGCGTGAGGTCGCGCCGACCGGGTCCCGTATCGCCGCGCCGGTACCGACCGAGACCCGGACCGTGACCGCCTCCCCGCGCATCCTGGAGCTGGTGGGCCTCGCCGACGAGCAGCCTGAACTCGCCGTGCTCGCCCCCTACTTGGCGGACCCTGATCCGGCGGTCCGCCGGGCGGCGGTCGCCACGCTCACGGAGACCACCCCGGACGGCACCGGACCCGCACTGGCCGCCGCGCTGGCGGACCCGGACACGGGGGTACGGTCAGCGGCCGGGGAATCACTGCGCGAGCTGGTGGAGACGCTGCCGCCGGAACCGGCACTGCGGGAGCCGCTCGTCGCGGCCCTGTCGTCCGGTGACCCGGCGGTCCGTACGGCCGCGCTGGACGTCCTGCGCGCCCTGAAGCTGGCCGGTCCCGCCGCATACTCGCCCGTCCTCGGCGACCCGGACATCGGTGTGCGGATCGCGGCGGTCCGCGCCCTGGTCTCGGTCGACGCCGTCGAGGCGTTGGAGGCGGCCGTGGCCGACCCCGCCCGCGAGGTCCGCGTCGCGACGGCGAAGGGCCTGGCGGCGGTGACCGACCCGCGCGTGCTCGCACCGCTCACGCTCTTGGTCCGCGACGACGACGTCCTGGTGCGCGCGGCCGCCTTCGAGGCTCTCGGCACCACGGGGTGCCCCCCGGAGCTCGCGGAGGCGGTGGTGACAGCACTGGCGGACGCGGCCTGGCAGGTCCGTGCCGGGGCGGCCACCGCCCTGCGCGGCGCGACCGCCGGCGTGGCGGTTCCCGCTCTGGCCAAGGCGCTCGGCGACGCCAACGCTGATGTGCGCAAGGCTGCGGTGCTCGCCCTGCTCCGCCACACCTCCACCGAGGAGGCCCGCGCCGCACTGGCCTCGGCGGTCCACGACCCGGACGCGGATGTCCGGGCATACGCGGGCCGGGTCAACACCAGGTGATGCGTACACACGTACGCGGGGTGTTGATCCCTTTGCGGCCGATACGCTGGACGGGCCCGCGAGACTCCGTCGCATGGGAGCACTGATGAGTGTCGACCCCGAGACCCAGGAGCAGGATCAGGGACCGCGCTGGCCTGTCCCACCCTTGGGCGGCTGGACCGCTGACGACCTGGACAAGCTTCCGAACCTGCCTCCGCACACGGAGCTGATCCCTGTTGACCTCGACCTCACCGCGATCACGGCGAAGCGCAGCCGCAAGGCCCCCGAGCAGTAGCCGTCCCGGCACATCGAAGGTCCGGCGCCTCCCCCGAGGAGGCGCCGGACCTTCGGTGTGGACATGCGCCGCTACCGCACGAACACTCCCGCCTGGCTCGCCAGGTCCAGGAAGTACTGCGGCGCCACACCCAGCACCAGCGTCACCGCGACGCCGACGCCGATCGTCGTCATCGTCAGCGGCGACGGCACGGCGACCGTGGGGCCCTCCGGCTTCGGCTCGCTGAAGAACATCAGCACGATGACCCGGATGTAGAAGAACGCGGCGATCGCGGACGAGATCACACCGACCACGACCAGCGCACCCGCGCCGCCCTCCGCCGCCGCCGTGAAGACCGCGAACTTTCCGGTGAAACCGGAGGTCAGCGGAATGCCGGCGAAGGCGAGCAGGAACACCGCGAACACGGCGGCCACCAGCGGTGACCGACGTCCGAGTCCGGCCCACTTGGACAGGTGCGTCGCCTCGCCGCCCGCGTCGCGGACCAGGGTGACGACGGCGAAGGCGCCGATCGTCACGAACGAGTAGGCGAGCAGATAGAACAGGACGGACGAGATGCCCTCGGGCGTGGTCGCGATGACACCGGCGAGGATGAAGCCGGCGTGCGCGATCGAGGAGTAGGCGAGCAGCCGCTTGATGTCGGTCTGGGTGATGGCGACGATCGAACCGCCCAGCATCGTGACGATGGCGACGGCCCACATGACCGGGCGCCAGTCCCAGCTCAGGCCGGGCAGCACCACATACAGCAGCCGCAGCAGCGCACCGAACGCGGCGACCTTGGTGGCCGCGGCCATGAAGCCGGTGACCGGGGTCGGCGCACCCTGGTAGACGTCCGGCGTCCACATGTGGAACGGCACCGCACCGACCTTGAACAGCAGACCCGTGAGGATCATCGCGCCGCCGATCAGCAGCAGAGCATCATTGCCCATGGTGCCCGCGAGCGCCGGATCGATGGTGCGCACGCTGCCGTCGACGACATCCGCGATCTGCGCGTACGAGACCGAGCCCGCGTACCCGTACATCAACGCGATGCCGAAGAGCAGGAACGCGGACGAGAAGGCCCCCAGCAGGAAGTACTTCACCGCGGCCTCCTGCGACAGCAGCCGCTTGCGGCGGGCCAGCGCGCACAGGAGGTAGAGCGGGAGCGAGAAGACCTCCAGCGCGATGAAGAGCGTCAGCAGATCGTTGGCCGCCGGGAAGACCAGCATGCCGGTGATCGCGAACAGTGCCAGCGGGAACACCTCGGTGGTGGTGAACCCGGCCTTGACCGCGGCCTTTTCAGCGTCGCTGCCGGGTACCGACGCGGCCTGCGCGGCGAACGAGTCGACGTGCTTGCCGTGGGCCACCGGATCGAGCCGGCGCTCGGCGAAGGTGAAGACCGCGACCAGCGAGGCCAGCAGGATCGTGCCCTGCAGGAACAGTGCCGGTCCGTCGACCGCGATCGCGCCCATGGCCGCGATCTGGGCCTTGGTCGTGGCGTGTCCGCCGGCCGCGAGCGCGACGACCGCCGCGAACGCGGCGGCGAGGGAGACGACGGTCAGGAACACCTGGGTCCAGTACCGCGCCTTGCGCGGGACAAAGGCTTCCACGAGCACGCCCACGATGGCGGCGCCGACCACGATCAGCGCGGGTGCCAACTGGGCGTACTCGATGTGGGGCGCGGGGATCTTGCCGATCGGCTCGACCGCCGCCGTCGTCCACAGGCTGTGGACAGCTGTAGCGCTCACTTGGCCGCCTCCACCTCGGGCTGGGGGTCCTTCTTCTGGACGTCGGACATCGTGTACTCCACCGCCGGGTTGACGATCTCCGTCAGCGGCTTCGGGAACACACCGAGGAGGAGCAGCAGGGCGATCAGCGGAGCGACCACCACCAGCTCACGGGGCCTGAGGTCCGGCATCTTGCTCACCTCGGGCTTCACCGGGCCCGTCATCGTCCGCTGGTAGAGGACGAGGGTGTAGAGCGCGGCGAGCACAATGCCGGAGGTGGCGATGATGCCGGCGACCGGATAGCGCGCGAACGTGCCGACCAGGACCAGGAATTCACTGACGAAGGGCGCGAGGCCCGGCAGCGAGAGAGTGGCCAGACCGCCGATCAGGAACGTGCCCGCGAGCACCGGGGCGACCTTCTGCACACCGCCGTAGTCGGCGATGAGCCGGGAGCCGCGCCGCGAGATCAGGAAACCGGCCACCAGCATGAGTGCGGCGGTCGAGATCCCGTGGTTGACCATGTACAGCGTCGCCCCGGACTGGCCCTGGCTGGTCATCGCGAAGATGCCGAGGACGATGAAGCCGAAGTGCGAGATCGAGGCGTACGCGACCAGGCGCTTGATGTCGCGCTGGCCGACCGCGAGCAGTGCACCGTAGACGATGCTGATCAGCGCCAGCACCACGATGACCGGCGTGGCCCACGTCGACGCCTCCGGGAAGAGCTGGAGACAGAAGCGCAGCATCGCGAATGTGCCGACCTTGTCGACGACGGCCGTGATCAGCACGGCGACCGGCGCGGTCGCCTCACCCATGGCGTTGGGCAGCCACGTGTGCAGTGGCCACAGCGGCGCCTTGATCGCGAAGGCGAAGAAGAAGCCGAGGAAGAGCAGCCGCTCGGTGGTGGTCGCCATCTCCAGCGAGCCGGACGCCCGGGCTTCGGCGATCTCGGTGAGCGAGAAGCTCCCCGCGACGACATAGAGCCCGATGACGGCGGCCAGCATGATCAGCCCGCCGACCAGGTTGTACAGCAGGAACTTCACGGCGGCGTAGGACCGCTGGGCCGCCGCGTTCTCGTCGGTGCCCGCGTGCGCCCGGTCGCCGAAGCCGCCGATGAGGAAGTACATCGGGATGAGCATGGCTTCGAACAGGATGTAGAAGAGGAAGACGTCGGTGGCCTCGAAGGAGAGGATCACCATCGCCTCGACCATCAGGATCAGGGCGAAGAAGCCCTGGGTCGGCCGCCAGCGCGACGACTTCGTCTCCAGAGGGTCGGCGTCGTGCCAGCCGGCCAGGATGATGAACGGGATCAGCAGCGCGGTCAGCGCGATCAGCGCCACCCCGATGCCGTCCACACCCAGCTCGTAGCGGACGCCGAAGTCCTTGATCCAGGCGTGCGATTCGGTGAGCTGATAGCGCTCGCCGCCGGGCTCGAACCGTACGAACACGATGGCGGCGAGCACCAGAGTGGCGAGCGAGACCAGCAGCGCCAGCCACTTGGCGGCCGCCCGCCGTGCGGCGGGCACGGCCGCCGTGGCGATCGCACCGACCGCGGGCAGCAGCGCTGTGGCCGTCAGAATCGGGAACGACATATCAGACCGCCCTCATCAGCAGGGTCGCGGCGATCAGGATCGCCGTACCGCCGAACATCGAGACCGCGTAACTGCGGGCGTAGCCGTTCTGCAGCTTGCGCAGCCGGCCCGAGAGTCCGCCGACCGAGGCGGCCGTGCCGTTGACGACTCCGTCGACCAGGGTGTGGTCGACATAGACCAGGGAGCGGGTGAGGTGCTCGCCGCCGCGGACCAGGACCACATGGTTGAAGTCGTCCTGGTACAGGTCGCGGCGGGCGGCCCGGGTGGGCCACGAGCCGCGCGGGGCGACGACCGGCACCGGCCTGCGGCCGTACTGCGCGTAGGCGAGAGCGACGCCGACCACCATCACCGCGACGGTCGCGGTGGTGATCGCACCCGCGCCGATCGGCGGGTGCCCGTGGTCGAAGCTCGTCACCGGCTCCAGCCACTTCACGAACGACTCGTGGAAGGAGAACAGCCCGCCCGCGAAGACCGATCCGAAGGCCAGCACGATCATCGGCACCGTCATCGTCTTCGGTGACTCGTGCGGATGCGGCATGTCGCCCTTTTCGTCGGCCTGCCAGCGCTTCTCGCCGAAGAAGGTCATCAGCATCACTCGCGTCATGTAGTACGCGGTGATCGCGGCACCGAGCAGGGTGACCGCCCCGAGGATCCAGCCCTCGGTGCCCCCCTTGGCGAACGCCGCCTCGATGATCTTGTCCTTGGAGAAGAAGCCGGACAGACCCGGGAAACCGATGATCGCCAGATAGCCGAGCCCGAAGGTGACGAAGGTGATCGGCATGTACTTCCTCAGGCCGCCGTACTTCCTCATGTCGACCTCGTCGTTCATGCCGTGCATGACCGAACCGGCACCGAGGAAGAGACCGGCCTTGAAGAAGCCGTGCGTCACCAGGTGCATGATCGCGAAGGCGTAGCCGATGGGGCCGAGGCCCGCGGCCAGGATCATGTAGCCGATCTGCGACATCGTCGAACCGGCCAGCGCCTTCTTGATGTCGTCCTTCGCGCAACCGACGATCGCACCGAAGAGGAGCGTGACCGCGCCGACGACGGTGACGACGAGCTGTGCGTCGGGCGACGCGTTGAAGATCGCGCCGGAGCGGACGATCAGATAGACACCGGCGGTCACCATGGTCGCGGCGTGGATGAGGGCCGAGACCGGGGTCGGGCCCTCCATCGCGTCTCCGAGCCAGGACTGCAGCGGCACCTGGGCGGACTTGCCGCAGGCGGCCAGCAGCAGCATCAGGGAGATCGCCGTCAGCGTGCCCTCGCCGGTCTCCCCCACGGCCCCGAAGACCGGCCCGAAGGCGAAGGTCCCGAACGTGGTGAACATCAGCATGATGGCGATCGACAGCCCCATGTCGCCGACGCGGTTGACCAGGAAGGCCTTCTTCGCCGCGGTGGCCGCGCTGGGCTTGTGCTGCCAGAAGCCGATGAGCAGGTACGAGGCGAGGCCCACGCCTTCCCAGCCGACGTACAGCAGCAGGTAGTTGTCGGCGAGGACCAGCAGCAGCATCGCCGCGAGGAACAGGTTCAGATAACCGAAGAAGCGGCGGCGGCGCTCGTCGTGCTCCATGTACCCGACCGAGTACAGATGGATGAGCGAGCCGACACCGGTGATCAGCAGGGCGAAGGTCATCGACAGCTGGTCGAGCTGGAAGGCGACGTCCGCCTGGAAGCCCTCGACCGGGATCCAGCTGTACAGATGCTGGGTCAGGGTCCGGTCGTCGCCGGGCCTGCCGAGCATGTCGGCGAAGAGCACGACGGCGATGACGAACGACACGGCGGCGAACAGGGTGCCGAGCCAGTGGCCGGCGCGGTCGAGCCGGCGTCCGCCGCACAGCAGGACCACCGCTCCGAGCAGAGGCGCCGCGACGAGCAGCGCAATGAGGTTCTCCACGATTCTCCCGACCCCTTACAGCTTCATCAGGCTGGCGTCGTCGACCGAGGCCGAATGGCGGGACCGGAACAGCAGCACGATGATCGCGAGCCCGACCACGACCTCCGCGGCGGCGACCACCATCGTGAAGAACGCGATGATCTGGCCGTCGAGATTGCCGTGCATCCGGGAGAAGGCGACGAACGCGAGGTTGCACGCGTTGAGCATCAGCTCGACACACATGAACACCACGATCGCGTTCCGCCGGATCAGAACTCCCGCCGCGCCGATGGTGAACAGCAGGGCGGCGAGATAGAGGTAGTTGACCGGATTCACCGCTTGGCCTCCTCTTCGTCCCGGTCCCGTCCGAGCCGCTCCTCGGAGCGCTGTTCCAGCGCCTTGAGGTCGTTGAGCGCATCGGTCGACACATCACGGATCTGGCCGCGCTCGCGCAGCGTCTTGCTCACGGTGAGCTGGGACGGGGTGCCGTCCGGCAGCAGACCGGCGATGTCCACCGCGTTGTGCCGGGCGTAGACGCCGGGGGCGGGCAGCGGCGGCAGGTGCTTGCCTTCCCGTACACGCTGCTCGGACAGCTCGCGCTGGGTCTTGGCCCGCTCGGTGCGCTCCCGGTGGGTGAGCACCATGGCACCGACGGCCGCGGTGATCAGCAGCGCGCCGGTGATCTCGAAGGCGAAGACGTACTTGGTGAAGATGAGCCGGGCCAGGCCCTCGACATTGCCCCCGCTCGCGCTGTTGGCGACGCCCAGGCCGTTGAAGGTCTTCAAGGAGGCGTTGGCGATACCGGCGATGAGCAGCACACCGAAGCCCAGCCCGCAGAGCGCGGCCAGCCAGCGCTGGCCCTTCAGCGTCTCCTTGAGCGAGTCGGCGGCGGTGACGCCGACCAGCATGACGACGAAGAGGAACAGCATCATGATCGCGCCGGTGTAGACGATGATCTGGACGACCCCGAGGAAGTACGCCCCGTTGGCGAGGTAGAAGACCGCCAGAATGATCATGGTCCCGGCCAGGCACAGCGCGCTGTGCACCGCCCGCTTCATGAGCACCGTGCCCAGCGCTCCCAGGACGGCGACCACCCCCAGCACCCAGAACTGGACGGCCTCACCCGTCGAAGTGGCCGATGCGGCAAGGGCGTTCATGCGTCCACCTCCTCGCCCTTCTCACCCTTGGAGACGGCGACCTGCTGGACCGTGCCGGGCGCGGCCTCGGTGACCAGACCCTGGTAGTAGTCCTGCTCGTCCGTGCCGGGGTAGATCGCGTGCGGCGAGTCGACCATGCCCTCGTCCAGACCGGCGAGCAGCTGCTCCTTGGTGTAGATGAGGTTCTCGCGGCTGCTGTCGGCGAGCTCGAAGTCGTTCGTCATCGTCAGCGCGCGCGTCGGGCAGGCCTCGATGCACAGTCCGCACAGAATGCAGCGGGCGTAGTTGATCTGGTAGACGCGGCCGTACCGCTCGCCCGGGGAGTAGCGCTCCTCGTCGGTGTTGTCCGCGCCCTCCACATAGATCGCGTCCGCCGGACAGGCCCAGGCGCACAGCTCGCAGCCGACGCACTTCTCCAGTCCGTCCGGATGGCGGTTCAGCTGGTGCCGGCCGTGGAAGCGCGGCGCCGTCACCTTCTGCTGCTCCGGGTACTGCTCGGTCAGCCGCTTCTTGAACATGGCCTTGAAGGTCACGCCGAAGCCGGCAACCGGATTCTGGAACGTGCTCTCGGATTCCTCAGACACCGTCAGCCTCCTTTCCGTCACGAGGACCATCACTGTCAGTATTGGGTCCGCCACTGACAATCAGCTCGCGGTCACCGCGCGGACGCCTGCGCGGCACCGGCGGCAACTCCTGCCCGGGCAACGGCGGTACGGGGAAGCCGCCCGCCATCGGGTCGAACGCGGCGGGCTCCGGCTTCGCGGCCTCGGCGGCCTTCTCCTTCTTGCCGCGGAACATGTCCGCGACGAAGGAGAGCAACAGGACCGCGATCACGGCGCCTCCGACGTACAGCACGATCTGCTGGAAGTCGTAGTTCTCGTTGCGCAGCGCCCGCACGGTCGCCACCAGCATCAGCCAGACCACCGAGACCGGGATCAGGACCTTCCAGCCGAGCTTCATCAGCTGGTCGTAACGGACCCGGGGCAGGGTGCCGCGCAGCCAGATGAAGAAGAAGAGCAGCAGCTGGACCTTGATGACGAACCAGAGCATCGGCCACCAGCCGTGGTTCGCGCCCTCCCAGAAGGTGGAGATCGGGTACGGGGCCCGCCAGCCGCCCAGGAACAGGGTGACCGAGACGGCGGAGACGGTGACCATGTTGACGTACTCGGCCAGCATGAACATCGCGAACTTGATGGAGCTGTACTCGGTGTTGAAGCCGCCGACCAGGTCGCCCTCGGACTCCGGCATGTCGAACGGAGCCCGGTTGGTCTCGCCGACCATGGTGACGACGTAGATGATGAAGGAGACCGGCAGCAGCACGATGTACCAGCGGTCCGCCTGCGCCTCCACGATCGCCGACGTGGACATCGACCCGGAGTAGAGGAAGACCGAGGCGAACGCCGCGCCCATCGCGATCTCGTAGGAGATCATCTGCGCGCAGCTGCGCAATCCGCCGAGCAGCGGGTACGTCGAGCCCGACGACCAGCCCGCCAGCACGATGCCGTAGATGCCGACCGAGGCGACCGCCAGGATGTAGAGCATCGCGATCGGCAGGTCGGTGAGCTGCATCGTGGTGCGCTGCCCGAAGATCGACACCTCGTCGCCGGCCGGTCCGAACGGGATCACGGCGATCGCCATGAACGCCGGGATGGCGGCGATGATCGGGGCGAGGACATAGACGACCTTGTCCGCCCGCTTGACGATCACGTCTTCCTTGAGCATCAGCTTGATGCCGTCGGCCAGCGACTGGAGCATGCCCCAGGGGCCGTGCCGGTTGGGACCGATGCGCAGCTGCATCCAGGCCACCACCTTGCGCTCCCACACGATGGAGAACAGCACGGTGACCATCAGGAAGGCGAAACAGAACACGGCCTTGATGGCGACCAGCCACCACGGGTCGCGCCCGAACATCGACAGGTCCTCGAGTGCGAGAACACTGCTCTGGACTTCGGCGACATGAGCCGGCGCGATCATGCGCACACCTCCGATACGGGGGCGGCCGGTGCAGCGCCCGGCAGAACGGCGCGGGCCGGGAGCCCGCTCGGCGAGGTGGTTCCACGCCTGGGCACGGGCCCCGGTCGACGGGAGACTCGGACGGTCACGACGCCACCTCCGGTTCCGCCTCGACGGCCTCCAACTCCGCGGCCGGACCGATACGGACCAGCCGGCCCGGCGTCGCCCCGGTGTCGGCGGCCACGCCGCCACCGGTGGAGTTCAGCGGCAGCCACACCACCTGATCGGGCATCTCGCTCACCTGGAGCGGCAGCCGGACCACGCCGGCCGGACCCGAAACCTCCAACACGTCGCCGTCCTTGACGCCCGTGGCGGCCGCGGTGCTCGCGGACAGCCGGGCCACGGCGGCGTGCCGGGTGCCGGCCAGCGCCTCGTCGCCCTGCTGCAGCAGACCCAGGTCGAGCAGCATCCGGTGACCGGCGAGCACCGCCTCCCCCTCGCCCGGGCGGGGCAGAGGTCGGGCGGACTCCATCGGATCGGTGGCCCGCGGGCCGTCCCACTGGCCGAGCCGGTCCATCTCCGCTCGCACGGCCTTGAGGTCCGGCAGCCCGAAGGCGACATCGAGCGCGTCGGCGAGCATGTGCAGCACCCGCGCGTCCGCCGGCGCGAGGCGCCGTGTCATCTGCTCGGGCTTGAGCGCCGCCTCGAACAGTCGTGCCCTGCCTTCCCAGTTGAGGAAGGTGCCCGGCTTCTCGGCGACGGCCGCCACCGGGAAGACGACGTCCGCCCGCTCGGTGACCTCGCTCGGCCGCAGCTCCAGCGAGACCAGGAAGCCCACCGCGTCGAGCGCCTCACGGGCGCGCGCCGGGTCGGGCAGATCGGCGATCTCGACGCCGGCGACCAGCAGCGCCGCCAGCTCGCCGGTGGCCGCGGCCTCGACGATCTGGCCGGTGTCGCGGCCGTAGCGGTGCGGGAGTTCGCGTACGCGCCAGGCCTCTGCGGTCTCCTCGCGGGCCCGCGGGTCGGTGGCCGGGCGGCCACCGGGCAGCAGCGACGGCAGCGCGCCTGCCTCGACGGCCCCGCGCTCACCGGCCCGCCGCGGGATCCACACCAGTTGGGCGCCGGTGGCGCTCGCGATACGTACGGCGGCGGTGAGTCCGCCGGGAACGGCCGCGAGCCGCTCGCCGACCACGATCACCGCGCCGTCGCCGCGCAGCGCCTCGGCCGCCCTGGCGCCGTCCTCGTCGAGTCCGACACCGGAGGCGAGCGCGTCCAGCCACTCGGTCTCGGTGCCGGGGGCCGCGGGCAGCAGCGTGCCACCGGCCTTGAGCAGACCGCGCGTTGCGTGCGTGGCGAGCGAGAAGGTGCGCTGGCCGTGCTTGCGGTGCGCCTTGCGCAGCCGCAGGAAGACGCCTGGAGCCTCCTCCTCGGACTCGAACCCGGCGAGCAGCACCGCCGGGGCCTTCTCCAGGACGCTGTACGTGACCCCGCCGCGGTCCAGGTCGCGGCCGTGGCCGGCGACCCTGGCGGCCAGGAAGTCGGCCTCCTCGCTGCTGTGCACGCGCGCGCGGAAGTCGATGTCGTTGGTGTCGAGGGCGACCCGCGCGAACTTGGCGTAGGCGTAGGAGTCCTCGACGGTCAGCCGGCCGCCGGTGAGCACTCCGGCCCGGCCGCGGGCGGCACCGAGCCCGCGGGCCGCCGCCTCGAGCGCCTCGGGCCAGCTCGCCGGCTCCAGCTCACCGGTCCCGGCGTTGCGCACGAGCGGAGTGGTCAGCCGGTCCGGCTTCTGCGCGTAGCGGAAGCCGAAACGGCCCTTGTCGCACAGCCACTCCTCGTTGACCTCCGGGTCCTCGGCCGCGAGGCGCCGCATGACCTTTCCGCGCCGGTGGTCGGTACGGGTCGCGCAGCCGCCGGCGCAGTGCTCGCACACGCTCGGCGAGGAGACCAGGTCGAAGGGGCGGGAGCGGAACCGGTACGCGGCCGAAGTCAGCGCGCCGACCGGGCAGATCTGGATGGTGTTCCCGGAGAAGTACGACTCGAACGGGTCGCCCTCGCCGGTGCCGACCTGCTGCAGCGCGCCCCGCTCGATCAGTTCGATCATCGGGTCGCCCGCCACCTGGTTGGAGAACCGGGTGCAGCGCGCGCACAGCACACACCGCTCCCGGTCCAGCAGCACCTGGGTGGAGATGTTGACCGGCTTCTCGTACGTCCGCTTCTTTCCCTCGAAGCGGGACTCGGCCTGGCCGTGTGAGACGGCCTGGTTCTGCAGCGGGCACTCACCGCCCTTGTCGCACACCGGGCAGTCCAGCGGATGGTTGATCAGCAGCAGCTCCATCACGCCCTTCTGCGCCTTCTCGGCGGCGGGCGAGGTGAGCTGCGACCTGACGACCATGCCGTCGGTGCAGGTGATGGTGCAGGACGCCATCGGCTTGCGCTGGCCCTCCACCTCGACGATGCACTGGCGGCAGGCGCCGGCCGGGTCGAGGAGGGGGTGGTCGCAGAACCGCGGGATCTCGATGCCGAGCTGCTCGGCGGCCCGGATGACCAGCGTCCCCTTGGGGACGGAGATCTCGATGCCGTCGATCGTGAGGGAGACCAGGTCCTCGGGCGGAACCGCGGCCTCGCCGCCCCCGGAGGGAGCGCTCGTGGTGACTGTCATGCGTTCACCTCCGTGGTGGTGGCGGGCCGGTCGGCCCACACCGTGGACTTCGCGGGGTCGAAGGGGCATCCCCGCCCCGTGATGTGCCGCTCGTACTCCTCACGGAAGTACTTGAGCGAGGAGAAGATCGGCGAGGCCGCGCCGTCGCCGAGTGCGCAGAAGGACTTGCCGTTGATGTTGTCGGCGATGTCGTTCAGCTTGTCGAGGTCGGACATGACGCCCTTGCCCGCCTCGATGTCGCGCAGCAACTGCACGAGCCAGTACGTGCCTTCGCGGCAGGGGGTGCACTTGCCGCAGGACTCGTGGGCGTAGAACTCGGTCCACCGGGTGACGGCCCGCACCACGCAGGTCGTCTCGTCGAAGCACTGCAGCGCCTTGGTGCCGAGCATCGAACCGGCCGCGCCCACGCCCTCGTAGTCCAGCGGGACATCGAGGTGCTCGTCGGTGAACATCGGGGTCGACGAGCCGCCCGGTGTCCAGAACTTCAGCCGGTGGCCGGGGCGCATCCCGCCGCTCATGTCGAGCAGCTGGCGCAGGGTGATGCCGAGCGGGGCCTCGTACTGGCCGGGGCCCGCGACATGACCGCTGAGCGAGTAGAGCGTGAAGCCCGGGGACTTCTCGCTGCCCATCGACTTGAACCAGTCCTTGCCCTTGTTGAGGATCGCGGGAACGGACGCGATGGACTCGACGTTGTTCACCACAGTGGGGCACGCGTACAGACCGGCGACCGCGGGGAAGGGGGGTCGCAGCCGGGGCTGGCCGCGGCGGCCTTCCAGGGAGTCCAGCAGCGCGGTCTCCTCACCGCAGATGTACGCGCCCGCGCCCGCGTGCACGGTGAGCTCGAGGTCGAGTCCGCTGCCCAGGATGTTCTTCCCGAGGTAGCCCGCCTCGTATGCCTCGCGCACGGCCTCGTGCAGCCGCCGCAGTACGGGGACGACCTCACCGCGCAGATAGATGAAGGCGTGGCTGGAGCGGATCGCGTAGCAGGCGATCACGATTCCCTCGATGAGGGAGTGCGGATTGGCGAACAGGAGGGGGATGTCCTTGCAGGTCCCCGGCTCCGACTCGTCGGCGTTGACGACGAGGTAGTGCGGTTTGCCGTCGCCCTGCGGAATGAACTGCCACTTCATTCCGGTGGGGAAGCCGGCGCCGCCGCGGCCGCGGAGGCCCGAGTCCTTGACGTAGGCGATCAGGTCGTCGGGCGTCATGCCGAGCGCCTTGCGCAGGCCCTTGTAGCCTTCGTGCCGCTCGTACGTCTGAAGGGTCCAGCTCTCCGGGGCGTCCCAGAAGGCGGAGAGGACCGGCGCGAGGAGCTTCTCCGGGCTGCTCTCTCCCCCGGCCTCGGGCTGGGAGGTGCCACCGTACTCGGTCGACAAGGTCATCACTCCCCCTCCTCTGCTGCGGGTCCGGCCGGGTGCTCCGGGTCGGACGCGGATGTCTGCTGCGGCGCGTCGTGGGAGCTGAGGTGCTCGGCCGGCGACGGATCGTGCGGCGGCGTCTCGTGCCGGACCTCGCTGCGCTGGGCGACGACCCGGGCGGCCGACAGCTCGCCCTTGGCCAGGCGCAGTCCGATCAGCGACGCGGGTCCCGCTCCGCCGGTCGACTCGACGGCGCCGGGGCGCTCGTCGGGGAAGCCGGCCAGGATGCGGGCGGTCTCCTTGTACGTGCACAGGGGCGCGCCGCGGGTGGGGGTGACCTGCTCACCGGCCCGCAGGTCGTCCACGAGCCGCTTGGCGGAATCGGGCGTCTGGTTGTCGAAGAACTCCCAGTTGACCATCACCACCGGCGCGAAGTCGCAGGCCGCGTTGCACTCGATGTGCTCGAGGGTGATCTTGCCGTCCTCGGTCGTCCCGTTGTTGCCGACGCCGAGGTGCTCCTTGAGCTCGTCGAAGATGGCGTCGCCGCCCATCACCGCGCACAGCGTGTTGGTGCAGACCCCCACCTGGTACTCGCCCGACGGCTTGCGCCGGTACATCGTGTAGAAGGTGACGACCGCGGTGACCTCGGCGGTGGTCAGGTCCAGCATCTCGGCGCAGAAGCGGATGCCCGTGCGCGAGACATAGCCCTCCTCGGACTGCACGAGATGCAGCAGCGGCAGCAGCGCGGACCGGCTGTCGGGGTAGCGGCCGATCACTTCCTTCGCGTCCGCCTCGAGCCTGGCGCGCACCTCTGCCGGGAAGTCGGGGGCAGGAAGCTGCGGCATGCCCAGCGATACGTCCGTCATCGGTCGACGCCTCCCATCACGGGGTCGATGGACGCGACCGCGACGATCACGTCGGCGACCTGGCCGCCTTCGCACATGGCCGCCATGGCCTGCAGATTGGTGAACGACGGGTCCCGGAAGTGGACCCGGTAGGGGCGGGTGCCGCCGTCGGAGACGACATGGACGCCCAGCTCGCCCTTGGGCGACTCGACCGCGGTGTACACCTGCCCGGCCGGGACCCGGAAGCCCTCGGTCACCAGCTTGAAGTGGTGGATCAGGGCCTCCATGGAGGTGCCCATGATCTTCTTGATGTGGTCGAGGGAGTTACCGAGGCCGTCGGGGCCCAGCGCGAGCTGGGCAGGCCAGGCGATCTTCTTGTCGGCGACCATCACCGGGCCCGGCGCGAGCCGGTCCAGGCACTGCTCGACGATCCGCAGCGACTGCCGCATCTCCTCCAGGCGGACCAGGAAGCGGCCGTACGCGTCGCAGGTGTCGGCGGTCGGGACGTCGAAGTCGTACGTCTCGTAGCCGCAGTACGGGTCGGTCTTGCGCAGATCGTGGGCGAGGCCCGCGGAGCGCAGGATCGGTCCGGTCGCGCCGAGCGCCATGCAGCCGGTGAGGTCGAGGTACCCGATGTCCTGCATGCGGGCCTTGAAGATCGGGTTGCCGGTGGCGAGCTTGTCGTACTCCGGCATGTTCTTCTTCATCGTCTTCACGAACTCGCGGAGCTGGTCGACAGCGCCCGGCGGCAGGTCCTGGGCGAGTCCGCCCGGCCTGATGAACGCGTGGTTCATCCGCAGACCGGTGATCAGCTCGTAGATGTCCAGGATCATCTCGCGGTCCCGGAATCCGTAGATCATGATCGTGGTGGCGCCCAGCTCCATACCGCCGGTGGCGATGCACACCAGGTGCGAGGAGAGCCGGTTGAGCTCCATCAGCAGGACCCGGATGATCGTCGCCCGGTCCGGGATCTGGTCCTCGATGCCGAGCAGCTTCTCCACGCCCAGGCAGTACGCCGCCTCGTTGAAGAACGGCGTCAGGTAGTCCATGCGCGTGACGAACGTGGTGCCCTGGGTCCAGGTCCGGTACTCGAGGTTCTTCTCGATGCCGGTGTGCAGATAGCCGATGCCGCAGCGGGCCTCGGTGACCGTCTCACCGTCGATCTCCAGGATCAGGCGGAGCACTCCGTGGGTGGAGGGGTGCTGCGGACCCATGTTGACGACGATCCGCTCGTCGTCGGCCTTGGCCGCGGACTGGACGATCTCGTCCCAGTCGCCACCGGTGACCGTATATACGGTCCCCTCGGTGGTCTCGCGGGGCGATGCCGGTGATGTGCTCACGAGTACGACCTCCGCTGGTCCGGAGCCGGGATCTGGGCGCCCTTGTACTCGACGGCGATGCCGCCGAGGGGGTAGTCCTTGCGCTGCGGGAAGCCCTGCCAGTCGTCCGGCATCATGATCCGGGTGAGGGCGGGGTGGCCGTCGAAGACAAGGCCGAAGAAGTCGTACGTCTCGCGCTCGTGCCAGTCGTTGGTCGGATAGACCGACACCAGGGACGGGACGTGCGGGTCGCGGTCCGGGGCCGAGACCTCGAGCCGGATCAGCCGGCCGTGCGTGAGCGAGCGCAGATGGTAGACGGCGTGCAGCTCGCGGCCCTTGTCCTGCAGGTAGTGGACACCGCTGACGCCGGTGCAGAGCTCGAAGCGGAGCGCCGGATCGTCGCGCAGGGTCCGCGCGACCTGCAGCAGGTGCTCGCGCTCGATGTGGAAGGTGAGCTCGCCGCGGTCGACGACGGTCTTCTCGATCGCGTTCTCGGGAACGAGGCCCTGCTCTTCCAGGGCACCCTCGAGTTCGTCGGCGACCTCGTCGAACCAACCGCCGTAGGGGCGGCTCGCGGGGCCCGGCAGGCGTACGGAGCGCACGAGCCCGCCGTAGCCGGACGTATCCCCTCCGTTGCCGGCACCGAACATGCCGCGCTGGACGCGGATCTCCTCACCGTGCTCGCCACGCTGCCCCGGGAGGTTCTGCTCGGAGAGCTCCTTCTCCGGATTCGGCTGGTCCGTCATCGCTGAATCCCCCTGTTCTCCCCCAGGGCTGGCGCCTGGGAGGCGCCCCCATCTCCGTCCGCGCGGCTCAGAGGTGCGGCTTTCGTCATCGTCTGCGGCCCGGCGGCCACCCGTGCGTCGCTCACCGAAGCAGCCCCTTCATCTCGATCGTCGGGAGCGCCTTGAGAGCCGCTTCCTCCGCCTCGCGGGCCGCTTCCTCCGCGTTCACACCGAGCTTGGAGTTCTGGATCTTCTGGTGGAGCTTGAGAATCGCGTCCATCAGCATCTCCGGGCGCGGCGGGCAGCCGGGCAAATAGATGTCGACGGGCACAATGTGATCAACACCCTGCACAATCGCGTAATTGTTGAACATTCCACCCGAAGATGCGCAAACGCCCATGGAGATCACCCACTTGGGATTGGGCATCTGGTCGTAGACCTGGCGCAGGACGGGCGCCATCTTCTGGCTCACCCGGCCGGCCACGATCATCAGGTCGGCCTGGCGCGGCGAGCCGCGGAAGACCTCCATACCGAAGCGGGCCAGGTCGTACCGTCCGGCGCCGGTCGTCATCATCTCGATGGCGCAGCAGGCGAGGCCGAAGGTGGCCGGGAAGACGGATGACTTGCGCACCCAGCCCGAGGCCTGTTCGACGGTGGTCAGCAGGAAGCCGCTCGGCAGCTTCTCTTCGATTCCCATTGGTGCCCCTCAGCCCCTCAGTCCCATTCCAGGCCGCCGCGCCGCCATACATACGCGTAGGCGACGAAGACGGTGAGCACGAAGAGCAGCATCTCCACGAGCCCGAAGATCCCCAGGGCGTCGAAGGTGACGGCCCAGGGATAGAGGAAGACGATCTCGATGTCGAAGACGATGAAGAGCATCGCCGTCAGGTAGTACTTGATGGGGAAGCGGCCACCTCCGGCCGGCGTAGGGGTGGGCTCGATGCCGCACTCGTACGCTTCAAGTTTCGCCCTGTTGTACCGCTTTGGGCCGATAAGCGTGGCCATGACCACGGAGAAGATCGCAAACCCTGCCCCGAGGGCGCCGAGCACAAGGATGGGCGCGTAAGCATTCACCCTCCCCGCTCCTTCCAGTCGTCCTTGACCGTTGGACCGCACCGGGCATTCGCCTCGCCGCCCCGCGAAGATCGCTCCTATGTGAGGCAGTTCACAAGCCCGACTGCTCCGCATCCTATGCCTGCCGGTCTGTGATCTGCGACACGGGGTCAGGCATCTCGTTTGTGATCTCCACCACCACACGAACGATCATGAAGTCGGATGAGCGGTGATCTACATACGCGAAGCGCCCGGGCGGTCACCAGATGTGACATCTGGAGGTGTTACCGCTGGTCGGAGGGGTTGTTCACTATCAAGGAGCGGCACGCTCAGGCAAATTGGCGATGGACCGCATCGGGTGATAGTGGACGCCTGTTCACTCGACAGTGGGACGCCGTGGACGGGGGTGGACAGAGGGATGGCGCGTGCACACGTTCACGAAGTCCTCGCACCCCCCGCACGTTGACCATTCTGTGACCTGCGTCACCCGTTACCGGATCGCGATAAAAGCGGGCTTGGCCAACGGTGCGAAGCGGTGGTAGGTGCGGGGCAATCCGGACCTTTTATTTAAAGCACATGATCACGGCCCTGATCGCGCGTGCCGGTTTTGTCCGTTACGGCGTCAATAAGGGCCGCTGGAGGGCGGATTCAGAGGTTCCGGCCGTAACTGTGGCGCAACACACGTTTCTTGAAGGGAACCGCCAACCCCTGATAGCGGTTGTCCTCATGTCCCGTACCGCTCACATACCCAGCCACCGGAAACCCCGCCGGAGCGCCTCGACGATGGCGATCCGCGCCGGAGTTGCCGGTGGCTTCCTCGGCACCATCGCGGTGGCCGGTGCTGCCGGGCCGGCGAACGCCGACCCGGTGACCGAGACCATCGAGATCCCCGTTCTCACCTCCGAGATCTCCGCCGCGGTGGAGAAGTCCGCGGAGGCCACGCAGCAGGTCGCGCTCGACCTCCAGCTGCAGGCCCACGAGGACGCCGCCGCGGCCAAGGCCGCGAAGGCCGCCAAGAAGGCCAAGGCCGAGGCGGACCGCAAGGCGGAGGCCAAGGAGAAGGCAGAGGCCAAGGCGCGCGCGGCAGCAGCGGCGAAGGAGCGTGCCTCCCGCACCGCGGAGCGCACGACGCTCTCCGCGCCGAGCTCCGGCAGTTCCGCCTCCGCGCCCGCGAGCGGCTCGGCAGCCACCGTCGTGGCCTTCCTCAAGGCGCAGCTCGGCGACGCGTACATCATGGGCGCCACCGGCCCGAACGCCTGGGACTGCTCCTCCCTGGTCCAGGCCGCGTTCCGCACCGTCGGTGTCGACCTGCCGCGCGTCTCGCAGGACCAGTCGGTCGCGGGCACCCAGGTGGGCACCTCCAACCTTCAGGTCGGCGACATCCTGTACTGGGGCAGCGCGGGTTCCGCGTACCACACGGGTGTCTACATCGGTAACGGCCAGTACCTGGACGCCGCGAACCCGGGCAAGGGTGTCGTGATCCAGGACCTCTCCGGCTACCCGGCGACGGGCGCGGTCCGGGTCCTCTGACACCACCCTGCACATCTGTGCCGAAGGCCGTCGCTCCCCGAGGGGAGCGACGGCCTTTCGCGCATCCGCCTGCCACACTGCCCTGGTGATCCGTTTCCGGTTCGACCTGCACCCGGTCGCCGGCATCCGGGCGTGGGGCGGCGATGACCCTTCCCTGCACCGGTTCGCGCTGACGGAGGGTGGTACTGGATCGCGGCGGGCGGTCACGAGCTGCTGCGACCGCGCTCTGCTCGCCGCGATGGACGAACACATCACCGCACTGGAGGCCGCGGGCCCGCCTCCCGGTGTCGACCTGGACCTGCGGCATCTCCGCCGTGACCAGCGAGAGCGAGCGGGGAGGCTGCGGCAGGCACGGGCGCGCGAGTGCGACACGGACCGGGACGTGATCAGGGCCGGAGCCCGTGAACTCCTCGCCTCCGGGGCCGGCCCCGCGCCCGGATCCTCGTGACTCGAGGCCCCGGGCGACGTGGGCCGGCCATCACGCCTTCGGAGCCACCTTCGACAGGCCGTTGATGATGCGGTCCATCGCGTCGCCGCCCGTCGGGTCCGTCAGATTGGCCAGCATCTTCAGCGTGAACTTCATCAGCGTCGGGTGCGTCAGACCGCGCTGCGTCGCGATCTTCATGACCTTCGGGCTGCCGATGATCTTCACGAAGGCACGGCCGAGCGTGTAGTAGCCGCCGTACGTGTCCTTGAGGATCTTCGGGTAGCGGTGCAGGGCCAGTTCGCGCTGGGCGTCCGTCGCGCGGGCGTGCGCCTGGACGATGACGTCCGCGACGATCTGGCCGGACTCCATCGCGTACGCGATGCCCTCGCCGTTGAACGGGTTGACCAGGCCGCCCGCGTCACCGACCAGAAGCAGGCCCCGGGTGTAGTGGGGCTGCCGGTTGAACGCCATCGGAAGGGCGGCGCCGCGGATCGGGCCGGTCATGTTCTCCGGCGTGTACCCCCAGTCCTCGGGCATCGAGGCGCACCAGGCCTTGAGGATCTCGCGCCAGTCCAGCTCCTTGAAGGACGAGGAGGTGTTCAGCACGCCGAGGCCGACGTTCGACGTGCCGTCGCCCATGCCGAAGACCCAGCCGTAGCCCGGCAGCAGCCGGTCCTCGCCCGGACCGCGGCGGTCCCACAGCTCCAGCCAGGACTCCAGGTAGTCGTCGTCGTGGCGGGGAGAGGTGAAATAGGTGCGGACGGCGACGCCCATGGGGCGGTCCTCGCGGCGGTGCAGGCCCATCGCCAGTGAGATGCGCGAGGAGTTGCCGTCGGCCGCGACGACCAGTGGGGCGTGGAAGGTGACCGGGGTCTTGTCCTCGCCGAGCTTCGCCTCGACACCCGTGATGTGCCCGGTGCGGTCGTCGATGACCGGCGCGCCGACGTTGCAGCGCTCGTACAGCCGCGCACCCGCCTTCTGTGCCTGCCGGGCCAGCTGCTCATCGAAGTCGTCCCGCTTGCGGACCAGTCCGTAGTCCGGGTACGAGGCGAGATCCGGCCAGTCCAGCTGGAGCCGGACCCCGCCGCCGATGATCCGCAGACCCTTGTTGCGGAGCCAGCCGGCCTCTTCCGAGATGTCGATGCCCATGGCGACGAGCTGCTTGGTGGCGCGCGGGGTGAGCCCGTCGCCGCAGACCTTCTCGCGCGGGAACGCGGTCTTCTCGAGGAGCAGGACGTCGAGGCCTGCCTTGGCCAGGTAGTACGCGGTCGTGGAGCCGGCCGGGCCTGCCCCGACGACGATCACATCGGCAGTGTGCTCGGAGAGGGCTTCGGTCACGGCGGGTTCTCCCGAGGATTCGATTCGATATTGCGTACCGAACGGCACAGGACGTGTGCAGTCTATGGGGGCGTACTGATCAGCCGACTGAAGGGCTCCGTCTATGAGCAGCAGGCCGCTCCCCGTCGTACAGCTGCGTGTGCCCACCGATGAGGACGCCCTGGCGTGGCACCGGGTCTTCGACGACCCCGACGTCATGGAGTTCCATGGCGGCGCCACGGCGGAACTGTCCGTGTACGAGGAGCTGACGGCGCGCCAGCGGCGGCACGACGCGGAGCGCGGTTTCTGCCTGTGGACCCTGCTGGACGAGGACGGAGAGGTCGTCGGCTTCACCGGCGCGCAGCCATGGCCGCACGAGGGCTTCGGGCCGTACGGCGAGATCGAGATCGGCTGGCGGCTCGCCCGGGCGGCGTGGGGCAAGGGGTACGCGACGGCCGCCGCCCGCACCACGCTGGAGCGGGTACGGGCGGCGGGTGTGGAGCGGGTGTTCTCGATGATCGACGCTCGCAACGAGCGGTCCATCGCCGTGACCCGGCGGCTCGGCATGGAGGTCGTCGAGACCTTCGCGACGCCGGATTCCGGGCGGAAGGGGTACTGCTTCCGGCTGGACCTCAGTCGATCCTGAACGTCCTCAGGGCGGTGGAGAACACCACGTCCTTGTCGGCGTCCCAGCGGTCGGCGCGGCCGGCGGCGAGGATCGCGTACTCCGTGCCGTCCGGGGCGACGAACGCCTGGTCGATGACGTGCCGCTGGAGCACGCCCTCCTCCGGCTCAGGGACGTGGACGAACTCCCAGAGCGCCCCCGGCCGGTCCTGATAGGTGTTCTCGGTCAGCTGCTTGCGCTCGTACCGGGTCTCCGGGGTCTCCAGGTGCTTCTTCTCCAGGCCCACGAAGTTCTCGTACGACGTCATGGGGGTGTCCTTGATGACGCCGATCTGGAGGTAGTCGCCGCCGGTCGGCGCCTCGTAGAAGACCTGGCTGCCGGCCTGCCGGCGCGTCCAGCCGTCCATCACCGCAACCGTGAAACCCGCCGGGTCCTGCTTGAGCACCATTCCGGCGGGCAGCGGGCCGTCGTCCGCCTGGGTCGCGGAAGGGGACGCAGATGCGGACGGGGACGGGGATACGGAGGCGGAAGCGGATCCGGAGGGGGAAGGCGAGGGGGACCGGGTCGCCCGGGCCTTGCTGTCGGCCTCCTGGGACGGCTGGGACACGGTGGTGTCGTCCTTCTTGTCCTGGAACAGCAGCAGACCGGCCGTGGCACCGCCGCCGACGACGAACGCTGCGACGAGGGTTGCCGTCCAGACGAGGACCTTCCGACGCCGGCCGCTGCCGGCCTCGGCGTCCGGGGCGGGGGCGACGTGCGCGGTGGCGGTCTGCGCGACGGCGACGGCGTACGGGTCGGGAGCCGCGTACGGCGTACCGGTCTGAGCCGCGACCTGGGGATGCGAGCCGTACGGCTGCGCCGTGGGACCGGGTTCGGCCGCCTGCCCGGCTGCACCCGGAACGAACCCGGCGGCTGACGCCGCCGCCGGGCCCGCGGGCGCGGGCGGCATCCCAGGTGCAGCCGGTCCGGTCGGCGTTCCAGCAGGTGCCGGGACGCCTGCCCCGGGCACCGCGGGCGACCCGGCCTGTGCCTCGGGCACGGCGGGAGCCGCGGCCGCCCCGGGCCCCGCAGGCGCCATGGGTACGGAGTCGGGAGCCACCGCCGGGGCCTGCGCTTCGACCGCGCCCGCAGGCGTGGGGAGCGTCCCCGGTGCAGCCGGTCCGGCCGGCGACGTGAACGGCGGCGTCGGCACTCCCGGCGGCCATACCTGGCCGGGGCCGTGTACCGGCGGAGCCGGGTGGCCGCCCGTCAGCCGCAGCGCGTACGGGCCCAGCAACGTCGCCCCGCCCACCCACAGCAGACCGAACAACAGCACGTCCGGGACGCTCGGCGCGAGCTCGGAGCTGCCGGGCGACCCGAAGTCCCGGACACCGCCCCCGAGTTCGACGGAGAGTCCGCCGAGGCCCGCGCCCAGCAGGATCAGCCCCAGAGCGAACGCCCCGGCCAGCACCTGCTCCCGCCGGTCGGCCGAGCGGCGGGCCGCCAGGACGCCGATGACCAGTGCACACACCGCGCCGAGGGCCAGCGCCCCGGCCACCGCGCCGCCGCCCCACACGTCGGAGATCTCGCCGAGTCCGAAGCTGCCGTGCCCCGCACCGGACCCGAGCACGCTGAAGTGCTGCCCGTCGATGGCGTAGTCGACGGGCGCGCCCCAGCTCAGGCCGAGCACCGCGAAGCCGATGTTGGGCAGGATCGGCAGGGCGATCAGCAGCGCCTGACCGTCGACGTCATCCGCATTGGCGTACAGGACGAACCCGGTCAGCGAACACAGCGCCAGCACCACACCGAGCGCGCGCACCGCCGTGCCCAGTGCGCGCACCGCCGACCGGACTCCCGGCCGCTGTGCCGTCCACGCGGCGAGCCGATCGCGCTGCAGCACACCCGCACTCACCACAAGGGAGATGCCGAGCGCACCGAGCGCGGCGAGCAACGGCGCCGAGGAGATCGCGACACCCTGGACCTCGGGCTGGGCGAACAGGCCGAGGACGAGTACCTCGCCGGTGACCAGCAGCGACATCCGTACGGCAGCCTCCAGGCCCTCGCCGCGTCCGCGCAGCATCCTGGCGCCCACGAGCAGTGCCGCCACGAACAGCACGGTCACCGTCATAGGCACCAGGGAGAACGACACCACGCCCTGGCCGATCGACTCCGTGCCGGAGCGGGAGTAGTCGGATCCGGAGTAGCCGCCGCCCGAGTAGCCGCCCGGGCCGTACGGCGAAGAACCCGCCGCCGCCAGCTCGATGCCTCCGCCGACGCCCTGCAGCAGCATCGCGAGGGCGATCCTCATCCGGTCGCTCCAGCCGACGACGATGTCGTCGTCCTGCCCGTACGTGGGCAGGGCGAGCACGGCCGCGAGCACGAGCAGCAGCCCGGCCGGCCAGATCGTCGCCTTGGCCGCGCTCAGCCAGTCACCGCGGAGGACCCGGCCGATGAACTCCCCCACCGGGGAAGGCTGCATCGGCCCCGGCGCATACGCGGGCGGTGCGGCATACGACGGGGCCGGCACGGACGGGACGGCAGGCGCGGACGGGGGAACCGGCGGTGGCGCCGCGGGCTCCGGCAGTCGCTCGCGACCGCACTTCATGCAGAAGCGTGCCTCGTCCGGGGACGGGTTGCCGCAGTGCGGGCAGTACGACGCCATAGGGGACTCCGAAGTGGCAGGTGGGGACAGCGAGATAAGGAAGCCGTAAACAACTGACTCATCTTCCCCGTCCACCGGTTCCCGTCAACTTGCCTTTCCGGCACGGGAGATGGGCTGCAGGTCAGAACACCGACAGACCGGTCAGCGTCGTGAAGCGGTCCAGCGCCGCCACCCCCGCCACCGAGTTGCCCCGTGCATCGAGGCCGGGGCTCCACACGCACAGGGTGCAGCGCCCCGGCACCACCGCCACGATGCCGCCGCCCACGCCGCTCTTGCCCGGCAGCCCGACCCGGTAGGCGAAGTCGCCGGCCGCGTCGTACGTACCGCAGGTGAGCATCACGGCGTTGATCTGCTTGGCCTCACTGCGGGTCAGCAGCCGGGAGCCGTCGGCGCGCAGCCCGTGCCGGGCCAGGAACCGGGCCGCGAGCGTCAGGTCCGCACAGCTCATCTCGATCGAGCACTGCCAGAAGTAGTGGTCGAGGAGGGTGGGCACCGGGTTGGCGATGTTGCTGTACGAGGCCATGAAGTGGGCCAGGGCGGCGTTGCGGTCGCCGTAGGCGGACTCGGACTCGGCGACCTTCGGGTCGAACGCCAGGTCGGGGTTGCCGCTCTCCTGCCGCAGGAAGTCGAGGAGCTCGCTGCTCGCGTCGCCGGTCAGGCTCTGCAGGGCGTCCGTGACGACGAGTGCGCCCGCATTGATGAACGGGTTGCGCGGGATGCCGTTCTCGTACTCCAGCTGCACCAGGGAGTTGAACGGGTTGCCCGAGGGTTCGCGGCCGACGCGCTCCCAGAGACTGTCGCCGCCGCTGGCGAGAGCCAGGGCGAGGGTGAAGACCTTGGTGATCGACTGGGTGGAGAACGGGTGCCGCCAGTCACCGACCCCGTACACCGTTCCGTTCAGATCCGCGACGGCCATACCGAAGCGGCGGGGGTCGACGGCGGCGAGCGCGGGGATGTACTCCGCGGGCGTCCCGCTGCCGACCAGCGATGCCACGTCGGCGGCGATCTGCTCCAGGAGTGCCTGGTAGTCCACGGCGAGTGCCGCCGAGCTCTCCACCGCGGTCTGCCTAGAGGGGCTTGGTGCCGCGGTGCAGCGCGACCACGCCGCCGGTCAGATTGCGCCAGGCGACCTGGGCCCAGCCCGCCTTCTGCAGCAGCCCGGCGAGTTCCGCCTGCTCGGGCCACGACTGGATGGACTCGGCGAGATAGACGTACGCGTCCGGGTTGGACGACACGGCCCGAGCCACCGGCGGCAGGGCCCGCATCAGGTACTCCTCGTACACGACCCGGAACGGATTCCACGTCGGGTGCGAGAACTCGCAGATGACGACGCGCCCGCCCGGCTTGGTCACCCGGAACAGCTCGCGCAGCGCCGCGTCCGTGTCCTGCACATTGCGCAGCCCGAAGGAGATGGTCACGGCGTCGAAGACGTCGTCGCGGAACGGCAGCCTCGTCGCATCGCCCGCGGTGAGCGGCAGCCACGGGTTGCGCTTCTTGCCCTCACGCAGCATGCCGAGCGAAAAGTCGCACGGCACGACATATGCACCGGTCCTGGTGAACGGCAGTGACGAGGTACCGGTGCCGGCGGCCAGATCGAGGATCTTCTGCGCCGGGCGGGCGTCCACCGCCTTGGCGACCTCCTTGCGCCACCGCCGGTCCTGGCCGAGCGAGAGCACGTCGTTGGTGAGGTCGTAGTTCGCCGCCACGTCGTCGAACATCGAGGCGACTTCGTGCGGCTGCTTGTCCAGGGTTGCTCGGGTCACGCCCCCCATTGTGCAGCCCGGCCGGTCCCGGCAGCCGACCAGGGCCGGTCGGCGCGCGGAGCACGGCCCCGCTGCCGGATCCGCATGCAGGCTTCACCGCGCGCGGGCGCTCAGGACAGGGATGACGGCCACGATCCGATGACTGCCGCGATCAGCACGGTCAGAGGGGGCCGATGCCACCCGACAGCGAGCACGCCGTCGAGGCATTCGCCCGGTCGAGCCTGCGCAAGCCGTACCGGACGGCGTACCTGCTGTGCGGCAACGCCGATACGGCGCGCGATCTCACCCGGACCACCCTTGCCGGGCTGTGCCGGCACTGGCGCCGGGGCGCCGCCGCCGGCCCCGCACTCCTCGATCTCGTCCGGTACGCCGACGAGCAGCCGACGGAACAGGACGGCACACCGGTCAAGGGCGGCTGACGGCCGTACGGCACAGGGGGCGCGCGGACACGGCCACGGCGAGGCACCGGGGAGTCCTCGCGGTGGTCATCCGCCGGCCACCGGGCCGCCCTCGGTGTCGCGGGGGCCGACGCAGGTGTCGTGCGCGGCGATCAGCTTCGGGTCGTGGCTCTTCATGGCCTTGGTGAGCTCGGGGGTCATCTCGAGCTCACCGGTGGTCGGGTCGGGGTCCGGGTAGCCGGGGAAGCCGTTCTTCCGGATGCACTCGCTGGTCTTGCGGGCGGACGCCAGCGTCTCCTCGTCGACCTGCCGGTCCTCACCGGACAGCAGGTGCTTGCAGGCGTCCTGAGCCTTCAGCAGCTCTGGCTCCTTCATATTGTCCTTGTCCACCCGCAAGTGGCCCGCATCGGACCTCGTCAGAGCGATGCCGTTCTCTTCCAGGCACCGGTAGCGGGCCACGTCCTCCCTGCTCTGCGGCGGCGACTTCTCCGCGTCGGGTTCGCCCGGACCTCCACAGCCGGCGAGAGCGGTCAGCAGCAGGACAGCCGCGGCGCAGTGCCGCGGTGAGGCGAGAGGCATCAAGGTACTCCCGAGAGCAACTGAGGGAACTCCAGGCGAAGTTAAGACCTCGAACACAGGTGCGTCTACTGCCCCGGAGGACAGTAGACGCACCGCCCGGCGGCTTGTTTCACTGCTCTGCCGTTGACCGTCGAGCAACAAACCGACGCAAGGATGTGGAGCATGAGCAAGCCGTCGCTCGGACGCCGTCTGACCACCCTCGCCGCAGCGTTCTCGGCGGCCGGCGGACTGGCCTTCGCCACGGGAGGCACGGCGCTGGCCGCCAACCAGGACGGAAGACTGGAGGCGAACGAGTTCGGCCTGTACTACTCGGCCGGCCGCGCGGGCTGCGTCCATGACTCGTTCACCGATGACAGGACGCTCGACAACAACGAGTTCAAGGGAAGCTGCACCGGTACCGGCGACGAAGTCGAGGACAACACCGAGTCGTACTGGAACCGCTCCCTGCTCCAGTGGTGCGTGTACACGAACACCGACTGGGGCGGCTCGTACGGCGCGCTCCCCGCAGGTCACATCGGCAATGCCTCCAGCACGTTCAAGAACAAGATCTCGTCCCATCACTGGGGCCGGTGCGGCAGCTGATCCGCCGATGCCCGTGTCCGCCCTCCGCCGTCTCGCCCCCGCCGTGCTCATGCTGCTCGCCGTACCGCTCGGCGGCTGCGGCGCCGGGGGCGGGGACGGCGGCACGCACGGCGAGCCGGTCGTGACCTCGACGCCCGCCGTGCTGCGCACTCAGGACCTCCGTTTCCCGCTGAGCGCCTACGACCGCAGCGAGGCCGACCAGGAGCAGCTCGGCCAGGCCCAGCAGATGCTGATCAGCCGCTGCATGGCGCGCTACGGCTTCACCTTCCGCGCACCGTCCGGCCTCGGCGGCGCACCGCACGGCCAGGCAGGAGCCCGCCGCTACGGGGTCTCGGACGCACAGACCGCCGCACGCTACGGCTATGCACCGCCGCCCCGCCCCGGGGCCGCCAGGCGACCGCCGTCGCAGCCGGAGCTGAGCGAGAGCGGCATGCTGGCCCTGCACGGGGCGGCGGACCTGCGGCCCGAGGACGTACCCAAGAGCCAGCAGGAGGCCGAACGCCGCCCCGGCGACGTCAAGGTCAACGGCAGGGCGATCCCGATCGGCGGCTGTCTGCGCGAGTCGTATCTCAAGCTGTACGCCCCGAGACCGGACAGCGTCGATCTGCTCTTCGTCTTCGAGCTCACCGCCGAGGCCGAGACGCGGTCCCGTGAGGATTCGCGGGTCCGGGCCGCATTCGGCACATGGGCGGCGTGCATGAAGGAGAGCGGATTCTCGGTGAGCAATCCGGCCGCCGTTCCGGAACAACTCGGGTTCGACGAGGCGGAATTGTCGAGTCCGCGGGCTGTCACCGCGGCAAAGGCCGATGTCGCCTGCAAGCAGCGAGTGAATCTTGTCGGCGTGACATACGCGGTGGAATCGGCGTACCAGCGTGAGCTCATCGACGAGCACGCGGAGGCACTCGAACTCATCAGGAAACAGGGTGAGGAACGGCTCCGACTCGCCGCGTCGCTCGTCGGCGAATAGGCCGCACAGGCAAAGGGACCGCACACGAAAAGGGAAAACGGGCGAAGGGAAAACGGGCGGACAGCCCAACAGCCGGAATACGCCGTCCCGTTGTTTGCCCGAAAACCGTCCAGCCCATACGTCACGGTGATCGTAGGATTACGCGGCGCGACTGATCCAATCCAGGGCTGGGGGGCGGATGCCGGATACGCACACATGGACCGCGTACATTGCGGGACGGGACGACGCGCACGCTTTACGGAGCGCGGCCGAGCGGATCGCCGACTTCACCGGCCAGGAAGTCATGCTGTTCGCCCGGCTGCACACCGCTCCGTCGAACGAGGAACTCGCGGCATCACTGCACATCTCCGTGCGCACCGTGAAGTTCCATGTCGCCAACATGCGCAGGAAGCTGGGAGACGTGTCCCGGCTCCAGTTGTGCCTGCTGGCGGCGCTGCGGGACCTGGACGCCGCTACGCGCGGAACCCGGACCCCTTGCGCAGGCGGTACAGGGCCAGGCCGCCGAACACGACGACGATCGTGACGACGATGCCGAGCGCGGTCCGGCCGGACATCGTGTTCTTGCGGTCGTCCTCGTCCTCGTCGTCGGTCGAGCCGTTCTCCTCGTCGTACTGCTCCTCGGCCGTCCCCGAGACGACCGCGTCCACGAAGCGCGGCAGCGAGACGTCGAGCGGCTCGTCGTACTCGCCCAGCAGTTCGGCGGTGGCCGCATCGCGGTCGACGCCGTACTCCTGGGAGACCGGCTGGTCACCGTCCTCGCTCGCCGCGACATAGACGCCGTCGCGACGCAGCCGGTCGTGGACGAAGGACAGCAGGATCTCGGGATCGCCTTCGTACGGGTCCCGCGAGTCGTAGTTGCTGCGGGCGACGACGACGAAGACCGGCACCTTGGAATCACGGATCTGCCGGCGCATGCGCTGCTGCACCGACGCGGCGAGCTGCCCCGCACTCTCCGCGTCGACGTAGACGGGGTCCTCGGCGAGCCGCTCGGCGATCACCCGGGCCCGATCGGGCTGATCGGCGGCAGCTGCGGGTGCCGCGCCCGCCAGGGCGGCGAGCAGCGCCGGCGGCACCAGCGCAGAGAGACGGCGTACGGCGGTCATCGGACTCCCTCCAGCCGGGCGTCGAGCTCGGCCATGGCCCGCCGGGCCTTACGGGTGGGCTGGGGTCGGCGGCGTACGAGCCGGACCACCAGCAGCACCAGCGGCCTCAGCACATACGCACCGACAAGCGCGCCCGGGATCAGCACGGCCGAGATCCTGGCCCAGTCGCCGAGGGACAGCCGGTCGTCGGGGTGCTCGCTCGCGCTCTCGTCGGTGTCGTCGTCGGTGGCCGGCTCGTTCCAGGTGGTCGGGCCGCTCAGCTTGCCGGGCGGGGCATCTGCGAGCCGGTCGGCGGCCCGCGCGTAGTCGAGCGTGAGATCGCGGATCGCGGCGCTGGTGGCCTCGCACTGCTGCGGGATCTCCGGAGGGTCCTTCTTGGGCAGCGTCTGGGTGTTGACGCCGAAGCAGCCTTGGTCGGTGACCAGGATGTACGCGCCGTCCCGGCCCGTCTGCTCGGCGAGCAGGCGGTTGCGGGGTGCGTTGATGTAGCCCTGGGGCACGCCGGGCAGCACCGCGAGGAACACCGGGGCCTCGAGTTTCCTCAGCCCGTCCTCGACCTTCGTCCGGTCCTCGGGCGTGAGGAGGTAGCCGAGATCGGGATCGACATGCACGGGCCGTTCGCGCAGCGCGGCGGCAGCCCGCTCGACGGGGTCGTAGGGGGCGGACGCGCCGACGCCGAGCAGTGCGGCGGCGGCCAGCACAAGCCCTGCCGTCCTTCTCATGAGCGGGCCTCCCCTTGGTGGTCGGTGCCCGGTGCGGCGGTAGGGGCGGTGCCCTGATCCCGGGCGTCGTCCGGCTCCACGTCCGGCTCGTCGTCGTCGAACTCCTCGGCCCACCTCCCCAGGAACTCGATCAGGTCCTCCGGAGGCCAGTCGGGCGATGTGGCTCCGTACCCGGTCACCGACCACATGGCGTTCGTGTGCTCGGCCCCGTAGTACGGCACCATCCCCTCCTCCGTCGCCACCAGCAGCGGATCGGGTCCGTGCTCGGCGCACGCGGGGCAGACGGCGATCTCCGTGACCTCGCCGTCGTCGCGGGTCCACGGGGTGCGGGCGATCCCGCGCTCGTGCAACGGGTTGTGGTAGCAGGGCGGTTCGACGGTCAGCGGCACCCCGTCGCGCTGGGCGGCCAGGGCCAGCATGCCGGTCCTGCTGACCTCGATCGCGGCAAGAAGGTCGGGCAGATCGATGCCCTGCACCAGCGCCAGCCGCTCCTCCCAGAAGGCCAGGCCCTTCTCGGCGACGATCTCCGGGTCGGGTTCGAGCGTCGGCGGCAGTGAGGAGATGACCAGGTCGTCGGCGAGGTCCCAGGCCTTGTCGGCGAGCGAGGCCACCATCTTCAGCCCGGCCGACTCCGCCGTCACCACCGCATCCCTCAGGGCGTCCGTGCGACGCTTCGCCAGGTCGTAAAGCGTGTCGTACGAGTGGTCCGGAAGAGCCGGGGCGGAACTCCAGTCGACATCGGGCAGCGGCTGCGGCGTGCGCCTGCGCCTCGGCCACAGCGGCACATCCGTGAAGCGGTGCAGCAGCATGAGAGCGGCCACTGCGGCCGCACCGGCCGACCCGACCCACAAAGCTGCCTTCTCCGCCCGGTACTCGGGGCCCCGGTGGGCCCGCTCCTCCGCGATCTGATTCCTGTTGCGCGGCACTTGGCCGGTGCGCAGCCCGTCGAGCGCGACCACGGCGATGTCGGCGAGCGAGGCGCTCTCGTCGTCACTCCAGTCCTGGACCTTGCTCTCGATGTCCGAATCACGGCCACCGGACGCCAGGGCACCGTACTCGCGCAGGCGCGCATCGCCGTCCTCTGCGACATGGAGGTAGACGCCGTCCTTGCCGAGCCGGTCGTGCAGCAGCGCGAGATACGCGACGCCGAACTCTCCGCTGCCGTCTCCGTCCCACACCGGGCTGACGGATACGTAGACGGGCGTACCGCCGGCCTCCACCTTTCTGGCCGCCGCCCGGATGCGCTCGATGTCCTTCGGACCCAGCGCGCTCGGGTCGATGTGCGGGCTGATGTGGACGGAGTCCTTGCGCAGCGCCTCGGCGGCGATGTCGGCGCGTGTGGGCGGACGTTCGACGGCGTGCGCGGCACCGGCCGTTCCGGTGAGGCCGACGGCCGCGGCCGCCATCAGCAGACCGAGCGCAACACCCGCCACTCGTATCACGTACGCCACATCAGCCCCTCCCGTCATGTGGTCGTCCACCCTAGCGGTGGGCCTGTCGGCGACAATCGTCGGCGCTCTTCCCCGGGCGGGCGGACTGTCAACGGGCAGGCGGAGCAGCCCGGTTCACCGCCGCCGGAAGACCAGCCGGCCGCCGAGCACCGTCGCGACGCAACTGCCCGCACCGCTCAGCCGCAGTGCACGGGACGGGAGTTCATCCACCGGAACGTCGAAGACGGCAAAGTCCGCAGGCCCGCCGACCGTGATCTCCCCGTCGATCAGGGCACTGAGCGGGAAGCCGGCGAACGGATCGAGCGAGAGCGTCTCGCGCCCCTGAAGGACCCGTGGTGCGCGCACCCGCAGCCCCGACCTGGCGACCGCCGTACGTACCGCGGGCCGTTCGAACGGCCCGGCGACCGCGGTCACTCCGTGCCCGAGCAGCCGCTGCAGCCCGCGCCGGGCGCTCGCGCCCCAGCGCGCCTCGTCCATCGCAAGGGCCGCCAGAGCGCCGCCCGTGAGCGGTTCGGTGCCGAGCTCGTCGGCCTCGCGCGGATCGGGGTGGTAGGCCGCCTCCAGCAGGGCGACGGCCTGCGGGTGCCGCAGACCGGGCATCAGCAGCCCGGGCCATCGCCGTACCCGGGCGTGCGGGCGCGCCGCGACCATCGCCTCGTGCGTGCCCACCGCGATGATCAGCCCGGCATCCACGGTGACGGCCGCTGCCTCGTCGCGTCCGCAGAAGACCCGGTCCGCGACGTGAATCGTCAGCAAAACGGCCTCAGTTGGAGGCGAGCAGCTTCAGCTCGGGATGCGCCGTGCCGCCCGCGATCGCCGTGGACGAGATGTGCGAGGCGACCCGCTCGTCGACCGGGTCGTTCGCCGGGTCGTCGTGCACGACGAGGTGCTCGTACGTCGTGGTGCGCTGCGCCGGGACCCGGTCCGCCTTGCGGATCATGTCGATGATCTCGAGGAGGTTAGAGCGGTGCTTGGCCCCCGCCGAGGAGACCACGTTCTCCTCCAGCATGATCGAGCCGAGGTCGTCCGCGCCGTAGTGCAGCGACAGCTGACCGATCTCCTTGCCCGTGGTCAGCCACGAGCCCTGGATGTGGGCGACGTTGTCCAGGAAGAGCCGCGCGATCGCGATCATCCGCAGGTACTCGAAGATCGTCGCCTGCGTACGGCCCTTGAGGTGGTTGTTCTCAGGCTGGTACGTGTACGGGATGAACGCGCGGAAGCCGCCCGTACGGTCCTGCACCTCACGGATCATCCGCAGATGCTCGATGCGCTCGGCGTTGGTCTCGCCCGTGCCCATCAGCATGGTGGAGGTGGACTCGACACCGAGGCCGTGCGCGATCTCCATGATCTCCAGCCACCGCTCACCCGACTCCTTGAGCGGGGCGATCGCCTTCCGCGGCCGCTCGGGCAGCAGCTCGGCGCCGGCACCCGCGAAGGAGTCGAGACCGGCCCGGTGGATCCGGGTGATGGCCTCCTCGACGGAGACCTTGGAGATCCGGGCCATGTGCTCGACCTCGGAGGCACCCAGCGAGTGGATCACCAGCTGCGGGAAGTCCTTCTTGATGGCGGCGAAGTGCTTCTCGTAGTACTCGACACCGAAGTCCGGGTGATGGCCGCCCTGGAACATGATCTGCGTCCCGCCGAGCTCGACGGTCTCGGCGCACCGGCGCAGGATGTCGTCCAGGTCGCGCGTCCAGCCCTTGGCGGTGTCCTTCGGCGGGGCGTAGAAGGCGCAGAACTTGCACGCCGTCACACACACGTTGGTGTAGTTGATGTTGCGCTCGATGATGTACGTCGCGATGTGCTCCGTACCCGCGTACCGCCGGCGCCGTACAGCGTCCGCGGCCGCGCCCAGGGCGTGCAGGGGCGCGGACCGGTACAGCTCGAGCGCCTCCTCGGGCGTGATCCGTCCGCCTGCGGCGGCACGGTCCAGGACGGCTGCGACATCAACGGTCGTAAGGTCGGCCTTCTCGGTCACCGGGCGTCACCCTTCGGCGGTTCTGCTGTGGATCTACGGACCGATCCAGGCTACGCCACGGCCCCGGATGACTCGGCTGCGCCTCCCGCCCGCGCCTACCTCGCCGGCGCCGAGGCACGCCTGCGCAGTCCGGCGCAGAGGACCGCACCGCTCGTCGCGCCGAACAGACCGGCGCCGATCAGCAGCGTCAGCCGCGTGGTTCCCTCCTGGTCCGGACCGTCCGGAAGCCGCGGCTCCAGCAGGCCCAGCGGGTCGACGTGCAGCGTCACACGCTGGAGCATCCGGATGTGCCCGAAGCAGTTCTGTTGCTGCGACACCTCGTGCACGGTCCGGCTCTCGATCTCGACGACCCGGCAGTGCAGCACCTCCTCCTTCTCCTCGATCGCGGAGACCATCGCGGGGACGGGTTCGCCGAGCCGCTTCATGTACAGCTCGTAGAGCCCCGGGCCCGCGAAGAACATCAGCGCGAAGCCGCACACGCAAGCGAGCGTCGCGGCACCCGCCCGGTGCCAGCGGCCGCCGAGCAGCACGGGGGTCACCGCCAGGGTGCCGAGCCCGAGGACCACACCGACCGGTGTCCCGAAGGGGTACTGGGCGGCGAGGCTTGCGAGGGTGAGCAGCCCGGGGACGATGAGCGCCCACATCAGTGAGTTCCTCCGGATCTGCGCCCGGGTCGGAGGCGGCGGCAGCTCCTGGCCCGCCGCCGGCTTGTTCTGGGTCATGTCCACAGTTCAGTCAGCACCCTTGGTGAGCGTGGCGGACGGCCGTGCGGCCGCCGATTCCTGCACGGTCGCCGATTCCTACACGGCCGGCAGCGCGTACAGATGGTCCTCGTGGGCCACCAGGATCCGGTTGCCGGCACGGGCGATCTGCCATTCGCTGTCGGCCTCGACCCCGTCGTTGTACGTCCACCGCAGGGTGCCTGTCTTCGCGTCGAAAGCGTAGACGCCACCATGTTCGAAGAACGAACCGATGTAGAGGGAGTCGGCGGCGCGCACGATCCGGTCGCCGAAGGGACGGCGGCCCATGTCCTCGTTCCGCCAGATCCTCTTGCCGGACGTGGGGTCGACGGCCCAGACACCGCTCTCGTAATCCATGGCGTACAGCACGCCGTCGAGAACCGAGGGCCGCTGGAAGCCTCGCCGCCCATCGGCGGACAGGGACCAGCTGTCCCGGCCGGACTTCAGGTCCACGGCCAGCAGCCGCTCGTCGCCGCCGAGGTACACCCTCCCGCCGAAGAGGGTCGGCTCCACCTCGTCGTCGGTGATCCTGCGGTTCCACACCTGCCTGCCGGTGGCGGCGCTGCGCACGGTGAGGTTGTACCGCTCGTCGGCGATCGAGCCGTGTGCGTAGACCAGGTAGCCCCCTCCCACGGTGAGCGCCACCTTGTCCTGGGTCCCCTCGTCGCGCTGCTCCTGCCAGACCACCTTGCGGCTTGCGATGTCGACCGCCGCGATGGCGTTGAGGCTCCTGGCCGGGTCGCTGTGGTCGAGATCGGCGATCACATAGATCCGTTTGCCGTCGACGGCCGCGACCTGGACGCCCGTGGTCATCTTTCCGCCGAGCTGGGCACGCCAGTGCTCCTTGCCCGTGCGGATGTCGTAGCCGACGATGGTCCCGTCGTAGTCCCCGCCGGGCAGGAAGAGGGTGTTGCCGGACACGGTCATGGTGTCCGCGGGGCCGGAGATCTCCTTCCGGGACCACTTCTGCCTGCCTGTCCTGACGTCGTACGCGGACGTGGTCTCGCCGAGCACCAGGAAGAGGTCACCGAACGCCTGTGGCGGAACGTCGTAGTGGCGGGAGAGGCCTGGCGCCTGCTTGTGCCAGAGAGGCTGCGGGGCAACACCGTTCGGCGGAGTGGTGAAGACCTCCGGCTCCTGGCTCTTGCGGCCGTCCTTGTCCGTGGTGTCCTTCGCCTCGGGCCGGTCACGGTCCCCGGCCAGCCACCAGGCCGCACCCCCGCCCGCCAGTGCCACGCCTGCGGCACCACCCGCTGCCAGCCCGAGGAATCGCCGGCGGGACGGCACGGCAGTCGTCCGGCCATCGATCCGCACCGTGCCGGCGAGCGATGAGCCCGCGGTCGGTGAAGCGCCTGCCGCTGTGCGCGGGCCGGGGGTGTCCAGCGTCGTCGGGGTACGGCCGGGACCTGCCGGGGCCGGTGCGGCGGCGGACGGTGTTGCCCGCGGGTTCCCGTGGGCCGGAGTCTCCAGGTCCAGGATGCCTGCGGCATGGGTCGCGATCGTCGACGAGACCGCTGAGGGAAGCCAGTCCGCCAGGATGCTGCCCGTACCCTCCGGAGCCAGGGACCGCAGGATCTCCGCCGGGGCCGGCCGGGCAGCCGGGTCCTTGGCGAGGCATGCCCGTATCAGGCCGGTCAACTGCTGGGGGGCCCCGGCGAGATCGGGCTCCGCGTGGACAACCTGGTAGAGCATGGCCGCCGGTGCCAGCTCGCCGAACACGTTGTGCCCCGTGGCCGCGAAGGCCAGCACCGCGCCGAGCGAGAAGACATCGCCCGCCGGGCCGAGATCCTGCCCCAGCGCCTGCTCCGGAGGCATGTAGCCGGGCGACCCGACCACAACTCCCGTCTGTGTCATACGGCTTCCGTCCACGGCCCGCGCGATGCCGAAGTCGATGACGCGGGGCCCGTCGGGGGCGAGCAGTACGTTCGACGGCTTGAGGTCACGGTGGATCAGACCGGCCGCATGGATCTCCTGCAGAGCGGCGGCGAGCCCGGCGCCGAGCGCACGCACCGTGTGCTCGGGCAACGCACCATGCACGGAGACGACGTCGGTGAGATCGGGGCCCAGGACGTACGACGTGGCGAGCCACGGCAACCGGGCCTCCGGGTCCGCATCGACGACCGGGGCGGTGTGGCGTCCGGAGACGGCCTTCGCGATGTCGACCTCGTGCCGGAACCGCTGCCGGAAGCTCTGATCCGCTGCCAGGTCGGGTCGGACCACCTTCACCGCGACCGTACGTCCGCCGGGCGAACGGGCGAGGTACACGCGCCCCATGCCACCCGCACCGAGCCGCGCCAGCAGCCGATAGGTACCCAACTCCTGTGGATCGTCCGCCTGCAGCGGTTCCATGTCCGCATCCCCCGAGCGTTTGCGCTGCCGAATTCCTGTGACTTCGGTCCACAGTAGAGGTGCAGGGGATCACCGGGTCTGCTGGGTATCGTTCGCCGACGCTGCGAGGCCCGGGTGCGGCACCGGGCCACGAAAGCGGGTTCACATCCACAACTGGGGGAGAGCATGGGCAGTTCGGCCAAGCCGGTTCGGCGAAGGGCGGCCGCGCCGTCGCTCGTCCGGACTCCGCAGAAGTCCCGGCCCCGCCGGGGCCCGAGCAGGAACAAGAGCAAGGACAAGGACAAGTTCACGGCGGCGGGCTGCGGAGCTGTTCTGGGCATCATCGCCCTGGTCGTCCTCTGGATCCTGGGGGGCATCACATGGGGCGAGACGCTGTGGAGGGAGGTCGGTCAGGACTGGCCGGGCGGAGGGTACGGGTTCGGGGCCACGGCGGGAGCGCTGCTGCCCTGCGCGCTGGCCGCCACGGGAATGGCCGTGGCGCGTATCAACTGGCGCACGCAGAAGGTTCGTTCACTTGGCCTGGGCACACTCGCATCGGGCGCCGCGGGTGCGGCACTGGCGATATCCTTCGTGGCCGTCGCAGCCCTACCGCCCAAGAGGCGGAGCAGCCGCGCAGATCACTGGGTCCACAGCCACTACCCCTCCGTCTGGCTCGTCGGCCTGCTGGCCACCGTAGCGGCGACAGCCCTGCTTCTGTGGCTGTACGACATCTCCCGACGGGCCGCAAAGTCCGCAGTGACGTCCGACGCCTCGCAGCCGCAACCGTGAGAACGGTCATCGACGGCGGCCACACGCACCGCAGCAACTGCCTCAGCCCGTCGGCTTCTTCACCAGCGTCGCGTACGGGTTGCCCGCAGCGTCCTCCTGGGACCGGTAGCGCAGGGTCCCGCCCTTGGCGAGTGTGTACGTCACCGTCGTGGTGCCGCTCGTGCACAGCGGCGACGGCGGTCGGTCCGGATCCGTTCTCTCCGTGACACGCAGCTCCCGTTCCGTCCCGGAGGCGAGCTCCCCCACACCGTTGCATTCGAGCGGGCCGAGTGTCACGGAGGTGCGGACGACGTTCTCACCCTTCTTGCCCTTGGTGATCACTGCGGTGAGCAGGCCTCCCGAGAGGCCGTTGTCCTGGGTGATCTCCCCCTGCCAGGTGCCGACGAAGGCCGCCGGAACCGCATCGACCAGCCTGGGCGCGGTGGACGAAGAGCCGCTGCGGGTGGGGGCAGGCCCGGTCGACGCGGGCGGCTCCACCGCCACGTCGCTGCCTCTGTCCGCGTCAGCTCCGCGCCACAGGTCGTTCAGCATTCCGGTGCCGAGCGTCACCGCGGCGAGTGCGCCCGCGACGGTCAGCGCCACCGTGCAACTGATGCGCCGGCCCCGCCGGGCTCCGTCCGTGCCCGGGTCCGGGACGGCGCTCGCCGATACGGAGAACCCGGTGCCCCGCCCGGAGCCGGTCCCGGTCTGCGGTGTGCGTGCCGGCGGCACCTCCGGGCCGGCCGACGGCCGCAGTGCGGACGGCCGCGGTGCCGGCTGCGCCACGGGCGGCCCCGGTTGCGGCTCGACCGGCGGCCCGAAGACGCCGATCGCCGGGCTGCTGAACGCCACCGGCCCGGACACCACCGGGTCGGGTACCGGCCGCGCCTCCAGGTTCAGCAGTTCCACGGCCGCCCGGCTGATCTGCTCGACCAGCGGCCCCGGCAGCCGGCCCGCCCTGATCAGCGCCGCCGTCCCGTCCGGCGCCAGCCGGGTCACGATCTCGTCGGGCGTCGGGCGCGCCGCCGGGTCCTTGGCGAGACACGCCGCCACGAGCTCCCGCAACCCACCTTCCAGCGTGCCCAGCTCCGGCTCTCCGTGCACGACCTGGTAGAGCAGCGCGGCCGACGAGTCACCCGGGAAGGGGGCTTCGCCCGTTGCCGCGTACGCCAGGACGGCGCCCAGCGAGAAGACGTCCGCCGCGCCGGTGACGCCCTTGCCGAGGATCTGCTCCGGGGACATGTAGCCGGGAGAACCCACCGAGACACCGGTCGAGGTGAGCGAGGCCGTGCTGTCCGTGGCCCGGGCGATCCCGAAGTCGATCAGCCTCGGGCCCTCCAGGGTCAGCAGCACATTGGACGGCTTCACGTCCCGGTGGACCAGGTCCAGGGCATGGACCGCCACGAGGGCCTGCGCAAGTCCGGCGCCCAGCGCCCGTACCACCGCATCAGGAAGCGCGCCGTGCTCGGCGACCGCCTGGGACAGCGACGGTCCGGCCACGTACCCGGTGACCACCCAGGGCGTGGTGGCGTCCGGGTCGGCGTCCAGCACCGGCGCGGTCCATTCACCGCCGACACGCCGCGCCGCGGCCACCTCGCGCCGGAACCGGGCCCGGAACTCCTCGTCGAGCGCGTAGTGGGGGTGGACGACCTTCACCGCGACCGTACGGCCGCCGGTGCTGCGGCCGAGGTAGACGCGGCCCATGCCGCCCGCGCCCAGCCTGCCGAGCAGCCGGTAGGCACCGATACTCCTCGGCTCACCCGGATCCAGCGGCTGCATTCGAACTCCCCCGGTCGCGCTGCCGATTACGAGAACTCAGCCTAGGGGCGGCCCGGCCCCGTGCGCAGCACGCGAAGGACACGGCCGACAGCGGGCGAAGGACACAGCCGGCGGCACACCAGGAACTCAGCCGTCGAGCAGATGCACCACGACATCGGCCGGGAACCCGGTCGTCGGCCCGGTACGCCGCGCGAACTCCCGCACACCGGCCAGCTGCTGCGCCCCGAAGCGGAAGTCCAGTGTCGTGAAGTAGCGTTCCAGCAGCTCGGCGTCGAACGCCTCCCAGCGCGCGGCCTGTTCGGCGACCTTGGTGACCTCCTCGAGGGACAGGTCCCGGGAGGCGAGAAACGCCTCGTGCACCTTGCGTACGACGAGGGGCTCTCGCGCCAGGTAGTCCTTGCGCGCCGCCCACACGGCGAACACGAACGGCAGCCCGGTCCACTCCTTCCACATCTGCCCGAGGTCATGGACATGGAGGCCGAGGCGCGGTGCGTCGTGCAGCGAGGCACGCAGCGCGGCGTCGCCGATCAGGACGGCCGCTTCCGCCTCCTGCATCATCAGGCCGAGGTCGGGCGGGCAGGTGTAGTAGACGGGCTCCACCTTGTACTGCTCCGCGAGCAGCAGCTGGGCGAGCCGTACGGAGGTACGGGAGGTCGAGCCGAGCGCCACCCGGGCCCCGTCGAGCCGCTCCAGCGGCAGCTGCGAGACGATCACACAGGACATCACCGGACCGTCGCAGCCGACCGCCAGGTCGGGAAAGGCGACCAGCTGATCCGCATTGCGCAGGAATTCCACAAGGGTGATCGGCGCGATGTCGAGATCGCCGTTCACAAGCCGCTCGCTGAGCTTCTCCGGGGTGTCCTTGGTGAGCTCGAGATCGAGAAGAGTTCCGGTTCTGGCCAGCCCCCAGTAAAGAGGCAAACAGTTCAGGAACTGGATGTGTCCCACACGTGGCCGACTGCGACGGTGATCGGTTGCGGTTGCTGTGCTTTCTCCAAGGCTGTCCACAGCGCGAGGCTAGACCCGCGGCATACCGACGACACCGCCGGGGCTCGGCGATCCGCGCGCACCCCCCGTCCGAGCTGCGGTTCCTCGCCGCGGACGGTCAACACATCAAGATCAAGTCAAACATCCGGGTGACGTGATCTTTCCCTCTACCGCTGCGCACACGCTGCGTGCTAGGCTCGACGCAAGTTGCAGTTTGGTTTCCCTTGCAGTACAGAGCCTGCGGAGCATGTAACCCGCAGGCTTTTGTAGTTTTCAGACTTCTTGCAGGTTCTGGAGCAGGGCAACCCTTTGGCCCAAGGAGGGCTTATGGCTACCGGAACCGTCAAGTGGTTCAACGCTGAAAAGGGCTTCGGCTTCATCGCCCAGGACGGCGGCGGCCCGGATGTCTTCGTCCACTACTCCGCGATCAACGCGTCCGGGTTCCGCTCCCTCGAGGAGAACCAGGTCGTGAACTTCGACGTCACTCAGGGCCCGAAGGGCCCGCAGGCGGAGAACGTCACCCCGGCCTAAGTTGCCTGGGTCGGCGATCGCGAACGACTTAGCAGTACCCAAGGAGCCCCGCTCCGTACGGTTTCGTACGGCTCGGGGCTCCTGCCTTTCCCCAGGGCGGCCTGCGCGCATGACCGCCGCCGATGTCGCTGAAGCGCGTCCCGGACGACTGCCAGGCCCGCCACGCGGACTCGATGCGCCGTCTCTGCACCGCGGGGCGTGACGGAAGCGCCGGAGCGCCACGCCCCACTCCCACTTCTCGACCCGTGGTGTCGGACGGGAACTGTCTGCTGCGGCTGATCGGCGGCCGGCGGGGCTTCGTAACCCCGGGCGTGCCCATGGATCGCCCCTGGCGGATGCGGAGCGGGCAGGCGGACCGGCGGCAGCCGCCGAGGCGGAGTTCCCGAACTGCTCCCGGCCGACGTCACCTACGCGGCCCGCAGAACCGCGCCCGGCACGGTCTTCCGGCTGCGCGGCGCCGACGGCCGCATGCATCTCGCCGATGGTGTCAGCGGTGGGACCAGCGCTCACCGCGCATGAGGCCGCCCAGGCCCGTCCAGGCGAAGTTCATCATCATGCCCGCGGCCTCCTTGGCCGAGACCCCGCCGGTCTCGTTCGCCCACCCGGCGAGCGACTCGGCGGCGCCCACCAGCGCCTGGGCGAGGCCGGCCATGTCGCGGTCGGCCAAGTCGGCTTCCCGGCGCGAGGCCCGGGGCACGCCCTGGCGGGCTGCGGCACCGATGAGACCGGTCACGAAGTCGGCGATCTCCTCCCGCATCCTGGTGACCTCGGCGGCGAACGGCTCGCCGTGGGTACGGGCCTGGCGGTGCAGCACGGACCAGCCGTCCGGATTCTCGGCAGTGTGCCGGAAGAACGCCTTCAGCCCCGCCCACATCTGCTCGTCGGCCGGCAGCTCCGGCTGGATGGCCGCCTGCACCGCCTCGGTGAGCGCCTTCGCCTCGCGCCGGATGCAGGCGGTGAAGAGCTCTTCCTTGGAGTTCAGGTACAGATAGACCAGCGGCTTGGACACCCCGGCCAGCTCGGCGATCTCGTCCATCGACGCCGCCCGGTAGCCCCGTTGCCCGAAGGTCTGCACGGCGGCGTCCATCATCTGCTGCTCGCGCACCGCGCGCGGCATGCGCTTGGCCTTCGCGCCCTTCACAGCATCCATGTCAGAGATCCTCCCCCACGCCTTACTCGGCGGTAAGCCTACGGCCCCCCTTCACGGCGACCGTAGCGTGGTGCGGTGAGCGGCCGCAGCGAGCACCGTCGCGCAGATGTGGTGGCGGCAGGCGCCGGCGCCGCGCACGACCCTGGCAGAGCCCCGGAACACGGCCCCGTAACCGCCGCACACGAAGACGCGTGCTGCACCCGCGGAACGGGCACAGCACGCGTCGTCACGATCCCGACCGGGTCAGGAACGCTTCATGCTCCTCGGGAGGGAGTTCAGCGCGCCCAGAGCACCTTCGAACTCGCTCGCACCGAAGGCGAGCGGCGGTCCTCCTGCCGGCGGAGTCTGAACCCAGGGTTCGTCCCAGGTGATGTCGTCAGCGAGAACGTCTCCGTGTGTCTCCCACAGGCTTCCGTCCGGGGCGACCACTCTGACCCACGCGTTTACCCCGTCCACCGAGATGTCGACGCTGCAGGAGCCCACGGGGAAGAGCAGGTTGTTGGCGTCGTCGAGGTCCTCCCACACCGGGCCGTCGGCCTCGTCCTTGATGAACGCTCCGTCGTCGTTGACCACGGCGACGTGCTCACGGCCGGTGTCGAAGGTGAACGAGTCGGTGTCGTGGCAGTGCCCGGTCGGACCCGTCGGACCCGTCGGACCCGTCGGACCCGTCGGACCCGTCGGACCCGTCGGACCCGTCGGGCCGGTCGGACCCGTGTCGCCCGTCGCACCCGTCGGGCCGGTCGGACCCGTGTCGCCCGTCGCACCCGTCGGGCCGGTCGGACCCGTCGGACCCGTCGGACCCGTGTCGCCCGTCGGACCCGTCGGACCCGTCGGACCGGTCGGACCCGTGTCGCCCGTCGGGCCGGTCGGACCCGTCGGACCCGTCGGACCGGTCGGACCCGTGTCGCCCGTCGGACCCGTCGGACCCGTCGGACCGGTCGGACCCGTGTCGCCCGTCGCACCCGTCACACCCTGCGGACCCGTCGGACCCGTGACACCCGGGTCACCCTGCGGACCCGTCGGCCCGGTCGGACCCGTGACACCCGGGTCACCCTGCGGACCCGTCGGCCCGGTCGGACCCGTGTCACCCGGGTCACCCTGCGGACCGGTCGGACCCGTGTCACCCGTATCACCCGTATCACCGGTGTCACCAGTGTCACCGGTGTCACCCTGCGGACCCGTCGGGCCGGTGGGACCTGTGGGGCCCACCTTGCACTTCTCGTCCTTGCCCTTGTCCCTGTCCTGCGGCGAGGCCTCCGCCGCCCTGGGCCTCGGCTTGGCGACGACACACTTGTCCCTGTCCCTGTCCGACGGGCTGGCCAAGGCAACGTCGGCGGTCGCCGGGGCGCCCTGCGCAGCGGCAATCGTGGGGCTGGCAATCCCTGTCAGCACGAGCGCGAGCGACGCGATCGTTCCGCCGGTCAGCCAAGCGCGTCGCCCTGGAAGCGGGCCCAGAGGGGACTTGGTCCTGTATTCAGGACTCATACACTGCTCCTTCTTGAACCAGTTCGAGTGACTCTCCGGAAGCGAGTTCGGGCTTCCCTCGGCATCATCGGTTCGCGGACGCAACGGCTTGAGAAACTTGCGAAGTTATCAACGTAATGGACTATGAGGCACACACCAATGGGTGCGTACACGGCAGCGAACGCGAAAAGGCTGTCGGCGTGCCGTCCCCGGGCCGGTAGGTCCGCTGCATAGGGTCACCGCCGGACCGACCCGCCGGATTGGTGATGCCGTGAAACCGTCTGTGTGCCTGTGCATGATCGTCAAGAACGAATCGAAAGTCATCGAGCGATGCCTCGCGTCCGCACTACCCCTGGTGGACACCTGGGTGATCTCCGACACCGGCTCGACCGACGGAACCCAGGAGCTGATCCGCAACGCGCTCAAGGGCATCCCGGGCGAGCTGCACGAGGAGCCGTGGGTCAACTTCGGCCACAACCGGAGCCTCAATCTCCGCCACGCCCGCGGCAAGGCGGACTATCTGCTGCTCCTCGACGCCGACCTGGTACTCCGCCAGGACGCCCCGCTGCCCCGCCTCAAGGCTGACGCGTACATGCTGCGCCATGAGGGCGCGACCGAGTACCGCATCCGGCGCCTGGTCCGCGGGTCGCTCCCCTGGCGCTACGAGGGCGTCACGCACGAGTACCTCACGGCCGACCGGCGCGAGACCCAGGAGAACCTCGACGCGCTCGTCATCGAGGACCATCATGACGGCGGCTCCCGCCACGACAAGTTCGAACGCGACCAGCGCCTGCTGAGCGCCGAGCTCGAGCGCGACCCGTCCAACACCCGCACGGTGTTCTACCTCGCCCAGACCCTGCGCGACATGGGCAGCACCGCGGAGGCGATCGACCTCTACGAACGCCGGGCGAGCATGGGCGGCTGGGCCGAGGAGGTCTATTACTCGCTCCTCCAGGTCGGCATCCTCCAGGCCGAGTCCGACGACTGGCCCGCCGCCATGGACTCTTTGTCCCGCGCCTGGGAATTCCGGCCGGACCGCCTCGAAGCCTGCTACGAACTCGCGTCCCGCCTGCGCCGCATGGGCCGCCATCGCTCCGCACACGCCTTCGCCACCGCGGGCCTGCACCGTCGGCAGCCGGACGACCTGCTGTTCATCCAGCCGTGGGTGTACCGCTGGGGCATGCTGTTCGAGTTCTCGATCACGGCGTACTGGGTGGGCGAGTACGAGACCTCACTTCAGGCCTGCGACCGCCTGCTGGCGATGCCCGACCTGCCGGAGCAGTACCGGAAGCAGACGCGGATCAACCGTGGATACGCGGTGCAGCGGCTGGGGCCGGCCGCCCCGAGGACCGAAACGGTCGTGGGTCTCCCCCGCTGACGGGAGAGACCCACGACCGGCCGGCCTGCGCCGTCACTCCGCCCTATGCGGCGACCGGAACGGCCGGCTTCGCGTCGGGCACCGCGTCGTACGCATCGGCGCCGTCGATCGGCGAGGAGGTGGCGGCGTTGTACGCATCATGGTCGAGGATCTTCTCGCGGGCCGCGACGAGCACCGGAACCAGAGCCTGGCCGGCCACGTTCGTCGCGGTCCGGATCATGTCCAGGACGGGGTCGATCGCCATCAGCAGACCGACACCCTCCAGCGGCAGGCCCAGGGTGGAGAGGGTCAGCGTCAGCATGACCGTCGCACCGGTCAGGCCCGCGGTGGCGGCGGAGCCGACGACCGAGACAAAGGCGATCAGCAGGTAGTCCTGGACGCCCAGCTGCACATCGAAGATCTGCGCGATGAAGATCGCGGCGAGCGCCGGGTAGATCGCGGCGCAGCCGTCCATCTTGGTGGTGGCCCCGAACGGCACGGCGAAGCTCGTGTAGTTCTTCGGTACGCCGAGGCGCTCGGTGACCTTGACCGTGACCGGCATCGTGCCGACCGAGGAGCGGGAGACGAAGGCCAGCTGAATGGCGGGCCAGGCACCCTTGAAGAACTGCAGCGGGTTGACCTTGGCGACGGTCGCGAGCAGCAGCGGGTAGACGCCGAACAGCACCAGGGCGCAGCCGATGTAGACATCGGCGGTGAAGGTCGCGTACTTGCCGATCAGGTTCCAGCCGTAGTCCGCGATGGCGAAGCCGATGAGGCCGACGGTGCCCAGCGGCGCCAGGCGGATGACCCACCACAGGGCCTTCTGCAGCAGTTCCAGCACGGACTCGCTCAGGGCGAGGATCGGCTTGGCCCGCTCGCCGAGCCCCAGGGCGGCGATACCGGCGACGACGGCCATGAAGACGATCTGAAGGACGTTCAGCTCGGTGAAGGGCGTGATGACGTCCGTCGGGACGATGCCGGTAAGGAAGTCGATCCAGGAACCGGAGCCCTCCGGCAGCTTGCCGTCCTTCGGCGTGAGGCCGGTGCCTGCGCCGGGGTCGGTGACCAGGCCGATGACCAGACCGATGGCAACCGCGATCAGCGAGGTGATCATGAACCACAGGAGGGTGCGGCCGGCCAGCCTCGCTGCATTGTTGACCTTCCGCAGATTGGTGATCGACACCAGGATCGCGAAGAAGACGAGCGGCGCGACGGCCAGCTTCAGCAGCTGGACGAAGATCGAGCCGACGTGGTCGAGGGTGTCCTTCAGCCAGGCGATGTCCTGGCTGCGGGCGAGCCAGCCGAGCAGGACGCCGAGCGCCAGACCGGCGACGATCTGGGCCCAGAAAGGAACCCTCGGTATGGGGAACCTCGGTATACGAGAGCCGGAGCCGGACGGCTTTCCGGCAGGGGTGGACGCGGTGTTCGCGGACACGGACGCACTCCAGAAGGGCGTGAAAGGGCACTGAAGGGGGACGGGGGTGCGGCGTCCGGTACGCGAGAACGCGTGGCGCCGCTGTGTGATGCCGGGTCGAACCCAGGGACAAGCCCTAGCGGCAACAGACCGCGGACATACAGCGGCACAGATCGACATGCAGGCGCGCCACGAGCGGGATGCTCGCGGCGTCGTCAGGGCGCGCTGCTGTCTTCACGCCAACACGTTAACACTTGAACTTTGAGAACCTCAAAGCCACCCTTGGGGGCCGTCGGCCCCGGCCCGTCCCCCTTACTGGGAGGCGGCGTCCTCCTGGGTGCGGTTGGCCTCCAGCCGGGCCTTGGCCTTGTCGACCTTGGTCACGATCTGCTCGGACATGGCGTCACGCTGCTTGCGCAGCAGCACGAAGCTGAGCGGCGCGGACAGGACGAGGGCGAGCAGGAGGACCCAGACGAAGTTCGACTCGCCGAGCCCCTTGGGCAGGATGCCGTACTGCACCAGGCCGGCCACGACGACGAAGCAGCCGACGAAGATCGCGAGCCGCATGGCGGTGTACTTGAGTGCGGCGCTCGTCTTTCCAGCGGACACGGCGGGCCTTCTCTCTGCAAACGACAGACGTGCCCGTCCAGTGAAGCATGCCGCCGACGGATCAATTCAGGTGGATCGGTTCAGGGGCAGCAGCATGATGATGTCGTCCCGGTCGTCGCCCTCGGCGACCCGGATCGCGCCGGGCACCCGCCCGACCTCCTTGTAGCCGCAGGAGGCGTAGAACCGGTCGGTGCCGGTGCCGCCGCGACAGGTGAGCCGTATCGCCTCGATGCCGTCGAGGCGACGCGCCGCGTCGGCCGCCGCGGCCATCAGATCGCGCCCGTATCCCTTGCCCTGGTGCCGCGGGTGGACCATCACCGTGTAGAGCCAGACCCAGTGGGTCATCAGCCGGTGCGCGTTGAGCGCGAGGAACGCGGTGGCGGCCACCTCGCCGTGCTCGTCGTAACCGACGAGCAGCCGCATGCGGCCCTCGGCCATGGCCGTCAGATGCTGCCGCCACTGAGGCCTGATGTCGTCCGCGCTGACCGGCGGTACGAAGCCGACGGCGCCGCCCGCGTTGGAGACATCGGTCCACAGGGCGAGGACGCCGCGGCCCAGCGCGGGCCCGCCGCGCGGGTCCAGTTCGAAGGTGAGGGCCATGGCGCCGATCGTAGGAAACGGAAACCCCGGCATGCGCCGGGGTTCCGCTGGGCGAGACGGCGCATCGCCGCGCCGCTCAGAGACGCATGGGCTGCGGCGACTCGCGCCGGTCGGCGTCGGGGCCGGGGTACTCGCGGATGATCTCGTACCTGGTGTTGCGCTCCACCGGGCGGAAGCCGGCGTCGCGGATCAGGTCGAGCAGATCGTCGCGGGTGAGCTTGTTCGGCGTGCCGTAGTTGTCCGCGTCGTGCGTGATCTTGTACTCCACGACCGATCCGTCCATGTCGTCCGCGCCGTGCTGCAGCGCCAGCTGTGCGGTCTGGACGCCGTGCATCACCCAGAAGACCTTGACGTGCTGGACGTTGTCGAACAGCAGCCGCGAGACGGCGAAGGTCTTGAGCGCCTCGGCCCCGGTCGCCATGCTGGTGCGCGCCTGGAGCCGGTTGCGGACCTTGCCGTCCTGCATGTCGACGAAGTCGTGCTGGTAGCGCAGCGGGATGAAGACCTGGAAGCCGCCGGTCTCGTCCTGCAGTTCACGCAGCCGCAGTACGTGGTCGACGCGGTGGCGGGGCTCCTCGATGTGCCCGTAGAGCATCGTGCACGGGGTCTTGAGGCCCTTCTCGTGCGCGAGGCGGTGGATGCGCGACCAGTCCTCCCAGTGGGTGCGGTGGTCGACGATGTGCTGCCGAACCTCCCAGTCGAAGATCTCCGCTCCGCCGCCGGTCAGCGACTCGAGACCGGCCTCGATCAGCTCGTCGAGGATCTCGGAGGCCGAGAGCCCGGAGATGGTCTCGAAGTGGTGGATCTCGGTGGCGGTGAAGGCCTTCAGAGAGACGTTCGGGAGGGCCTTCTTGAGCTCGGACAGCGAGCGCGGGTAATAGCGCCAGGGCAGGTTGGGGTGGAGCCCGTTGACGATGTGCAGCTCGGTGAGGTTCTCGTTCTCCATCGTCTTGGCGAGGCGGACGGCCTCCTCGATGCGCATCGTGTACGCGTCCTTCTCGCCCGGCTTGCGCTGGAAGGAGCAGTACGCGCACGAAGCGGTGCACACGTTCGTCATGTTGAGGTGACGGTTGACGTTGAAGTGCACGACGTCGCCGTTCTTACGGGTGCGCACCTCGTGGGCGAGACCTCCCAGCCACGCCAGGTCGTCCGACTCGTAGAGGGCGATGCCGTCCTCGCGGGTCAGCCGTTCACCGGCCCGGACCTTCTCCTCCAGCTCGCGCTTGAGGCCCACATCTTTGACAGATGCAGTCATCGGCCGCCTCCCATGTGTCTCGTAACAGGCTCCGCCCACCGTATCCCTAGCTCTCCTCAGGCAGTTCGCCGACCCGGTTCTCCCACTTGGTGGAGAGCACGATCGTCGTCCGCGTACGGGAGACCCCGCGGGTCCCCGAGAGCCGGCGGATCGTCTTCTCGAGCCCGTCGACGTCGTTCGCCCGAACCTTGAGCATGTACGAGTCGTCGCCCGCGATGAACCAGCAGTCCTCGATCTCGGCGAGGTCGCGCAGCCGGCGCGCCACGTCCTCGTGGTCGGCGGCGTCGGAGAGCGAGATACCGATCAGGGCCGTGACGCCGAGGCCCAGCGACGCGGCGTCGACGGTGGCGCGGTAGCCGGTGATGACGCCCGCGGCCTCGAGGCGGTTGATGCGGTCGGTGACGGAGGGGCCGGAGAGCCCGACGAGCCGGCCGAGTTCGGCGTAGGAAGCCCTGCCGTTCTCACGCAGGGCCTGGATGAGCTGCCTATCCACGGCGTCCATATGCCTGAGCCTTCCATTATTCAGCGATACCGCAAGTTTACGTGTAGAATCTAAGGCATGCAGGGCCGACACCCTGCGAATCATTCAAACGATCAGACGATCCATACAGATCAATACAGGAGATGACACTCATCGTGTACACGATCGAGATGGCCTACGCCCACATGCGACAGCTGCAGGAGCTGGCCAACCGCTCGCGTGCTCACCACCCGGAAGCCGCCCGCCGGGTCGACAGGACGCGCCGGCCGCGTCTCGCCAAGAAGCGCTAATCGCCTCCGGAACCTCCCCCTCGCTCCGCCGGGAGGTTCCCCCGCAGCTCTCCTTCCCAACGGCGGTACAGCCGGTGCGGCACCCCTGCCGCATCGAGCACCCGCCCCGCGACGAAGTCCACCAGGTCCTGGATGTGCGTCGCCCCCGCGTAGAACGCCGGAGAGGCGGGCAGCACCACGGCGCCCGCCTCGTCCAGTGTCACCAGATGCTTCAGCGTCTGCCCGTTCAGCGGGGTCTCCCGCACGGCGACGACCAGCTTCCGCCGCTCCTTGAGGGTCACTCCGGCGGCCCGCTGCAACAGATCCTTGGACAGCCCCAGCGCCACACCCGCCACACAGGCGGTGGACGCGGGCACGATCAGCATCCCCTTGACGGGGTACGACCCCGATGACGGACCGGCGGCGAGATCCCCCGCGGCCCAGTGCCGTACGCCGTCGACATCCACGGCGAACGTGTCGGGCTTCCCGTCGGCGCCCCGCGCCAGCCAGGTCCGCAGGTCGTCGCGCCAGCGGGCGTCGCGGAACGCGATGCCGGTCTCGTCCAGGAGAGTGAGCCGGGAGGCCCGGCTGACGACAAGGTCCACGCTCTCACCGGCGGCGATCAGCCCGCGCAGCACGGCGGCGGCGTACGGGGTGCCGGAAGCACCGGAGACTCCCACGACCCACGGCCGGCGACTGTTCTCTTCCTGCGGCTCCACACGGTGAGCCTATCCGGCCTCCGATGGCCGGAACCGAGTAAGGTGCCCCGGACGTTGAGGGGGAGGGAAAGCGCATCACCTCAGGGGGACCGTCATGGCAGACACGCAGCTCGAACGGAGCGGGACCGAGCGGGCAAAGACGGCCGGCATGGTGATGGTGGCCTGGGTGGCGCTGCTCTGGGCGCTGGAGGCCATCGACATCGCGACCGGCCATGCCCTCGATCCGTACGGGGTCACTCCTCGCGACGTGAGCGAGCTGCGGGACATCGTGCCTTCCGCCTTCCTGCACGACGGTTTCGGCCATGTCGCCGCCAACACGGTTCCGTTGCTCGTACTCGGCTTCCTCGCCGCGCTGCGCGGCATACGCCGCTTCGCCGGTGTTGTCGCCATGATCATCCTGGCCGCCGGTCTGGGAGTCTGGCTGACGTCCCCCGGCGACACCGTCTCACTGGGCGCGTCGGGCGTCGTCTTCGGCCTCTTCGGCTATGTGGTGGTCCGCGGCTTCGTGGACCGCGACGCCGTGGACGTGGTGGTCGGCCTGCTGATCGCGGCGTTCTACGGCTCGATCCTCTGGGGCGTACTGCCCACCGACGCGGGCATCAGCTGGCAGGCACACCTCTTCGGCCTGCTGGGTGGAGTAGGGGCGGCATTCGCCTTCCGCCGGCGCACCCGCCCCTCGCTGGTGGTCTGACTCCCGGACGGCCCGCGCCGCCACCTACTGGGCCCTGGCCTAGACGGTCAGACCGCGCACCAGCAGATCGAGCAGAGCGCACACGAAGAGCGCGATGCCGATGAACCCGTTGACCGTGAAGAACGCTCTGTTCAGGCGGGACAGGTCATGCGGCTTCACGATCGTGTGCTCGTAGAGGAAGGCCACCGCCACGATCGCAAGGCCCAGCCACAGGAACAGGCCCGCGTCCGTGGCGAGCGCGTACCAGACCAGCAGCGCCATCGTCACGGCGTGAGCGGCCCGGGCCCCGTACAGCGCCGCCGGGATGCCGAAGCGGGCCGGCACCGACTTCACGCCGTGGGCACGGTCCGCCTGGACGTCCTGGCAGGCGAAGATCAGGTCGAAGCCGCCGATCCAGACGCCGACCGCGAGCCCCAGGATCACCGCGTCCCACGACCACTCCCCGGTGACCGCGATCCACGCGCCGACCGGACCCATGGCCTGGGCCAGCCCGAGGATGGCGTGCGGGTAGTCGGTGAACCGCTTGCCGTACGGATAGACCACCATCGGGATCACCGCGACAGGGGCCAGGGCCAGGCACAGCGGGTTCAGCAGCGCCGCCGCGCCGAGAAAGATCACCAGCGCGATCCCGGCCCCGGTCCAGGCGGACTTGACGGAGACGGCACCGGTGACCAGTTCGCGTCCGGCCGTGCGCGGGTTACGGGCGTCGATCTCCCGGTCGATGATCCGGTTGGCGGCCATGGCGAAGGTCCGCAGGCCCACCATGCAGACGGTGACGAGGAGCAGCGTCCACCAGCGCACGCTCCGGTCGGCCTGGAACATCGCGGTCAGGGCTGCGATGTACGCGAAGGGCAGCGCGAAGACCGAGTGCTCGATCATCACCAGGCGCAGGAAGGCCTTGGTGCGTCCGGGCTGCGGTACGGCAGCGGCGGTGGAGGTCACAGCCCGTACTCCTTCCAGCGACGGTCCACCTTCGCCGCCGTCTCCGGGTCCGACTCGACCATGTCCGGCCAGCCGCCGTCCCGGGTGTACCCCTCCTCGGGGAGCTTCCTCGTGGCGTCGATGCCCGCCTTGCCGCCCCAGAACTGCTGGTAGGAGGCGTGGTCGAGATGGTCCACCGGGCCCTCCACAACCGTCAGGTCGCGGGCGTAGTCCGTGTTGCCCAGCGCGCGCCAGGAGACTTCGTGCAGATCGTGGACGTCGCAGTCCGCGTCCACGACCACGATCAGCTTGGTCAGCGACATCATGTGCGCGCCCCAGATCGCATGCATGACCTTCTGCGCGTGTTTCGGGTACTTCTTGTCGATCGAGACGATCGCGCAGTTGTGGAAGCCGCCCGACTCCGGCAGGTGGTAGTCCACGATGTCCGGGACGATGATCTTGAGCAGGGGCAGGAAGAAGCGCTCCGTGGCCCGGCCCAGCGGACCGTCCTCGGTCGGCGGGCGGCCCACCACGATCGACTGGAGCAGCGGGCGCCGCCGCATCGTGACGCAGTCGATCGTCAGCGCCGGGAACGGCTCCTGTGGCGTGTAGAAGCCGGTGTGGTCGCCGAACGGGCCCTCCGGCAGCATCTCGCCCGGCTCCAGCCAGCCCTCCAGCACCACCTCGGCATTCGCCGGGACCTGCAGCGGGACCGTCTTGCAGTCGACCATCTCGATCCGCTTGCCCGCGACGAACCCGGCGAACAGATACTCGTCGATGTCGCCCGGCAGCGGCGCGGTCGAGGCATAGGTGACGGCCGGCGGGCAGCCGAAGGCGATCGCGACCGGCAGCCGCTCCCCCCTCTTGGCGGCGACGGCATAGTGGTTGCGGCTGTCCTTGTGGATCTGCCAGTGCATACCGATCGTGCGCCTGTCATGACGCTGGAGCCGGTAGAGGCCGAGGTTCCTGACCCCCGTCTCCGGGTGCTTGGTGTGGGTGAGGCCCAGATTGAAGAAGGATCCGCCGTCCTCGGGCCAGGTGAACAGCGCGGGCAGCCGGTCCAGATCGACGTCGTCGCCGTGCAGGACCACCTCCTGCACGGGCGCGTCCTTCACCTTCTTCGGCGGCACATGCACCATCGAGCCGAGCTTGCCGAACGCCTCCCGCACCCCGACGAACCCGTGCGGCAGCTCCGGCTTGAGCAGCCCGCCGATCTTGTCGCTGATCTCCGCGTACGACGTCAGGCCGAGCGCCTTCAGCAGCCGCCGGTCGGTGCCGAAGACGTTCATCGCCAGCGGCATCGCTGAGCCCTTGACGTTTTCGAACAACAGGGCCGGGCCACCCGCCTTGTTCACCCGGTCGACGATCTCCCCGACCTCCAGAAAGGGGTCCACTTCGGCCTTGATGCGCTTCAGGTCGCCGTCGCGCTCCAGTGCCCGGAGCAGGGAGCGAAGATCGTCGTAAGCCATAGGGCCAAGTATCTGTCACCCGTTACCCTGGGGCCGTCACCGGGGCCGTGGAACACGGCCTGCACGTTGCTTCCAGGGGGCTGTCGCACATGTTCAGGGCACTGCTGTACATCCTGCCGCTGGCGTTGACGATCTACGCGTTCATCGACTGCCTCAACACCCCCGAGGACGAGGCCAAGCACCTTCCCAAGGTGGTCTGGGTCATCATCATCCTGCTCTTCTGGATCGTCGGGCCCATCGTCTGGTTCGCCGCCGGCAAGATGCGGCACGCCCCGGCCGGTGGCCGCACACCCTCCGAGTGGCACCGCAACCACCGCATGGAGTGGGTCGCACCGGACGACAACCCCGACTTCCTGAAGTCGCTCAAGGAGGAGAACAAGAAGGACGAGTCCCTCCTCAAGGACTGGGAGGCCGATCTGCGCCGCCGAGAGGAAGAGCTCAAGAAGCGCGAGCAGGGCGACGACTCCGAGAAGTCCTGACCGGCCGCCTTCCGGGCAGGTCGGGAACGGTCCCGGCAGACATGACCCGCCCCGGACGGCGCCACGTGAAGTCGCTGCCCCGTGCCGGATGCCGCGCCTGCGACGCTACGGGCGGAGCACGCGAGCGGTCCACGAGGCAGTGGGGCGCCCTGCCGACGGCATGCCCCGGACGGAGTGAACCCATGGCGCACAGCACGTACGAGCAATGGCTGGCGACAGCCGTCGAGGAAGCCAGGGCGGGGCTCGCCCAAGGCGGCATCCCGATCGGCGCCGCTCTGTACGGCGCGGACGGCACACTCCTGGGACGCGGCCGCAACCGCCGCGTCCAGGACGGCGATCCGTCCATGCACGCGGAGACCTCGGCCTTCCGAGCGGCCGGCCGGCAGCGGTCGTACCGGGGCACGACGATGGTGACCACCCTCTCCCCGTGCTGGTACTGCAGCGGTCTGGTGCGGCAGTTCGGCATCTCCCGGGTGGTGGTCGGCGAGACCGCGACATTCCACGGCGGCATCGACTGGCTGGCCGGGCACGGCGTGGAGACCGTGGTGCTGGACGACCCCGGGTGCACGGCGATGATGCGCGACTTCATCGCGGCCCGGCCCGAGCTGTGGAACGAGGACATCGGCGAGGACGGCTGACCTGCCGTCAGCCTGCCCGGACATCCCGTGACCTCGCCGGGGCGGTGTGACGGTCACCGGCGACCGCCCCGCGGTCCGGGAGAGAAGAGGAGCGATCACCTCCGGGACGGACGCTGACCGGCCCCCGAAGCGGCGTTCGGCGCGGGGTTCCTTGCCCGACAGGTCCGGGCACTGGAAAGTTGAGGGGTGACCATCCCCACCATCGATCTGCGCCCTTGGTTCACCGCCGACCCCGCGGCCCGCGCCGGGACCGCCCAGGTCGTCGACCTGGCCCTCCAGTCGGCAGGGTTCCTGCTGGTCACCGGGCACGGCGTCGACGATGCCCTGCGCCGGCGGATCCGTTCGGCCGCGCGTGAGTTCTTCGGGCTGCCGGCCGCCGTGAAGGAGCGGTACGAGGTACGGGTCGGCGAGCGCGGCTGGCTGGGCCCCGGCGCGGAGGCCAACGCCTACGCGGAAGGCATCGAGACCCCGCCGGACCTCAAGGAGTCGCTGTCCTTCGCGGCGGACGAGCCGACCGGTGACCCGGCGGTCGACGCGGAGTGGTTCCTGCCCAACACATGGCCGGACGAGGTGCCCGTGCTCAAGGCCGCCGTCACGGAGTACGTCGCGCAGATGCGGGTGCTGTCGGACCGGCTGCTCGAACTGCTCGGCGCCGCACTCGGCGAGCCGGAGTCCTTCTTCACTCGGCACACCGGCCACTCGACCTGGGGTTTCAACATCAACTGGTACCCGAGCAGACACGCGCTGGGCACGCCGCAGCCGGGCCAGTTCCGGATCGGCCCACACACCGACTTCGGCACTGTCACCGTCCTGGACCGCGAGGCGGGCCGCGGCGGGCTGCAGGTGTTCACGGACGACGACGGCTGGCAGGACGCGCCGTACGACCCGGCTGCCCTCACCGTCAACATCGGGGATCTGATGGCGCGCTGGACGGGCGACCGCTGGCGGTCCGGCCGCCACCGGGTGCTGCCTCCGCCCGCGGACGAGCCGTCCGAGGAGCTGATGTCGCTGGTCTACTTCTACGAGTGCGATCCGGGCACGGTGGTCAGGCCGCTCCCGGAGCCCAAGGGGCAGGTCGCCTACGCTCCGGTGGACTCGCACGCGTATCTGCGGGCCAAGCTGGATTCGATCTCGGTGCCGGGGGGCGGTTCCTAGGCCCCTTGGGCGTAGGACTCCCGCAGCTGCTCCCAGCGCTCGGGCGTCCAGGTCGACCAGTCCGTGGTCGGCTTCCCGTCGAGCGCGTCGGCGAGCAGTTCGAAGTGGTTGTGCCAGCCGGCCAGGCAGTCGAGGAGCACGTCCTTTGTGCACCCGAGCTCGTTGGTGAAGCGCAGTACGGTGCCGTCCTCGCCCTGCGGTTCGAGATGGAAGCGGATCCGGCCGTGCACGGTGACCGTGTACTCGGCCACCCGTTCCATGTCCCAGGCGGTGACGGTTCCTTCGGCGACGGTGTGGCGGCCGTCCGCGTCGGCGTTCAGCCAGCGCAGGACGACCGCGCCGCCGATTCTCGGTTCGAGCAGGTCGGCGGCGCAGAGCCAGGTCGGCAGGCCTTCGGGGGTGGCGACGGCGGCCCATACCCGTATCACCGGATGCGGCAGCCGCAGCTCGAACCGCATGAGGTGAGTGCCGTCTTCCCGGGTCTCACTGGTTCCCTGGGGGATCGCCTGACTCATGACTCAAGCGTCGCTCCCCCGCGGCGTGGGCGCTACCTCACTCGACGCCCGCGTACGAGTGCAGGCTGTTCACGAACATGTTCACGCCGTAGTAGTTCCACAGGAAGCAGAGGAACGCGACCAGCGCGATGTAAGCGGCCTTGCGGCCCTTCCAGCCGGCGGTCGCGCGGGCGTGCAGATACGCGGCGTACGCGACCCAGGTGATGAACGACCAGACCTCCTTGGCGTCCCAGCCCCAGTAGCGGCCCCAGGCGTCGCCCGCCCAGATCGCGCCCGCGATGATCGTGAACGTCCACAGCGGGAAGACGGCCGCGTTGACGCGGTAGGAGAACTTGTCGAGCGAGGCGGCCGCCGGCAGCCGCTCCATGACCGAGGTGGCGAAGCGGCCGGGCTTGCCGCCGAGCGTCAGCTTGCGCTCGTAGGAGTCACGGAACAGGTAGAGCGCGGCGCCGACCGCGCCCAGGTAGAAGACCGCGCCGCAGAAGATCGCGGTGGAGACGTGGATCCACAGCCAGTACGAGTCGAGGGCGGGAACGAGCTGGTCGCTCTCCGTGTACAGGTAGGTGACGGCGAAGCCGAGGTCCAGCAGCACGGTGGTGATCAGCGGCAGTCCGGCCCAGCGGACGTTCTTCCTGGCCAGCAGCAGCGCCAGGTACACCCCGACCGCGACCGTCGAGAAGGTCGTGGAGAACTCGTACATGTTGCCCCAGGGCGCGCGCTGCACCGACAGGGCGCGGGTGAGCACGCCGCCCGCCTCCAGCAGGAAGGCGAGCACGGTCAGGGACACCGCGATCCGGCCGTACAGATCGCCCTTCTCGGTGCCGCCGTGGGCGCCGGGGCCGTCGGGCACGTCACGGGCGCCGCTCACGGCGCGCGTGATCACCTTCGGCTTGTCCAGAACGGTGGTACCGCCCGCGCTCCTCACCCGGACCGCGGGGGCGGCGGGCTGTGCCGCGCCCGCGGGTGCGGTCAGCGCGGCGGCGGTACGGGCCACCTTGCTTCGGCTGCCGAAGATCCACTCGGCGATGTGCGCGAGAAAGGCCAGTGTGTAGACGGCCATCGACGAATAGATCAGGTAATTGCTGATCTGCGCCAGATTCTCGTTGGTTGCGGCGGCGAGAGTCACTTCTCAGCCCCTTCGGCAGGAACATCGGCGGGTACATCGACTGGTTCAGGCGCGGTCGGCGCCTGCGCGTGCAGGGTGGCGGCCAGGTCGGCCAGCTCTTCGGGAAGCTTCGCCGACTCGCTCCGGCCAAGGCCCGCCATCTCCACGACGGTGATCCCGTCCTCGCCGCGCACCGCCCGCACCCAGATCCGGCGGCGCTGGATGAACAACGAGCCGACGAGTCCGGCGATGGCGGCGATCGCGCCGGCCAGCGCCCAGCCGTTGCCCGGCTGCTGCGAGATCTGGAAGCTCGCCCACTCCTTAACCTCGTTCTCGAAGGTGATGGAACCGGCGCCGTCCGGGAGCTTCATGGTCTCGCCGGGCAGCAGGCGCGCCTTGAGGATCTCGCCGGTGGAGTCCTTGAACTGCTTCATCTTGCGGGTGTCGAGCTGGTACACGTTCTGCGGAAGTCCGGCGTCGACGCCGAGGCTGCCGTGGTAGCCGGTGAGCGCGAGCACCGGGTACTCGAGACCGGGGAACTGCGAGAACATGTTGCCGTTGCCCGCGCCGGCGAAGGTCGGCACGAAGAAGGCCTGGAAGCCGAGCTGGTCCCTCGTGCCGTTCTTGTCGCGGTAGCCGTCCATCACCTTGATGGCACCGGTCGACGTGACGTTGTTGTCGATCGGGAGCAGCGGCACCGCGCCGTTGAAGACGACCTTGCCCTTGCCGTCCCGGATCGTGACGACCGGGGCGTAGCCGTGCGACAGCAGATAGACCTTGGTGCCGTCGACGACCAGCGGCTTGTTGACCTCGATGACGGACCTGCGGTCGGGGCCGGTGCCCTTCGACCAGGTGACGGCGGCCTCGAAGGTGCGCGGGGTGCCGCGCTGCGGCCCGCTCTTGGCGTACGTACCGGTGAAGCTGTCGAGCTTGAAACTGAACGGCACCAGTTCGTCCGGCGTGAACAGGGAGCCGGACTTGAAGTCGTCGTACATCGGGAGCACGTTGGAGAAACCGTCGCCCTCGACGACGAGTTTGCCGCCTTCGGACTTGAACAGCTGGCCACTGGCGAACGCCACCAGCATCACGATCAGGGCGACATGGAAGACCAGATTGCCCGCTTCGCGGAGATAGCCCTTTTCGGCGGCAACCGCGTCACCGGCCGCATCCGCGCGGAAGCGGCGTTTCTTCAGCATCGCGAGCGCCGCCTCGCGCACCTGCTCGGGCTCGGCCTGGGTGCGCCAGGTGGTGTACGCGGGCAGCCGGGTCAGCCGCTTGGGCGCGCCCGGCGGCCGGCCGCGCAGCTGTCCGACGAACTGCCAGCTGCGCGGGACGATGCAGCCGATGAGGGAGACGAACAGCAGGATGTAGATCGCCGAGAACCACACCGAGCTGTAGACGTCGAAGAACTGGAGCTTCTCGTAGACCGGCGCGAGGACGTCGTGCCGCTCCTTGAACGCCTGCACCTTCAGCTCGTCCACGCTGTTCTGCGGGATGAGGGAACCCGGGATCGCGCCCAGGGAGAGCAGGAACAGCAGGATCAGTGCGACCCGCATGGACGTCAGCTGGCGCCAGAACCACCGTGCCCAGCCGATGACTCCGAGGGCCGGACCTCCGATGCCGTCCTTTTCCTCGCCGGGCGCGGTGGACAACTGGGCCCCGGCCGCGCCGAGGTCCTGCTGCTCTGCCGCTTCGGTCTTGCTCATCGAACTCAGATCCCCACCTGGAAGCCTTGTGCCCAGCCCTGCATCTCCTGCACAAGGCTGTCCCACGCACCTGTGAGCAGCAGCAGACCGGTCGCGATCATCATGCCGCCGCCGATCCGGATCACCCAGACGTAGTGCCGCTTGACCCAGCCGAACGCGCCGAGCGCCTTGCGGAAGGCGACCGCGGCGGCGATGAACGGGAGGCCGAGCCCCAGGCAGTACGCGACCGAGAGTACGGCCCCGCGTCCGGCGCTCGCCTCGCTGAGAGCGAGCCCGTTCACTGCCGCGAGGGTGGGTCCGACGCACGGCACCCAGCCGACGCCGAACAGGGCGCCCAGCAGTGGGGCGCCGACCAGTCCGGTCGCGGGCCGCATGTGGAAGCGGAATTCGCGCTGGGTGAGCCAGGGCATCAGGCCCATGAAGAACACGCCCAGCAGGATCATCAGCACACCGAGGAGCCTGGAGATGATCTCCCGGTGTCCGAGGAGGGTGTTGCCGAAGTAGCCGAACAGGGCGCCGCCGGAGACGAACACGACCGTGAAGCCGAGTACGAAGAGGGACGCGCCGCTGACCATCCGGCCGCGCCGGGCGTCCGCCAGGTCGGTCCCGCTGACTCCGGTGACGTACGAGAGGTAGCCGGGCACCAGCGGCAGTACGCAGGGCGAGAAGAACGAGACGAGGCCGCCGAGCACGGCGATGGGCAGCGCGAGCACCAGTGCCCCGTCGCGCACCGTCTCGGTCACGCCGGGCGCCGCGGCGAGAATTTCCACAGGATCACTTCTCCGCGATCAGCGGGTCGAGCATCTTGCGGAGTCCCTCGTCGTCGAGCTCCCTCAGCGACCGCGCCGCCATCTTTCCCTCGCGGTCGAGGACGATCGTGGTCGGAACGGACTGGGGATTGAGGCTGCCCCTGGGGAAGCCGTTGACGAGGAGCTTTCCGATCGGGTCGTACAGACTCGGATAGCCGACTCCGTAATCCTTCTCGAAGGCGATCGCCGGGCCCTTCTCGGTGTCCCGTGTGTTGATCCCGACGAATTGGACGCCCTTGTCCTTGGTCTCCTTGGCGACCTTGGCGAAATACGTCGCTTCGGCACGGCAGGGCCCGCACCACGATCCCCAGACGTTCAGTACGACGACCTTGCCCTTGAAGTCGGCGACGTCGAGCTGCTTGCCGTCCAGGGTCTCCCCGGCGAGCTTGTTCGGCGCCACGCGCTTCCCCTTGGCGACGGTGTCGATGCCGCCGGTGTTGGTGACGAAGTTCGTGTCACCGCCGCCGCCCGACTTTCCGCCGTCGCCACAGGCCGACAACGTGAGCGCGCCGACGGCGACCAGGGTGGTCAGCAGGGCGGCGCGAGGGGCACGGCTTAGGCTCATGTGAAAAGTTTCGCATGGCCCTGCCGGGGATCTTCCGCACCCCCCTCGATGCCCGCAGACCCTGAGGAAACGCGGCACAGAGGGCAACCCACCACGCCCCCGGCACAGGTCCACCACAAGAGCGCCGCGAGTCAGGCAGCGTTGAAGAAGGTGTTCCAGCCGCCCGCCGGGGCCTGGCCGACCTCGAGTGTGCGGAGCTTGGCGAGCACCTGCGGGCCTTGGACGTCGAGCCAGTCGCAGAACTGCCGGAAGGACACCAGCCGTACGTCCGGCTTGTCGGCCATGCCCTTGATCGCTTCCTCCACGGCATCCATGTAGATACCGCCGTTCCATTGCTCGAAGTGGTTGCCTATGAACAGGGGCGCGCGATTGGTGTCGTAGGCCCGTTGGAACCCGTTGAGATAGGCCTCGGTGGCCTGCTTCTTCCAGCGCGGATAGTTCGCGGGTACGCCATTGGTCGAATTGCGCGACTGGTTGGCGAGGATGTTGTAGTCCATCGAGAGGACCTCGAAGGAATGCCCGGGGAACGGGATCTGCTGCAGCGGCAGGTCCCAGATCTCCATCTTCTTGTCGGGCCACACCTGGCGGCCGCCGGGCGAGCTCGCGTCGTAGCGCCAGCCGAGCTGCTTGGCCATGGGCAGCAGCTTGTCCTGGCCGAGCAGACAGGGAGTGCGCGCGCCGACGAGTTCCTTGCGGTAGTCGAAAGGCAGCGGGTCGATGTCGCGCCAGCCGCTGTTGGTACGCCACTGGGTGACGAACGACACAGCCTGCTCCGTCTCGTTGCGCCAGTCCGCGGACGACCAGTTGCCGACCGATCCGGAACCGGCGCAGAAATGCCCGTTGAAGTGGGTGCCTATCTCATGGCCGTCCAGCCATGCCTGGCGTATGTACTTCAGCGTGTCCTTGATGTGGTCGTCGGTGAGATAACCGATGTCGGACGCACCGATGCCGTTGTTCGGCGGCTTGTAGAGCGTCTTCTTCGACTCGGGCAGGAGATAGATTCCGGAGAGGAAGAACGTCATCGCCGCGTCGTGGTTCTTGGCCAGTTCGAGGAATCGCGGGAAGAGACCGTTGCCGACCTCGCCCGCGCCGTCCCAGGAAAAGATGACGAATTGCGGGGGCGTCTGGCCCGGTTCGAGCGGTTCGGGCCGCTTCGGCTGGTGCGGCTGCTTTCCGGTGTCGGAGGTGGAACCGTCCCCGATCAGCCGGCCCTCGCTCTTGGACGGGGACGGCTTGCCGCCCTTGCCCGGGTCGCCGCCGCCCGACGGCCCGGCCTGCCCCGGCTCGGCACCGACGTAACCGCAGCCGGCCGCCCCGATGGCGGCCGCGGCCCCGAGCCCCGCCCCGAGCAGACCCCTTCGACTGATCTCGCGCATCTCGCCGCCCCCACCCCCGCGCTCTCTTCTGGTCCGGGAGAGCCCTCAAAGCCGGTGCCGGTGTTTGTCCGACACCGGTTGAGATGAGGATCGGAACACAAAGGTTCCTGGAGCGGATGCGTATTTTTCTGATCAGCTCTTAACCGACCATGAACAACTAGGCGCCGAATGCCTTGGCCTTCCCCTTCACGGGTTTGGCACCCGCGAGAAGATGCGCCGGAACAAGATCGCGCGCCGGCTCCGAGTAACCGACCGAGACGATCCTGTCGCCCTGGTACGTGAAGGTCGTGAGCGAGGCGAGTGTGCACTGCCTGCGGCGCGGGTCGTGCCACAGGCGGCGGCGCTCCACGAAGCTGCGCACGATCCAGATCGGGAGCTGGTGGCTGACGCACACCGCCTCATGCCCGCGGGCGGCGTCCCGGGCCGCGGCCAGCGCGCCCATCATCCGTACGACCTGCTCCACGTACGGCTCGCCCCACGACGGGCGGAACGGGTTGGTCAGATGCTTCCAGTTGGCCGGCCTGCGCAGTGCGCCGTCTCCCACGCCGAAGGTCTTGCCCTCGAAGACGTTGCCCGCCTCGATCAGCCGCTCGTCCGTGTCGAGGGTCAGCCCGTGCGCCTTGGCGACCGGCGTGGCCGTCTCCTGGGCGCGTTCCAGCGGGGAGGCGACGACGTGCGCGATGTCACGGCCCGCGAGATGCTCGGCGACCCGGTCGGCCATCTGCCGCCCGAGCTCCGAGAGGTGATAGCCGGCGCGGCGGCCGTAGAGCACGCCGTCGGGGTTCTCCACCTCGCCGTGGCGCACCAGGTGGACGACGGTGATCTCGCTCATGCGGACACCTCGCTCGCCCCGGCGGCGGCACGGGCGGCGGCAGGCAGTGCTGCTGCGATCCGCTCGATCGCACGCTCGTCGTGGGCCGTGGAGACGAACCACGACTCGAAGGCGGACGGCGGCAGGTACACGCCGTCGGAGAGCATCGAGTGGAAGAAGGCGTTGAACCGGAAGGCCTCCTGCTTCTTGGCGTCCTCGTAGGTGCGCACCTCCTCACCCGTGAAGAACACCGAGAACATGTTGCTCGCCGTCTGCAGCCGGTGCGCCACGCCCTCCTTGGTGAGCGCGTCCGTCACCAGGCCCTGGATCTCCTGCGAGACCTTGTCGACCTTCTCGTACGCGGCGTCGTCGAGCAGGCGCAGCTGCGCGAGGCCCGCGGCGGTGGCCACCGGGTTACCGGACAGCGTGCCCGCCTGGTAGACGGGACCTGCCGGGGCGAGATGCGCCATGACGTCCCTGCGGCCACCGAACGCGGCCGCCGGGAAGCCCCCGCCCATGACCTTGCCGAAGGTCATCAGGTCGGGCTTCACGCCGTCGATCCCGTACCAGCCGGCCCTGGAGGTACGGAAACCGGTCATCACCTCGTCGGAGATGTACAGCGCGCCGTTCTTCTCGCAGGCGGCCCTGAGCCCCTCGTTGAAACCGGGCAGCGGCGGGACCACGCCCATGTTCCCGGGCGAAGCCTCGGTGATCACACAGGCGATCTCGCCGGGGTGCGCCGCGAAGGCGGCGTGCACGGCCTCCAGGTCGTTGTACGGCAGCACGATGGTGTCGCCGGCCTGGGCGCCCGTGACCCCCGGGGTGTCCGGGAGCGCGAAGGTGGCCACCCCCGAGCCCGCGGCGGCGAGCAGGGCGTCGACATGACCGTGGTAGCAGCCGGCGAACTTCACGACCTTGGCCCGGCCGGTGAAGCCACGGGCCAGTCTGATCGCGGACATCGTCGCTTCGGTGCCGCTCGAAACCAGCCGAACCTGCTCGACCGGTTCGATCCGGGCCACGATCTCCTCGGCCAGGGCGACCTCGCCCTCACCGGGCGTGCCGAAGGACGTGCCGCGGGCGACAGCCGCCTGGACCGCCTCGATGACGGCCGGGTGCGCGTGCCCGAGGATCATGGGCCCCCACGAGCAGACGAGATCGACATACTCGCGCCCGTCGGCGTCGGTGAGGTACGGACCGGTGCCCGACACCATGAACCGGGGCGTACCGCCCACGGCACGGAAAGCACGGACGGGAGAGTTCACGCCGCCGGGCGTCACAAGGGACGCGCGGTCGAAAAGCGTCTGCGAAACTGGGGCGTCATAGGGAAAGCTCACGGAATCCATGGTGTCAGAGCCCCGGACGATCTCGCGGTCGGGTGTTTCACCACTCGGGCGTGGGGGAGGTCACTGTCACGATGATCGGGTTGCGCGGCGGGGGCTGCGAATGGTCGGGTGGAGATATGCATCGCGGTGGCGGAGTGGGCGAGGGGACTGACGACCTGGGTCCTGAGCCTGCCCGGCGGGGGAAGCACCGGCGGGGCGACGCGGATGAGCCCGCGGAGATCAGGAGCGGCCGTGTGGGGGTGACCTACAAATACTTCGGCGCGCCCGACGGAGCCACAGCCGCCAGGGTGCCGATCTCCATGCGCCCCGAGGAGCTCGGCGGCGACGAGCTCGGCATGGGCGGAATGTTCACCAAGATCAAGCCGGAGACCATAGCCGCGATGGTGCTCACCGGCATCCAGGGCATGCCGCTGCACAAGGTTCCGCCGCTGGAGCTGGTGGTCCTGCACCCCGACTACGCGGTGGTCAAGCTGCCCATGACGGTCGTCGACCCGCTCCGCGGCATCGGCGAGGAGTCGGTGGGCGCGGCTGCTTTCATCTGGTCGACGGTCCCGGACCGCGGCGGGCCGCGGGACGCGTTCAACGTCTATCAGCTGCTGCACGAATGGCAGGATTTCAGCCATCGTCTGCATGAGGCGGGCCACCAGCCGTACTGCCTGGTGTGGCCCTGAGCCCGTTCAGCGGTGTGGGGTTTTCTACCCCCCTCTCTCGTCGTCATGTGCCGGGAAGGGCCGTCTGACGGCCAGGGCACATTGAGCGCGCATTGGTTTCGTTGAGGGCACCCGTGTGCCCTCGGGAGTCCGCGTGTGCCCGTCCTCTTCGTTCTTGGCTTCCGTGAAGGCGTCATCGATCGCCTTGCGGGTGTGTCTCCCCCGATTCCGAATCCGCCGAGCAGTCCGGCTTGGTCGGTGAACAGCACCGGTCGGTGGACGAACGTCTTCCATCGACCAGGGGGTCGCGGACCGTGCGTTCGACGACGACCCGGATGACGGTCCGCGCCGGCGGCGCCGGCGAAGTGGGCGAGTGTGCGGGCCAAGGTCCAGCCGCAGGTGTGGAACGTGCCCCGGTTCCGGCCGCCTCGGCAAATCACCGGGTCATGAACGGGGTCTGCGGGCGTGGAGGACGAAGGCTGGGGGTGTGTTGCGCCATATGGTGCGGCTGGGGACGACTTCTTCGAACCGGTCGGCCAGCAGCTCCCGGAACCGACGGGCGGGAGTGAGGGGCACGGCGTGGAGGTAGGTGAACGCGGTGAAGGCACCCGCCGGGGCGAGCACCGCGGCTGTCGCGTCCATCAGCTGGTGTTGGGCAGCGTAGGGAAAGAGTGCCCAGGGCAGGCCGCTGACCACCACGTCGGCCCTCTCGATGCTGCGCTCGTCCAGCAGGTGACGCAGGTGCACGGCGTCGCGCTGGATCACCTCCGCCCCCGGGTGGCGGTGGCGCAGGCGCTGAGCGAGGAGTGGATCGATCTCGACGGCCAGGTGGCGGCCGCGGCCGCCGAGCCGGCGCTGGATCTCGGCGGTGAACGCTCCGGTGCCGGCACCCAGCTCCACCACGACGGGCTCGCCTCGCTCGGGCACCGGGGCGCAGACCGCCTCGGCCAGGTGCCGCGAGCTGGGGGCGATGGCCCCCATGCGGGCCGGGGCGCGCACCCACTGCCGCAGGAACAGGGTGTAGTCGTTCGGCTCCTGCCCGGGCTTGCAGAGACGGCAGTGCCGTGGTGTGCGGTGCGCGGTGCTGGTGGTCATGTCGGATGCCCTTGTCGGGGTGTGCGGGTGGTCGACCGTGTCGGCGTGAAGGGGCAATGTGCGGTGTGGGGGTCCAGTTGGTGGCGCGGTGGCCGGTTCTGTTGAGGGCGGAAGGACTGGAAGGGCGACGTCGGCCGTGGCAGGCGCGGAACCTTCTACCGGCACTTCGTCCCCAAGGACGACCTGGTCGTGGCCTGTCTGCTGACCAAGGACGCCTCCTACAAGACGGTGGCCGAACCATCGACCGCCGCGCACTCGCCCGCGGAGGCGATCGACCTGATCTTCAAGGCGATCTCCGAGCACGCCCGCGAGCGCGGATTTCGCGGATCGCTGTCATGAACGCGGCCGCCGGGTACCCGGACACCGACCACCCGGTCCGCAGCCTGGCGGCGTCCAGCGCATGCGAAGGCAGGCGGGCGGCGGTCAGCGCAGCCGTGGACCTCGTGACACTGGTCTGGATTCGTGGGTCAGGACAGCTTCTTGAGCGCCCCGCAGATGCGGGCACCCCGGGTTCCGTACTGGTTACTCGATCTGGTTACTCGAATTCGGCCAAGGCACCGAGAATCAAGTCGCTGACGGCCTTGGTGGACACCGGGTTCTGGCCCGTGATCAGGCGGCCGTCACGCACGGCATGCGGCGTCATCGGGACAGTGGAGCGCACATACTTGGCTCCCTTCGCGCGCAATTCGTCCTCCAGGAGGAACGGCACCCTGCTCTTCACGCCGGACAGTCTTTCCTCGACCGTCGCGAAGCCTGTCACGGTGCGGTTCCGGACGAGCGGATTCCCGTCGGCGTCCTGCAGGTTGATGAGGGCGCAGGCGCCATGGCAGACCGATGAGACGATGCCGCCGCCGGCGTAGATGCCCTGGGCTTTTCGGTGCAGTTCAGCACTGTCGGGAAAGTCCCACATAGTGCCGTGCCCACCTGTGAAGAAGATCGTGGAGTAGTCGTCCGGATCTGCGTCGGCAACAGACGCCGTGGCTTTCAGGGCGGTCATGAAGGCCGGGTCGGCGAGATAGTTGCGAACCGTCCGGTCGGCGAACAAACGGCCGAGGCTACGAGGGTCGAGTGGCACCTCGCCGCCTGCCGGGCTGACCACATCCACGGTGTGACCGTCCTTCACCGCCTTGTCGTAGAAATGGACGAGTTCGCCCAGCCACAGGCCGGTCCGGTGCTTGCTCGCCCCGTAGGTGGCCTGATTGGTCACCACCGCCAGAATCCTTTTCCGTCTCACTTTTCCCACATCTCCTTTGCAGGCCAACGACACATTCGGGACCGGTGCGGCAGAACGCCCGCCGGAGCGCCCCGCGCCAATTGCTCCAGGCCGCCTCCGAGCGCGACGGCAGTGGCCGGCAGCAGGCAGACACGGACGATGGTGCCGGCCGGCGTGAGAGAGGTGTGGGCCGCCATCATGTCTCCTTGCCTGCCTCGGAGTTGGCCACGGGAATGGCGCTCAGACCTGCTCGGTAGGGCGTACGAGCAGCTCGGCGACGGCCACGTGCCGGGGGCGGGTGACGATGTAGCCGACGGTGTCGGCGATGTCCTGGCCCTGCAGCCGATCAATGTCGCCCAGGGAGGCGGCGATGTACTGCTGGACGACGGCTGGGTTGTGCGTGCGCAGTTCGGTGTCGACGCTGCCCGGCTCGATGACGGACACGCGGACGTGCTGACGTGCCAGTTCCTGCCGCAGCGACTCGCTGAAGGCACCGACGCCGAACTTGGTGGCGCTGTACACGGCGGACATTGCGTAGGCGTTGCGGCCGGCGAGCGAGCCGATGTTGACGATGTCGGCGACCTGACGGGGCTCCTCGGCGGCTGCCTTGACCAGGTGGGGTACGGCCGCGTGGGCGGTGTACATCAGGCCCATGAGGTTGATGTCGATCATGCGCCGCCAGTCGTTCAGGTCCGCGCCAGGGGCGGGCCCGAGCAGCATGAGGCCGGCGTTGTTGACCAAGGTGTCCAGGCGGCCCAGGCCCTCGACGGTCCGCTCGACCGCTTCCGCGGCGGCCTGGGCATCGGTGATGTCGGCGGGCACGACCAGGGCCTTCCCGTCGGCCTTGGAGATCTCCGCGGCGAGGTCGGTGAGCCGGTCCTCGCGCCGGCCGACCAGGGCCACGGAGGCGCCCTCGCGAGCAAGCTCAAGAGCAGTAGCGTGGCCGATACCGCTGGAAGCCCCGGTGACCAGGGCGACTGTTCCTTCAAGACGACGAGTCATGGTTCAAGCCTTTCGATGAAAACGGCCACGTTGCTCGGGCCGTACTGGCTAGGGGAGATGGCCCTCTTGGCGGGAGCCGTATGGGGGCGCAGGCCGCTCAAGACCGAGCCAAAGGCACAATGGGGAAGTGAGCATCAGCGGGCAGAAGACCACCGACACCACGCGTCAAGGGACCAAGCAGGACGGAGAGCTGCCGCCCCGCGAACGCCTGGTCCGGGCCGCGTCACGCCTGTTCTATTACGAGGGCGTACGCGCGATCGGCGTGGAGCGGCTGATCGCCGAGGCCGGGGTGACCAAGGCGACCTTCTACCGGCACTTCGCCTCCAAGGACGACCTGGTCGTGGCCTATCTGCTGACCAAGGACGCCTACTACAAGACGGTGGCCGAACCGCTGGCCGCCGCGCACCCGCCCGCGAAGGCGATCGACCTGATCTTCGAGGCGATCTCCGAGCACGCCCGCGAGCGCGGATTTCGGGGATCGCCGTTCATGAACGCGGCCGCCGAGTACCCGGACGCCGACCACCCGGTCCGCGGCCTGGTGACGTCCCACCGGGACTGGATCCGCAACCTCTTCCAGGAGCTGCTCACCCGGCTCGGCCACACCGACCCGGAGTCGGCCGCCGGTGCACTGCTGATGCTGTACGACGGCGCGATGGCAGCGGGCTACCTGGACGACTCGACGGCCGCCCACAAGACCCTGCTGGACGCGGTCCGACTGATCCGATCGGGAGGCTGACCCCGTCGGGACCGCGTGAAGCAGCGGCTCTGTGCGGGGCCCCGGCCGGGCCGGGGCACGGATTGGCTTCATGGAACCTTTTTGGTCTCTCTTCGATGTACACCGGCGACCTATGGCAGCTCTCCGCCTGGAGGCAGCCCGGCCGGGAAGGCCGATACAGCGCACCCTCCAGAAGGTAGGAAGACCGGTCGTTCTACCTCTCGACGATAGCCGCCTCAGCGTCCGCGCGCCACCGATCGACCCTCTTGTGGGATCCCTCACCCGACCGCCGCCGGCTCTCGAGACCGACCCCGCCAAGAAGCCCCAAGGCCGGCACCTTCCCCCTTCCGGCCACCTGGCACGCCCCGCTCTCGTCGCCGCCGCATCCGGACTGTCACTCTCCGGCGCATCTTTCGGACATGGGGCGACTTGCCCTGCGGGGCCCTATGCCGCAACGCGGCCGTTCCCGGGACAACACCGCAGGTCAATGCCCCCTCGTTGAACGGCCGGTCCTCGACGGCGGCGCCAAGGGGCACCTTGCCGGTGGGCGGTGCTCCTGCGAGCATCCCAGCGCGCGCTCTACGGCGGCCGGGGCACGGGACAGACCCTGGTTGGCCCCCCACCCGTTGGTTCTGCCCGTCGGACGACCAACTCAGGAGTGCATTCCCATGCTGCGATCGAAACTCCGGTCCTTACTGCTCGGCGCCGGCACCGCGGCCGTCGTGCTGGGCACCGCCCTCGCCCCGGCCACCGCGTCGGCCGCGCCCGCGGCCCCGCTGCCCCCTGCGGCGGACAACGCCCCGGCGGCGGCCCCGGCCGAGGCGTCCGCCGCCGCCGGCTTCTGGTCCTGCACGATCCCGCCCGGCTACACCTACAGCAACACCCAGAACACCCTGTCCTGCTCGACCAGCGGCGGGTTCCGCACCATGTACTACGTGCAGCCGCCCGCGGACGGCCTGTGGGCATGTACCACGATGCCCGGCTACACCTACAGCAACACCCAGAACACGCTGAGCTGCTCGACCAGCGGGGGGTTCCGCACCATGTACTACCTGCGCGCGCCCCGGACGGGCCTGTGGGCGTGCACGGTCCCGCCGGGCTTCACGTACACCGGCACGCAGAACACCCTGTCCTGCTCGACCAGCGGCGGGTTCCGCACCATGTACTACCTCAGGGCGTTCTGACGGGCCGACCGCAGCGCGCCCGCCCGGTCCTCCGGGCGGGCGCGTTCTCGGGCACGGCGGCCGTGTCCGGCGAGGGTCGAAGCGGTCGGCGTGCTCAGACCACCGGCGGGCGGCCCAGGCGGGCCATCAGCCACACGGTGCTCCAGCGCATCGGCCGACGCTGACCGCACGGCGTACGCACCCCTTCCGCGAAGCCGCTGAACCAGGCACGCAGCCCCGGCGCCGACCGGGTACGGGCCAGCGTGAGCGCGGTCCAGGCACCGAGGTACACCGGGACGAGCGGGGCGGGAAGATTCCGCTTCGCCAGCCAGACACGGTTGCGTGCGGTCATCCGGTAATAGACGCCGTGCCGGGTCGGCGCGGTGCGCGGATGCTGCAGCACCAGCTCGGGTGCGTAAAGGATCTTCCATCCGTCGTCCAGCGCACGCCAGGCGAGATCGGTCTCCTCGTGTGTGAAGAAGAAGTCCTCCGGCCAGCCGCCCACCCGCTCGAGCATGGGCATCGACAGAGCGTGCCCGCCGCCGAGGAAGGTCGTCACATGGCCGCCGCGCATCGGGTCGCCGGAGCCGATGCGCGGGATGTGGCGCCGCTGGGTGAACCCGGTCTCGTCCGCGATCCGGAAGCTGACGATACCGAGCGCGGGGTCCGCGGCGTACATGTCGGCGAGCCGGCTGAACACGTCGGGGGCGATGAGCAGGCCGTCGTCGTCCAGGTCGACGAGGATGTCGACGTCGCCGAACTCCCTCAGCCGCTCCATCGCCACATTGCGGCCGCCGGACACACCGAGGTTCTCCGGCAGCTCGACTCCCGTGACGTGCGAGGGGAGTTCGGGCAGCGGGGCACCGTTGGAGACGACGACGACCCGGGTCGCGGGATGATCCTGCGCAGCCACGGAGTCGAGCAGGGCACGCAGTTCGGCGGGGCGCGTGCCCATCGTCAGCACGGCCACACCCACACGGGATCGGGTCACGTCCACATCTCCATCGGTCGACTGCTCGGCCGCCGGTTCCCCGGCGATCCGTGACCCGGGAGCTTAACGGGATTCGTCCAGCAGATGTACGGCAGTGAGCTTGTCAGGGTTGCGTACGACGTCGATGTCGGTGATCCGGCCGGTGTCCACCGTGAACGCGACCACCGACAGATTGCCGTCCGCATCGCTGACGACGAGCCCCGGCGCGCCGTTGACCTGAGCGATCCGCAGCTGCCGCAGCGGGCGCCTGGTGAACCCGATCAGCAGCCTGGCGACATGCCCGGCGCCGCGCTCGATGTGGCGCACCGCACTCACCTTGCCACCGCCGTCACCGCGCAGCCGGACGTCGGGATCGAGCAAGGCGAGAAGTCCTTCCAGGTCACCGCCCTGGCAGGCGTCGGCGAACGCTGCGGCGATTTCACGCTGTTGGCCGATGGTGGGCGGGAACCGGGGCCGCCCGAGCTCGACGTCCCGCCGTGCGCGGGCGGCGAGTTGGCGTACGGCGGCAGGGGTACGCCCGACGACGTCGGCGACCTCGTCGAAGGGCAACCCGAAAACGTCGTGCAGCAGAAACGCGGTGCGCTGGGCGGGCGACAGCTGCTCCAGCACGACGAGCAGCGCCATGCTGACGGACTCGTCGAGCGTGACGCGCGCGGCGGGGTCGTCGGCGGGGACGGCCTCGACGAGCGGCTCGGGCAGCCAGGTCCCGACATAGCGCTCGCGCCGCACGCGCGCACTCCCCAGCGCGTCAAGAGCCAAGCGCCCCACAGTGGTGGTCAGCCAGGCCCGCAGATCCCGGATCGCGCCGGGGTCGTCGAGCCTGCGCAGCCGGAACCAGGCCTCCTGTACGCAGTCCTCGGCCTCGGCGACGGACCCCGTGGTGGCGTACGCCACGCGCACCAGGCGCGCCCGCTCCCGCTCGAACGCTTCGTCAAGGTCGCGCTGGTCACGGGCGGCCGCCTCATCGGCCTCCTCGTCACGCACGCGGTCGTCACGGGCCGCCTCCTCGCCGGACCGCTCGCCGCGCGCGGGGTCGTCGCGGACGCGCTCGCCGATTGGCCGCTCGTCGCTGGACCCCTCGTCGCGGGCACGGTCGTCACAGGCGCGCTCGTCCCCGGGTCGACTGCTCATCGTCCGTTCACCTTGCCCGTCGTGGTCTGCGCGCGGAGCCAGTCGTCGAAGCGCACCGTCCCGCGGACATCCGCACGGTCCGACGTCGCCGCACCCGACCGCAGCGCGCGCCCCAGAGCCCCTGGCAGGGGCAGCGGAACGACCAGCGCCCTGCGCCCCGTGATCGCGCGCCAGCGACGGGCGAGTACGCGCAGGTCAGTCGTCTCGGGGCCGGTCACCTCCACACGTCCGCGCCGCGGCCCGCCCTCGACGACGTCGGCGACCACGCGCGCCACCTCCGCGCACGCCACCGTCTGCAGCCGCGCCCGCGGCACCGGCAGCACCCGCGTCCTGCCGACCGCGGCGAAGCCCATGGCCAGCAGCTCATGGAACTGCGTGGCACGCACCACCGTCCACGGCACCCGTGCGCTCTCCACCACATGTTCCTGCTCCGCCTTGGACCGGTAATAGCCGAGCGGCAACTGATCACAGCCCACGATGGACACACAGACGTGATGGCCCACTCCCGCGGACTCCTCGGCCGCGAGCAGCCGCCGCGAGCCTTCCACCAGGATCTGTTCGGCCTGCTTGGGCGACCGGCTGTTGCTCGCGTCGACGACGGCGTCGCAGCCCTCGATCGCCTCGGCCAGCCCGTCCCCGGTGGTCAGATCGACCCGGTACTCCGGTGCGTGCCGGCTGAGCACCCGTACGTCGTGCCCGCGTCCGCGCAGCTCCTCGGCGGTCTCCCGGCCGAGCGTTCCCGTTCCTCCAGCGATGGCGATCCTCATACCCTCAGGACGACACAGCCCGCGGCTGTGTGACATCCGTGCTCCGCCACACGTACGTACCTCCGCGACCGCCCCCGGGGCCCGGACCGGCCGCCGTGCCACGGGCCGGACACGACCTCACCGGGCATTACACCTAGGACTTGTCCGGTCGATCATGTGCGGAGCAGGAGTGGATCTATCCTGAGCGCCTAGGGAGGGGGTGCTGTGGAGCGGGATGTTCAGCTGGTA